>NZ_CP120131.1:962789-1283719 GCF_034039665.1 Mammaliicoccus sp. Dog046 | reverse complement strand
AATTTCTAGTTTACCAGCAGGAATTTCAATTAATGTTTTCTCCATTGCTTTTCTAAATTGTTCCACAACGAGTATCTCTTCTTCAGGTGTAACTGCTAATACAGATACGGCACCATTATGTAATATGATTTCTCTTTCACTTGTTTCTCCATTTGGTAGTGATACTTGATGTTTTTCTAAATCAAAAATACGTCCTTTGTATATAACTTCTTTAGAAATCGTTTCTTCTGTTAATTTCAATTGAGTGTGCCTCTTTTCATTTAATTTGTGAATCTGATAAACTTAATATGTAAAGTGTAGCGAAAGGAGCTTTAATATGCAAAAAAACAAATTAAAAAGTGGTATCGAGATTTCCGAAGTCGGTTTAGGTTGTATGAGCCTTGGCACAGATTTAGAACATGCAGAAACAATTGTTGATGAAGCAATCCAACAAGGTATCACGTATTTTGATACAGCTGATTTATATGACTATGGTCATAATGAAGAAATTCTAGGTAAATTACTTAAAAAATATCAAAATGACATCGTTATTGGTTCAAAAGTTGGTAATCATTTTAACAAAGAAAAGCAAACACATTTTTGGGATCCTTCTAAAGAACATATTATGAATAGTATTAAAGATTCTCTACATCGTTTGAATTTAGACCAACTGGATTTATACATGTTACACGGCGGAACGATTGAAGATGATAAAGATGAATCGATTGAAGCTTTTGAAAGATTAAAAGAAGAAGGACTCATTCGTGCTTACGGAATATCTTCAATACGACCTAATGTGATTCGCTATTATTTAGAGAATAGTAATATTGAAACAATTATGATGCAATTTAGTTTAATTGATAACCGACCTGAAGATTTAATTGAAGAAATTGATGAACATGGCGTTAAAATTTTAGCGCGTGGCCCATTATCGAAAGGTTTATTAACTGATAAATCAACTAAAGTTCTTCAAAATAAATTTAATGATGGATTACTTGATTATAATTATAATGATTTATCAAGTACAATTGAAAAGTTAAACACTGAATTTGACCAACTATCTGCAGTGACTTTAAATTATTTAAAATCATTCGACGCACTTGGTTCGATTATTACAGGTGCAAGTTCACGTGAACAACTCAAAGACAGCATTCAACATTACAACACAACAATGACAGAAGAACAAATTAAACACGCGCGTGCCATTGTTAAAGATATTCAATATCAAAATCACACGTCATAAAAATAACAGAAACGGGACAGAAATCTTTTTAATCTAAATTAGATTTCTGTCCCGCTCTCTTTGTTTATTTATAATTTCTTGCTAAGAAAATATTTTTTGAATAATTTTTCGAACGTTCTAGGTGCTAGTTGATAAAATTTAAGCCCTGCAAACATCCATTTTGGTGCATTAATTTCTATTTTTTTATGGATCATACCACTAATAATTTGTTCACTTAAATCATCAGTATCTAACTGAATATCACCCGTTAGATTTTGGAAATGTCCAGTTGGATCTGCTTTAATGTGAAAATCAGATTTAAAAGGTCCAGGATTAACAAGTAATATATGTAAATCTTCTCTTTCCATTCTTAACGAATTTGTAAAATGACTGAGCGCTGCCTTCGAAGCTGCATAATGACTGCTATATGGTGTCGTAACTATACTAGATATTGATGAAATGTTTACAATTGAAGCACCTCTTCTTAAATGAGGCATCATTTTATTAAGTAGCAAAATTAAATTCACAAGATTTATGCGGTATACCTCTTCGATATCTTGCTGTGTATGATGATCATTTGATTTAAAATAACCTAATCCTGCATTGTTAATGATGCCGTCATATTTAATGTCGTTATTTAATTCAAACGTTTCTAATTGTTTAGTTTCATTCATGTCCAAAATATGTGTATCAACAATATTTTTATATTTTTGTTTTAATTTTTTTGCTTTTTCATTATTGCGAATAATCACTGTCACCTTAGCACCACGTTTATCTAATGAACGAATTAAAGATTCACCTAGACTTCCTGTAGCGCCGGTTAAAATGTAATGTTTCCCTAGCATATTTATGCCCCTTTCCAGATAATTATTTATATTATATATTAAATTTTGAATAATAATCATTTGTTAAGCATTTTTGACATAAGATTTAATTACTTTATAATTAAAATGAATTCATACGGAAGTGAGTGGTATTATTATGAAAATCGTGTTTTATGGTTCTGGAAATATGGCAAATGCAATATTCACAGGTATCGTTAACAGTAAATCAGTCGAGCCTGAAAATATTTATTTAACAAACAAATCAAATCGAGATTTATTACAAGGTTATCATGATACATTAGGTGTTAATTATAGTTATGATGATGAAGCATTACTTAAAGATGCAGATTATGTCTTTTTAAGCACTAAACCTTATGATTTCTTGAAACTAGCAGATCGTATTAAACCTTATATTACAAAAGAAAACAAATTTATTTCAATTATGGCTGGTTTACCTATCAGTTATATTAGAGAACATTTACAAGTAGAAAATCCAATCGCAAGAATTATGCCGAACACTAATGCACACGTTGGGCACTCTGTGACAGGAATTAGCTTTTCTACTAATTTCGGTGCAACTTCAAAACAAGATGTCATTACTTTAATTGAAGCATTTGGTACCGCATTAGAAGTTAAAGAAGATCATTTACATCAAGTGACAGCAATAACAGGAAGCGGTCCTGCTTTCTTATATCACGTATTCGAACAATATGTTAATGCCGGTACAAAGCTTGGTATTGAACAATCTCAAGTTGAAGAATCAATTAAAGAATTAATTATTGGTACTGGTAAAATGATTGAACGATCTGATTTGAAAATGGACCAACTTAGAAAGAACATTACTTCTAAAGGTGGTACAACACAAGCAGGATTAAATGCATTAAGCAATCATGATATAGAAGCTATTTTCTTAGATTGTTTAAATGCTGCAGTAAACCGAAGTGTTGAATTAGCTGAAAACGAAGATGATTAATAAAAATAAAGCATGAGGCTGGGACATAAAATAATGTCACAGCCTCTGCTTTTTTATATTTGAAACGCATCAAAATCTTTTACAAAGTAAAAGTCGTTTTTATATTTAGATTTCAATTCTTCCTCTATCATCTGAACGTCTTCTAGTTCATATCTATTAGATAAATGTGTAAATAGCCCTCTCTTAACATTCATTTCATCCATTAAATTGAGTACATCTTCAATATGACTATGATAATAATCATTTGCTAAATGTTTTTCACCTTCAATATAAGTTGTTTCATGGACAATGACATCGGCTTGATCAGCTAAGATGCGTTCATTTTGGCAAGGCATTGTATCACCAAATATAGTGATGACTTTCCCTTTTTTCTTTTCGCCTTTAAAGTCTTTCGACTGATAAGTTTGGTTATTATATTCAAAAGTTTCATTTGCTTTAACTTCCTGATATTTTGGTCCAGGTTCCATTCCTAATCTTTTTAATTTATCTACCTCTAACTTCCCTTCGATATCTGGAGCAGTTATTCTATAACCGACAGATAATATCCCATGTTTTAAAGGGAGCGCTTGAACGTGAAAACCATCAATGTTTAATTCCGTTTCCGTATTAAACTCATTAACTGTAATTGGATAATTAAGATTTGATTGAGAAATATCTAGAGCAGTTTGTATAAATTTAGCAATCCCTTTAGGACCTATTATCGTAAGTGGCTTATCTTTACCACCTTGGAAGGAACGACTTGTTAACAAACCAGGTAATCCAAATATATGATCACCATGTAAATGCGTGATAAATATATGGCTCACTTTACCTAATTTAACACCTGTATGTAAAATTCTATGTTGCGTCGCCTCACCCACATCAAATAGCCAAATTTGATTTTCATATGGTAAACAATTAAAGGCAATCGCTTGCGTATTTCTTTCTTTAGTTGGTAGCCCGGCACTTGTGCCTAAAAATGTGAGTTCCATCGTCTTCCTCCTTACGCAATAATTATAACACGTTCGCTAAATTAAAATTAAAAAAATCAAAAATTTAGCATGTTTGAATCAAATTACAGAATTAATTGAAAATTTAACAAGTCAAATTGAAGAATATCAAAGATTATCATGTTATAATGAATGATATTGTAAATTGTGAAAAAGTTATAGAATCGAGGTAATTATATTGACAAGCGAAACAAAAAATATCCCATGTTTAATTACAATATTTGGGGCTACAGGTGATTTAAGTCATCGTAAACTGTTCCCATCTATTTTTCATTTATACCAACAAAATCAACTAGACGAACACATTGCTATAATTGGTGTAGGTCGTAGAGATTGGACAACTGATAAGTTTCGAACTGAAATAAAATCATCTATTAAAAAACACGTTCAAAATACAGAAAAATTAGATGCATTTATGGAACATGTCTTTTATCAATCTCATGATGTTAGCGATGCTTCTAGTTACCAAGAGTTATTAGAATTTGCAAATGACTTAGATTCACAATATCAATTAGAAGGCAATAGATTATTCTATTTAGCAATGGCGCCTCAATTCTTTGGTACAGTCACAGATTTCCTTAAATCTTCTGGATTAACTAAGACATCTGGATTTAAGAGACTAATCATTGAGAAACCTTTTGGGAATAATTTATCTTCTGCTGAAGAATTAAACGAACAAATCAGAAGATCATTTAAAGAAGAAGAAATATATAGAATAGACCATTATTTAGGTAAAGATATGGTTCAAAATATCGAAGTTTTAAGATTCGCAAACGCTATGTTTGAACCATTATGGAATAATAAATATATTTCTAATATACAAGTCACATCATCAGAAATTTTAGGTGTAGAAGATCGTGGCGGCTATTATGAAAATAGTGGTGCCCTTAAAGACATGTTCCAAAACCATATGTTACAAATGGTTGCTTTATTAGCAATGGAACCACCAATTAGTCTGAACAGTGAAGATGTACGTAATGAAAAAGTTAAAGTTTTACGTTCAATTCGTCCTTTAGATGAATCAGAAGTAAAACAAAACTTTGTACGCGGACAATATGACAAAGGACAAATTGATGGTGAACACGTTAAGAGTTATCGCGAAGAAGATAAAGTCGCTGATGATTCAAACACCCCTACTTTTGTTGCCGGCAAATTACTGATCGACAATTTCAGATGGGCTGGCGTACCTTTCTTTATTCGTACAGGAAAACGTATGAAGAAAAAAGGAATACAAGTTATCGTTGAATTTAAAGAAGTACCTATGAATTTATATTATCAACGTGATTCACAATTAGATTCCAATTTATTAGTCATTAATATTCAACCTAATGAAGGTATCTCATTGCATTTAAACGCTAAAAAACAAGTACAAGGTATTGAAACTGAACCTGTACAATTATCATACGCTATGAGTGCGCAAGATAAGATGAATACAGTTGATGCGTACGAGAACTTAATATTTGATTGTCTAAAAGGCGATTCAACTAACTTTACGCATTGGGAAGAATTAAAAGCTACATGGAAATATGTGGATGTAATTCAAAATGTATGGGACAATGATAAAGCACCATTCCCGAATTATAGATCTGGTACGAATGGACCTATTAAGAGTCAACTATTATTGTCAGTTGATGGATTCAAATGGTGGGACGATATTAATTAATCTTTCTACCCACAGGAGTGACAGAACATTGGAAGCAATTAAAGTTTTACAAAGAGCGATTGTCTATATCGAAGACCACTTGTTAACAGATATTGATTTACAAACATTAAGTGAACATGTGGGACAATCGCCATATCATTTAAATCAAACTTTCACAATGGTTATTGGCATGACACCTGAAGAGTATCAACTCGCTCGAAAAATGACAGAAGCTGCATATGACATATTAAGTGGACATAGTAGAATATTAGATATTGCACTTAAATATGGTTATTCAGATGCACATGCATTTGCGCATAGTTATAATACATATCATGGTATAAGCCCTCTTCAAACGAAGACACACCAATCATTGTTGAAAATTAAAAAGCGTGTTTCAATCAAATTAACCGCTACAGAAACTGAACCTCTAAATTATTCATTACAATATAAAGATGAAATTAATTTAGTAGGAAAAAATCATCATTATCATTCTAATGAATTAGCGAATCATTTTTTAGTTCCTGATTTATTAGAAATGTTAATTGATAACAAATATATTGAAGACTTTGTTAGATATAACGACACAAAACCAAATCAATTATTTGTCATACGCAAACCCCTTGTTGATGGATTAGAAGTATTTGTAGGGGTACCTAGCAATCGTTATCCTGGTCACTTAGATAATTACAATTTGCCCGGTCATCATTGCGCAACTTTCAATCTACAAGGTGAACTTGATTTTGTTGTAAGCGAAGCTTGGCATCATATAGAAAATCAATGGCAATTAAAAATGCCTTTTATTCATGATGATTTCTATGTAGAAGTTTATCCCTTGGATGTTAACTTTAATCAAGAAATTTCTAAAGTTCAATTATGGGTACCTGTCGATCATAGATCATTAAATACTTAAATAAAAACCCCTGTAAAGCGCTTAGTAAACTGCTTTACAGGGATTTTGTTATTCTATCATTTATTAAATTAAATTATTTTGTCCACTCTGTGTGATAAACGCCATCTGTATCTTTACGTTCATAAGTATGAGCTCCGAAATAATCACGTTGTGCTTGAATTAAGTTTGCTGGTAAATCTTCTGAACGGTAGCTATCGAAATAGTTAATAGCAGAAGAGAAACCTGGAGTTGCAATACCTGCTTTAATTGCCGTTGCAGATACTTCTCTTAATGAACCTTGATATTTAGCAACGATATCATTAAAGTATGGGTCTAATAATAAGTTCGTTAACGCTTTGTCGTTATCATAAGCTTCTTTGATTTTTTGTAAGAATTGTGCACGAATGATACAACCTTCTCTCCAAATCATTGCTAATTCGCCTAATTTCAAGTCCCAACCATTTGTTTCACTAGCAGTTTTCATTTGAGCAAATCCTTGAGCATAACTACAAATCTTACTCATGTATAATGCTTGTCTAATTTGTTCTAAGAATGCTTCTTTATCGCCAGTAAATTCAGTTACTTCAGGATTGAATGATTGACTTGCTTTAACTCTTTCATCTTTAAATGATGAAATAAATCTAGCAAATACTGACTCAGTAATAATTGTTAATGGTACACCTAATTCTAAAGCATTAATTGATGTCCATTTACCAGTACCTTTTTGTCCAGCTTTGTCCATGATTTTTTCTACTAATGGTTCGCCATCTTCGTCTAATTTATTGAAAATTTCACCTGTAATTTCAATAAGGTAACTTTCAAGCTCACCTGTATTCCATGATTTAAATGTATCTGCTATTTCTTTATGATCCATGTGAAGTACACGTTTCATTAAGTCATAACTTTCAGCAATTAATTGCATATCTGCATATTCGATACCATTATGTACCATTTTAACGTAATGTCCTGCGCCATCTGGACCGACATAAGTTACACATGGTGATCCATCGCTCGCTTTAGCAGAAATACTTTCAAGAATTGGTGCTACTAATTCATAAGCTTCTTGTTGTCCACCTGGCATAATTGATGGTCCAGTTAATGCACCTTCTTCACCGCCAGAAACACCAGTACCAATAAAGTTAATACCACTTTCATCTAAGTATTGATTTCTACGTATTGTATCTAAATAATTTGTATTTCCGCCATCGATTAAGATGTCGCCTTTATCTAATAATGGTAATAAACTGTCGATTGTTTTATCAGTTGCTTCTCCAGCTTTAACCATTAATAAAATTTTTCTAGGTTTTTCTAATGAATCTACAAATTCTTCAATTGAATAGTTTGGATGTATATTTTTACCTTTTGATTCTTCGACCATTTGATCGACTTTCTCTTTTGAACGGTTATATACTGATACTGAGTAACCACGTGATTCAATATTCCAAGCTAAGTTTTTACCCATTACAGCTAAACCAACTACGCCTATTTCTTGTGTCATGAAATTAACCTCACTTTTTATCATTTTCTATTACATTTTAACACAGTTTATTATTAATCATCTTCTAATAACATTTTAATTTCAAATGAATACGTTTACATTTGCAAAATTTACGCAAGTTCTGAAATAGCGACGATTTGTTCTGTGATTTTTTGCAATTCTTCAACAGGCATACGTTCATTTTTGGTATGAATAAACTCATATCCTACGCCTAAAATAACAGTCGGAATACCGAAACCATTAATGACGTTGCCGTCTGATCCTCCACCTGTTACAACTAATTCAGATTGACGACCAATCTTCTTCGTTGCATTAACTGCTAGTTGTACAACTTCATCTTGTTCAGTTAAATTGATATTTGGATACATAATTTTCACATTAACATCAGCTGTACAACCAAACTCTTCAGCTGTTTTTTCAAATGCTTCTTTCATATGTGCTACTTGTTGTTGCATTTTTTCTTCATCAATTGATCTTGCCTCACTTAAAATATAAACATGATCACTTACAATATTCGTTGCAGTTCCACCTTCAAATCGCCCAATATTTGCGGTAGTTTCTTCATCTATTCTGCCTAAATTCATATGACTAATTGCTTTAGCAGCTATATTAATTGCAGAAACACCTTTCTCAGGTTCTAATCCAGCATGAGCTGTTTTACCAGTGATAATTGTTTCTATTTTCGCTTGTGTTGGCGCACCAATAACAGTTGTACCTACTTTACCAGGTGCATCAATCGCATAACCAAATTTAGCAGTAATGTCTTCAGGATTTAATGCTTTAGCACCTACTAATCCCATTTCTTCGCCGACAGTAATTACAAATTCAATATCCCCATGTTGAACATCTTGTTCTTTCATCACTTCGATTGCTTCTAATATAGCTGCTAATCCAGCTTTATCATCAGAACCTAATATTGTTTCTCCTTTAGAATAAATATAACCATCTTCACGTAGCTCAGGTTCAATACCGTTACCTGGATTGACTGTATCCATATGGCTCGTAAAATAGATTGCTGTTTTTTGATTATCTTTAGCATTCAGTTTACAAATGAGGTTCCCTGCACCATATCCTGTATCTTTTTGTGAATCATCCTCTTTAACTTCTAAACCTAGATCTCTGAACTTTTGAATTAATAAGTCAGCGATTTGTCTTTCGTTTTTAGATTCAGAATCGACCTTAACTAATTCTATAAAAGTATCTAACAATCTTTGCTTGTTTATCATGCTATTCCCTCATTTCAATTATTTAAATATCTCACTATCTAGTGTATAATAGTTAATAAATATATACAAAATTATTGTTCAAAGTGAGGTTTATTATGGGTAATAAGAAACTCCGCAAAATAGTAATCATAGTGATGCTTGTAGCAATTGTTGCGTCACTTATTCTATCAGGTGTACTACCATTTTTATTAACAAATTAAGTTAAAACTGAATATGTTTGAATAACACAAAAACCATCTGTGAAGTCCACAGATGGCTTTTTGTTATTTTTTTAAACTACCAAATTGAGATTTAATACGTAAATACTCTTCAACTTCATTAAGTAATTGGAATAAAGCTGCAATACTTTCGAGTTCTTCTTGTGTTTTTGGTAATTCAATAGACTGTAGTTTGATTTTTATTTCATATAAACTATGCAATCTCATAAGTGTATAATCTTTACTTTGTACATTTTGTGAAACGTCAAACAGCAATTGACTACATAAAAAATGTGCGTGTTGACTATGTTGCATAGATTCAATTAATTTCTTCATTCGTTTTAATAATGTGAGTTGTTCTTCTCTCATATCAAAATAATGATAGTACGAATTTTCATTTCTTACAAAATGATTTTTTACTTCCCTAAACGCTAAAGATTTAGCTTGTTTAATATTTTGGGATACTTTCTCAAATGAAGGAATGTTTAATTGTTTATTCGGGTCCATTAACCCTTTACTAAATACATACGTAATCAAAATAAAATCATCTTCAATTTTTCGTTTATATTGGTTGAGTTTATGATCTAAACTTGGCATAAACATGTTCATAATTAACGCGATACCAATACCAATTATAAGTAGTAATATTTCGTTGATTATTAAATGTAAATCAATAGATTCTGCTAAGAATAAATGCAAAATGATTACACAACTTGTTACGATACCTTCTTGTACACCAATCATTACCGTAATTGGTATGAATAAGAGCACCATTAACCCTAATACAAGCGGTGTGCTGCCTAAGTAAGTAAAGAATAACGATGCACACATAATCGCAATAAAACATGCGATAAAACGATAAATTGCCGCTTCAAATGATTTCACTCTCGTATCTTTAATACAAAGGACGACTAAAATAGCACTTGACGCATAATTTTCTAAACCTATTAACTGAGAAAGGATGACAGCTAATGTCATCCCTAAAGCAGTCTTTAATGTTCTATAACCTATTCTATACGGTTTTATTTGCATAAGAATCTAATCAATCCTTTATATTTCTTTACAATGCTCTTCAAATAACGCTTGAATATTTGTGATGACACTCATTGGATCATGTCCTTCTATTTCGTGTCTTTCTATCATTTTTACAATTTTACCATCTTTAAGAAAAGCAAATGATGGACTTGAAGGCGGATATCCTTCGAAGTAATCTCTTGCTGTTGCTGTAGCTTCTTTATCTTGTCCTGCAAATACAGTTACGAGTTGGTCTGGTAATTTATCATAGTGTAATGCATGTTGTGCTGCAGGTCTTGCGATGCCACCTGCACAACCACATACTGAATTAACCATAACAAATGTTGTACCAGGTTTATTAAAAGTAGACTCAACATCTTCTTTAGTTGTTAATTGCTTATATCCTGCCGCTTCTATCTCGTTTCTTGCTGAATTGACAACATCATTCATATATAAATTAAAATCCATTTCCATAAAAAAAGCCTCCTGTAATAATAGATAAGTCTATTTTACAGGAGAATGTATTGTAAAACAATGAGAAGGTTTTGTTAATAGATTGATGTATTCTCAATTGTCATACTTTGTAATCTTTCTTTCACATATTTCAGAAATTCACCAGCCATTAAGCCATCTAAAATTCTGTGGTCAATAGACAGTGATAAATTAACCATATCTCGAATGCCGATCATGTCATTTACAACGACTGGCCTTTTAACAATTGATTCAACTTGTAGTATAGCTGCTTGTGGGTGATTAATAATTCCCATTGATGATACAGAACCGAATGAACCAGTATTATTAACTGTAAATGTTCCACCTTGCATATCTTGTGAAGTTAATTTATGTTTTCTACCTCTTGTAGCTAGATCATTAATTTCTTTTGCAATACCTTTAATAGATTTATCGTCTGCATTTTTGATTACTGGTACATACAATTTATCTTCACTAGCAACTGCAATAGAAACATTTATATCTTTATGAATTTTAATTTCATCGTTTGACCAAGTGCTATTAAGCATTGGATATTTTTTCAAGCCTTCTGCAACTGCTTTAACAAAGAATGCAAAGAATGTTAAATTAAATCCTTCATTTTGTTTAAATGATGATTTGTGATGTTGTCTTGTTTTAACAAGATCAGTAGCATCTACTTCAACCATCATCCATGCATGAGGGATTTCATTCACACTTTGTACCATTTTATTTGCGATTGCTCTTCTCACACCATTAACAGGTATAGATTCACCAATATGTTCAGTAGATGTATCTGCTTCAATTTGATTGCTTTGTTCAACAGGCGCCTCTTTTACAACACTTTCTTTAGGTTGTGATTGCGTTTGTTCTACATTTTCATCTTGTTCTATCGCATTTAAAATATCTTTCTTAGTGACACGTCCTAAATGGCCTGTACCTTTAACACCATCTAAATTAATGCCATTTTCACTCGCTAATTTAAATACAACTGGTGAGAATTGACCATTATTTTGTTTTTCTGTTTTATCGTTTGACTCTGCAGTTTTATTTGATTCTTTTGCTTGCGTAGGTTCTTCAGCCGTATTTTCTTCAGGCTCTTCTGATGAAGTCGTTGCTACATCTCCTGAATCGCCTTCTACATCCATACGACAAATAATTGTACCAACGTCTACTGTTTCCCCAGCTTCTACAACAAGTTCTTTGATGACGCCGCTGAATGTAGATGGTACTTCCGCTGTTACCTTATCTGTAATTACTTCACATAATGCATCATATTCTTCGATTGTGTCACCTGGTTTAACAAGCCATTGTTCAATCGTTCCTTCATGCACACTTTCTCCAAGCTTTGGCATTTTAACGTCCATCATTATACCTCCTAAAATTCAGCTAATGTTCTCATTTTTTGTTCGATTTTTTCTGGATTCATCATAAAGAAATCTTCCATAGGTGGTGAGAATGGCATTGCCGGTACATCAGGTCCAGCCAATCTTGCTATTGGAGCATCTAGGTCAAATAAACAGTTTTCTGCAATGATTGCAGACACTTCACTTATAACACTACCTTCTAAATTATCTTCAGTGATTAACAATACTTTACCAGTCTTTTTAGCACAATTGATAATTGTTTCTTTATCTAATGGATATAAAGTACGTAAATCAACAATTTCAGCATTGATACCTTCCGTTGATAATATTTCAGCTGCTTGCAAAGCATAATTAACACATAAACCGTATGTGAATACTGTAATGTCTGTACCTTCACGTTTTACATCTGCTTTGTCTAATGGCACTGTATAATATTCTTCAGGCACTTCTTCTTTTAATAATCGATATGCTTTCTTATGTTCAAAGTACAACACTGGGTCATTATCTTCAATTGACGCTAATAAAAGACCTTTTGCATCATATGGTGTTGATGGGATAACGACTCTTAATCCAGGTGTCGAACAGAATATCGTTTCAATACTTTGTGAATGGTAAAGTGCACCATGAATCCCGCCTCCAAATGGACTACGGATAGTCATTGGACAATCCCAGTCATTATTAGAACGGTATCTAATTTTTGCTGCTTCATTGATAATTTGATTTGTCGCTGGAACAATATACTCTGCAAATTGTATTTCAGCAACTGGGCGTTTCCCCATCATAGCTGCACCAATAGATGCACCAACGATATTGGATTCCGCTAATGGTGAGTCCATAACTCTTCCAGCACCATATTTGTCATATAAATTTTTAGTAGCGCCAAATACGCCGCCTTTTAACCCAACGTCTTCACCAATGACAAATACATTTTTATCTTTTTCCATCGCTTGATCCATCGCTTGATTAATTGCGTCTAGATAAGATAATTTAGGCATTTTGTTCGCCTCCTTGATCATATACATGTGTTAAAGCTTCTTCAGGCAATGGATAAGGTGCCTTTTCAGCATTCTTTGTAGCTGTATTGATTTCTTGTTTAATTTCATCATCTAATTGTTTGAACCAAGCTTCGTCACCAATTTCATTATCAACTAAATATGATTTAAATTTAATAATACAGTCATTTTCTTTTTCTTCTTTCATTTCTTCTGCCGGACGATAGTTATCGTCATCATCAGATGAATGAGGTGTTAACCGACTACATAAAGCTTCAATCAATGTTGGACCTTCCCCATTGATTGCACGTTCTCTTGCACGTTTCACTGCTTCATAAACTGCAATTGGGTCATTACCATCTACTTGCTCACCAAAAGCGCCATATCCAGCTGCTCTTGAAGATAGATCATCAGTAGCAAATTGTAGATGGCTCGGTACAGATATCGCATATTTATTGTTTTCAATGATACAGATGTAAGGCAGTTTGTGAACGCCGGCAAAGTTCATCGCTTCATGAAAATCACCTTGGCTCGTACTTCCCTCACCTAAAGTTGCAAGTGCAACACTTTTCTTTCCATCCATTTTTATAGATAAACTTGCACCAACTGCATGTAATACTTGTGTCGTTACACAAGAACCCTGTGTTAAGATACCCAAATCTTTTTTACTAAAATGAGAAGGCATTTGTTTACCACCACTTGACGTATCACCTTGTTTAGCAAATGCAGCTAACATTGATTCCTCAGCTGTAATACCTCTAGCTGTTACTAACGCTAAATCTCTATAGTATGGTGCTAAAATATCTTCATCTTTAAGTGCGAAATATGTACCTATTTGTGTAGCTTCTTGACCTTGGCAGCTAATAACAAAAGGCAATTTCCCAGCTCTATTTAAAAGCCACATTCGTTCGTCAATCTTACGTCCTAACAACATCCATTTATACATTTGTTTTAAGTCTTCATGCGTTAATCCGACAGTCTTATAATCTAACATCTAATCTCTCCTCTTTAGACGTGAATAGCACGATTCTCAGATTTCAATCCTAATTCCATAAGCACTTCCCCAATTGAAGGGTGCGCATGTACAGTAGTAGCTAATTCTTCAGTAGAACCATTCATAAATGTAAATAACGCGGCTTCATTAATTAGTTCAGTTACTTTAGCACCAATCATATGAATACCTAATACTTTATCATTTTCAACATCTTTAATTAATATACATTCACCTAAACCATTATTTTCGATTACAGATTTACCAATCGCTTTAAATGGTACTTTAAACTTCTTATATGAAATTCCAGTATTTTTTGCATCTTGTTCGGTCATACCAATGGATGCCACTTCCGGATTTGTATAGATACATCTTGGAACTGTTAAGTAATCCAGTAAAATCGGATTTAAATCAAACATATGCTCAACAGCAATTGTACCTTCCTTCGTTGATACATGTGCTAATTGATAATTTCCGATTACATCACCAACTGCATAAATATGTTTATCATCAGTTTGGTAAACATCATTAGTGATGATGTATCCTTTATCATCTGTTTTAATCTTTGTATTATTCAAGCCTAAATCATCGGTATTTGGTTTTCTGCCGACAGCTACTAATACTTTATCAAATCGTTGTTGTTCACCTTGAATCTGTACATCGACACATTCATCATCGATTTGAATATCTGATTCAGATAAAGGTAATCCTTCTATGATTTTAATTCCTGATTGCTCAAATTGTTTCTTCAATGTTTTACTTATTTCTTGTTGCTCATTTGGAATGATTGAAGGTCCAGCTTCTACCACAGTAACGTCTACTGATAAATCATTAAGTAATGAGGCAAATTCTAAGCCAATAACACCGCCACCAACAATTAAAATGTTTTTCGGCAATTGTTCTAATTGCATCATATCATCACTAGAAATGATCGTTTGATGATTAAATTTCAGAAATGGCAATTCAACAGGTCGTGATCCAGTCGCTATTAATACGTTTTGGTTCACAAGTAATTCTGATTCACCATTTTCAAACTCTACTGAAACAGTCCCAGCTTGTGGTGAAAATAATGATGGCCCTAATATTCTGCCATTACCTTCATAAACATCAATTTTATATTTTTTCATCAAGGATTGTACACCTTGATACATCGTATTTACTGTTTCATCTTTTTTACTTACAATATCTTTCATATCAAAATCTGCTGAAGCGGTCTTAATACCATAATCATTTGCATGATTAATGTATCTTAAAATTTCAGCGGTTTTTAAATATGATTTGGTTGGAATACATCCTTTATGTAAGCACGTTCCACCAACCTTAGATTTCTCTACTAATGCTACACTTTTTCCAAGTTGTGACGCTCTAATTGCAGATACATAACCTGCAGTTCCACCACCAAGAATAACTAAATCATAGTCTTTAGACATAGTATTACTCCTTATTCATATGACTTGGTACTAATTTTACCGTATAAGAGGTCCATAACGCCAGTATTTAAGGCGTGCATTTCTTTTTCTCCTGCATATATAGTAACATTTTGTATCCAAGATACATATTGTTTTACTTTATTTATTAAATATTTTGAATAACTAAGGCCACCAGTTAAAATGATTTGATCAACATCTCCTTCTAAAGAAGCAGCACAAGCACCAATATATTTTGCCACTTGATAACACATTGTATCTAATACAAGTTGCGCTTTTTGATCACCATTTTCCATTAACTTTTCAATTTCTAAACAATTATTTGTTCCGAAATATGACATTAATCCAGCGTGTTTAGATAATTCATTCATTGCTTCATGTACGGTAAATTCATTTTCTATAAGCCATGTTATCAATACATCGTTTGGTATAGATCCTGCTCTTTCAGGACTTAATGGTCCTTCGCCTAATAATCCATCATTAACTTCAATGACACGACCTTTTCGATGTGCACCAACAGTAATACCGCCACCTAAATGCGCAACGATAACATTAATATCTTCATACTTACGATTGACCGATTTAGCAAATTCTTTAGCTACTGATTTCTGATTTAAAGCGTGGAAAATACTTCTTCTTTCCAATCCTTTAATACCAGTTAAACGTGCTTCTGGCATAAGTTCATCTACAACTACTGGATCTACAATGTAAGATTCGATATTTAATTCTTTTGCAATTTCATAACCAATCACACCGCTTAAGTTAGATGCATGAAACCCATATTTAAACGTCTTTAAATCATTGTACATTTTCTTATTTATTATGTATGTGCCGCCTTCAATCGGCTTTAAAACACCACCTCTACACGCAATAGCATCTATTGCGTGTAGAGAAATATGGTGAAGGTTTAATGCATTCTTGATACTTTCAAGTCTAAAATCAACTTGATCATTTAATGGAAGATTCGTTTGTTCAATGTCGTGTCTAATAACATCTTCAAATTTCATATCATATTCAGTAAAAACTGCGATTTTGGATGACGTGCTCCCTAAATTAAGTACAAGAATTTTTTTCATTACTTTTTACCTCTAGATATGATTGATCTTTCAGTTTTTAAGAAATTACTTCTAACATTCTTCAATTGTTCAATACGTTCTTCTGCTAATATTTCAGCAGCACGTGCAGTTGTAATGTGATCGCGTTTACTGATTTCAAAAACTTTATCCATTTGATCGTAAATTTTTTCGATATTAGAAACGGCTCTTACTTCGTTATAACCATCTAATTCATCTGCTACGTTAATTACACCACCTGAATTAGCTACAAAGTCAGGTGCATACACAATGCCTTTGTCTTCTAATTGGCTACCGTGATTATCTATATCTTCTAATTGGTTATTTGCACTTCCGCAAACAACTTTTACTTTTAATCTTTCGATTGTATCGTCGTTTAATACGCCACCTAATGCACATGGCGCAAATATATCTGCTTCAACATCATAAATATCATTAATACCGACAGCTGTTGCATTAAAGTCATTAACAACTCTATCGACTGCTTCTTGGTTAATATCTGTAACGATTAATTTTGCTCCAGCTTCATGTAAATAACGACATAAGTCATAAGCGACGTGACCAACACCTTGTACAGCTACAGTTTTACCAGATAAATCATCTGTTCCAAAAGCTTCTTTAGCTGCTCTCTTCATTGAAACGTATACACCTAAAGATGTTTTAGGACTTGGATTACCACTTGATTGGTGACTTTCAGAAAGTCCAACAACATAATCAGTTTCTTCAAAAATTAAATCCATATCAGCTTCTGTAGTACCAACATCTTCAGCAGTAATATATCTACCATTTAAACTTTCAACATATCTACCTAAAGCTCTAAATAAAGCTTCTGATTTATCTTTTTTTGGATCACCGATAATTACAGTTTTTCCGCCACCTAGATTTAATCCAGCTGCAGCGTTTTTATATGTCATACCTCTTGAAAGGCGTAATGCATCATTAATTGCTTCTTCTTCATTTTCGTATGGCCACATTCTACATCCACCTAATGCAGGCCCTAAAGTTGTATCGTGGATTGCAATAATTGCTTTTAATCCAGAGCTCTTATCATGGCAGAATACAATTTGTTCATAGTCATATTTCTCTATAGTTTCGAATAACATATAAATCCCCTTTTCATCCATAAATTAATTAACTTCATTTCTAATTTTACATCAAAAGTTTTATTTATCAAATAAATTGACGATAAATGACAGCGCTTTCAAAAAGTAAAACTTTTTAGAAAATTCAAAATAAATTGATTTATAAGCCTTGAAACCACTTTCATTTTATCGCTTTAAAGAGTATAGTTATTGATTTATTATTATAATATACTAAATGAGCATTAAAGCACTACAAATGGAATGAAATTTGTCACGTGAGTTATCTGAACGTGATGTTAAAATTATTGGTATTTTTGCACCTATTATTATAGATGCAACATCTGCATGTGATAAATAAACCAGTGATTTGTATAATATATTACCACTTTCTATTTGTGGCACGATTAATCCATCTACATTACCTGAAATATTTGAGTCAATATTTTTAATGATTGATGCTTGTTTATTAATTGCTGCATCAAAAGCAATTGGTCCTTCAATCATTACATCAGTACTCATATTTTTGAAATGAGATACAACAGCATGCGCATCTACAGAAGATTGCATTTTAGGATTAACATTTTCAATTGCGGATAATACTGCAATATTTGGTTTTTCTATTCCGAGTATGTGTAAAGTATCAATTAAATTTGAAGTGATTTCAATTTTCTCTTCTGTATTCGGTGCAATATTCATTGCTACATCTGAGATAGCTAGCATCTTATGATATTCAGGTACATTAAATAATGCAACGTGACTCATTCTGTTTGATGTTTTTAATTGATATTTATCATTTAATATTTCTTTTAATAAGGTTGAAGTTGAAATGATACCTTTCATAATTAAATCTGCTTCTCCTGTTGTTACTGAATTTACACATTCTGAAACGGTATGTTGTTCATCTCTAGTTTGTACAATATGAATTCTCTTGAATTCTGTTGCGCTTAAATTAAAAGAACGAATTAATTCATCTTGTGGCTCTTCATCAAATAAAATAAAGTTCACATTCGTTTCTTTAATTGCCTTAACCACTGATTTAATAACACTTTCGTCATTAGATTTACAAACTGCGATCGTTGCTTTAACTTGTTTGCCTTTTTCAATGATTTCGTTAAATTGCATGTCATCCCCTCCATTTACTATCATAATCAAATTTATAATATTATTCCATTTTTTGAATGTTTACTTTTAAACAATAACTCATATATAATATAAGTAATTCAATTATAGGGGTTTATTCTTATGCAAAAGTACGTTGCGTTACTTATATTAATTATTCCTGGCATACTTGCTGGACTAGGTATTAAGTGGATGAGAGATGCTGTCTTTGGTGTACTCGTACCACAATTACATTTTATTTGGGTTCAATTCTTATTAGGATTCATATTTTTTGTATTTGGTATTGTATTTATTGGTGGCTACATATTGCATCGAGAGAAGAAAAACAAACGCGCACAGGAACAATTTTTAAAGAAAAATTCAAAAAATAAAAACAACTGACAAATTTATTCACTTAGTCAGTTGTTTTTATTTTGAGATTCATTATAAATTTTAAATAAGTGACCCATTAATTCACCATTTGTAGGCTTCATATATGATTTCTCAGTATTGTACCAGTACAATTTCAATTCTTTATCCCACGCCAATTTGATGGCGTGTCTAATTGATCTTTCTACACTATTCGCTTGAACACCATAGTGTTCAGATATAAGTGGATAAAGTTCTTTAGTTAATTGCATTTTATGTGAATGATTTAGCATTAAATGTATACCATATTTAATATAGTGATAACCATTCAAGTTATTTGATATACCTATATTTTCTAGTAATGAATCAACTGCATCTGCTTCTTCGGGACTCACTTCACTTGTCTCAAGAACACGATGGATAGTATTCAGTAATACATCAAACTCCACAGGTTTAATTAAGAAGTAATCAACACCTAGAGATACAGATTCTTTTAAAATATCATCACTGACAAATGCGCTCATACAAATGACTTTATATTCTTTATCAGGCTTAATATAATTTTTTAACAATGTTAACCCATCTATATGAGGCAATATTAAATCTAATAAAAGTACATCAAAATTCTTTTCATTAAGGAAATCGAGCGCTTCTTTCCCATTATAGCCAATATTAACAATTTCAATATTTTGTTTCTTTAAGAATTGTGTAACTTCACTCACATATGCTTTTGAGTCTTCTATTATTGCTAACTTAATTACCATATTGAACACCCTACCGAATCTTTCTATTTTAATTCTTATTTTGTAATATCATTTCTTTTGCATGTTGTCTTGTTAATTCTGTCACTTCAACACCAGAAATCATTCGTGCGATTTCATCGATTTTTTCTTCTCCATCTAGTTGCTTAATTGAAGTAGTGGTACGATCATTTATTGTTTCTTTAGTGATATATAAATGATTGTCACAAATCGCTGCTACTTGAGGTAAATGAGATATACAAATCACTTGTAATGATTGAGATATTTGATACATTTTTTCTGCCATTTTTTGAGCTACTCTACCCGATACACCTGTATCCACTTCATCAAATAGAATTGCAGTTTGTCCTTTAGAAGATACAAAAATGCTTTTTAATGCGAGCATAATTCTGGAAAGTTCACCACCAGATGCAATTTTATTTAAACTTTTAAGTGGTTCACCTTTATTTGGGCTTATTAAAAACTCAACTTCTTCTAAACCATTTTTATTCGGCGCTGTTTTAGTAAATGTAATTTCAATATTGGCATCTTGCATATGTAAGTTTTGTACTTCATCTACAAGACGGTCTCTTAGTTGTAAAGCAACTTTACGTCTTTGTTTAGAAAGTGCTTGGCCACTCTTCAAGACAGATTCATTTAATTCATTAATTTCCTCTCTTAGCTGTGAAGTGCTTTGTTCGTAATTTTCAATTTTAAAAATTTCATCTTCAATTTTATCTCTATATTTAATTAATTCAGGAATACTCTTACCATACTTTCTATTCAAATCTGAAAGTACATTCAATCTTGATTCATATTCATTTAACAGAGATTCATCGAAATCATTAGATGTTAATTCATTATATAGTTCATGTTTATAATCTTCTAATGTGTAATACATTTGATCTAACTCTTCACTAAAAGAAGTATATTTATCAGGAATAATATCATTGATGTGTTGAATCTCTTGATTAAGTTCATATATTTTGTCAGTAATGTTTTCTTCACTACTTAATAATAAATGTGCTTTATTTAAGCTTTCGTTAATCTTTTCATGATTTTGTAACTTCTTAATTTCTTGATTTAAGAATTCAAGCTCATCTTCTTTAAGATTTGCATCTTGCAATTCGTCTCTTTGAAATTTAATCAAATCTAATCGTTGTAATAGAGCTTGATCTTGTGACTCTAACTTATCAAGTTCTTGTTTTTTTAATTGGTAGGATTTGAAGTTAGAAGTATATTGCTCAATTTCTTTATCATATAAACCATCTGCAAAATCATCTAAAAGTGATAAATGATACTTAGGTTTTAACAATACTTGCGTTTCATGTTGTCCATGAATATCTAACAATTCCTGCATAACGAGTTTCAAATCCGTTAATGTTACGTTTTGATTATTTAATTTACAAATACTTTTCCCAGAAGCAAATATTTCTCTTTTAACAAAAAGGAAATCTTCGTCAAATTCAATATCCAATTCTTTTAAAATTTTGTTAACGTTAGGTACATCATCAATATCAAATACACCTTCGATAATCGCTTTTTGTTCCCCATGTCGAACAAAACTTTGAGATGCTCTTGCGCCAACTAATTGCCCGATTGCATCAATGATGATAGATTTCCCTGCTCCTGTTTCACCACTTAATACAGTGAGACCATCTGCAAAGTTGATTTCTAATGATTCAATTATAGCGAATTGTTTTATTGTAAGTGCTTGTAACATTGTATATTAAATCTCCTTTAAAGCATATTGAAAATTCTGTCAGTAATAATCTCAGCAGACTCAACATCTTTACAAATAATCAAACATGTATCGTCACCACAAATAGTGCCAATTACTTCTTTCCAATCAATCTGATCAATAATTGCACCAATGGATTGTGCATTACCCGGAAGTGTTTTCAATACTAATAAATTACCTGCTCCATCAATTTTAACGAATGAATCCATAAGATATCTTCCCAATTTATCTATAGGATGGTACTTACGATCTCTTGGCAAACTATAAATATATTGCCCTGATGGCGCTGGTACTTTTATAAGTTGTAACTCTTTAATATCTCGCGAAATCGTCGCTTGGGTAATATTCAAATCATATTCATTTAACCTTCGAACAAGTTCTTCTTGAGTCTCTATTTGTTCATTTGAAATGATTTCTCTAATCTTAATTTGACGCATTGTTTTATTTGCCATATTTAACACCTCTATCACTGAATATTTATACAATAATAATAGCATATAATGTTTCAAAATAATAATTTAACCATTAATATGCTCATTTACCGTAATTGGATAATATAAATAATAAATACATTTTTATACGCTCATTTATTATTTATACATTTTATGTTTAAAACCGTTAAAAAAGCCAAATTACAAATTCAATTTGGCTTTTTAATGTTACTTTAATTTATTTGATTGATTTTATTAATGAAATAATATTTGCTTTGGAAATACCTATGTCTTCTAATAATAGATCTACATCACCATGTTCTATATATTCATTGTTAATACCTAATCTTCTTAACATATTTGTATAATCATGGTCTTTTAAAAATGTAGCTATTTGACTGCCTAAACTAGAAGTTAACATAGATTCTTCAACAGTTATAATTGGAATGTTTGATGTTCCAAGCTCATGAAGCATCTTTGTATCCATTGGTTTTATAAAACGCGCATTTACAACTTTTACATGAATATCTTCTTTTAATAATTCATCTGCAATATCCGTAATAAGTTCGACAGTCGGACCATAACTGATTAATACAACATCATGTCCTTGTCGTTCGTATGTCCACGTTCCAATTTCTAAAATATTTTGTTGTGCACTTTCATCAAGTGCTGGTGCATTTCCTCTTGGATATCTGATAGCCATTGGTCCATGTTCAGTTTCAAATGCTGTTTTGACCATATCTAGCGCTTCGTTCCCATCTTTAGGCATCATGACAATAAAGTTTGGAAATTGGCATAAAAACCCTATATCAAATACACCTTGATGAGTTTCACCATCCGCGCCAACTAATCCAGCACGGTCAACACCAAATAATACATTTAAATTTTGTCTATCTACATCGTGTAACAATTGATCATAGGCTCTTTGCATAAATGTAGAATATATAGCTACGTAAGGTTTCATTCCTTGAGTTGCTAATCCTGCTGCCATCGTTACTGCATGTTGTTCAGCGATACCAACATCGAAGAATTGCTCAGGTAACGCTTGTTGAAATTTTGTGAGTTTTGAACCAACAGGCATAGCCGGTGTTATTGCTACAACTCTTTTATCCGTTTTAGCATATGATAATACTTGATCACTCATTAAAGCACTCCATGCTGGTCCTTTTGAATGGTCATTAATGACTTCACCAGTTTCTAATTTATACGGTCCAAGACCATGCCATGTCCCAATCGTATCAATTTCAGCTGGTTTATAGCCTTTACCTTTTTTAGTAACAACATGAATAATAACTGGCTTGTTTATTTGCTTTGAAGTAGAGATTGCTTCATCTAATTCTTTGAAATTATGTCCATCAACGGGACCGATGTATTTAATACCTAATTCTTCAAAAAATATACCATCAACAACTAAATATTTTAAACTGTCTTTGATTTTATCGGCTGAATCTCTTAATAACGGACCACCCGGTAACCTATTAATAAAACTTTGCGCATCAAATTTAAATCTATTGTAATTGTGATTCATTCTGATGCGACCAAACATATTATGCATCGCACCTACATTTGGAGCAATACTCATTTCATTATCGTTTAATATGATTGTTAAATTGGTCTTATCATGACCAATATGATTTAACGCTTCCAGTGCCATACCACCAGTTAATGCACCATCACCAATAACTGGTACAACATGATGATTACCACCTTGAATATCACGTGCTTTAGCCATCCCCATAGCTGCAGATAGAGAAGTAGAACTGTGTCCTGCTTCCCACACGTCGTGTTCAGACTCTTTCATTTTAGGAAAACCACATAATCCTTTATATTGTCTTAAAGTATCAAATTCATGTACACGACCTGTTAAAATTTTATGTATATAAGCTTGGTGACCTACATCCCATATTATTTTATCAGTCGGACTATTAAAATGTTTATGCAAACTAATTGTTAGTTCAACTACACCTAAATTTGCACCAATATGCCCGCCCGTGATCGAACAAGTTTCAATTAAAAACTTTCTGATATCAGTACTTAATTGTTCAAGTTCGGAATGAGATAAGTCTTTAATAAAGGAAGGGTTTTTAATTTTTGAAATTTCCATATTCTAACCACCTTAAGCCCATTTTCGACGAAGTTCTCATTAGCATTAGTTTAATAATTTATTTATCTCTACTTGCAAATAATTTTGTAAGTGATTTGAGTTCTTCTGTTTGATACTTTTCATCTAATTGATCAAGTAAGTAAAGTGCTTGATTAACATGTTGTTCAAGTGCAATTTTTGTATTTACTTTACCAAGTATCGAAATATAAGTGCTTTTATTGTTGATTTCATCACTACCGACAGCTTTACCAATTTTATCGAAATCACCTTCGATATCTAGCAAATCGTCTTTAATTTGGAAAATCATTCCTAACTCTTGACTAAATGCATCTAATAATAAAAATGTTTTACTATTTGCTTTAGCAATCGTACATGCAGCAACTACTGAAAAACGAATCAAAGCGCCAGTTTTATATCTATGAATTTTTCTCAATGTATCTAAAGTGATTTCTTTATCTTCACTGTCCATATCTAATACTTGGCCACCTACCATGCCTTGATGTCCAGATGATTCTGACAGTAATCTGATAAGTTTAATTTTGTCTTCAGCTTCTATATTTGCATCTTTTGTAATTAATTCGAATGCTTTTGTTAATAATGCATCACCTGCTAAAATCGCAATCGCTTCTCCATAAACTTTATGGTTTGTTTGTAAACCACGTCTATAATCATCATTGTCCATCGCTGGTAAATCATCATGTATAAGTGAATATGTATGAATCATTTCAAGCGCTTTAGCCGTTTCGATTCCTTTTTTTAGGTCTGTATGTAACATTGATAATGTCATCAGTAATAAAACCGGACGAATACGTTTACCACCAGCAGAAAGTGAATACTTCATACTTTCTTCAAGTTTAGTATTCACTACTTGATCAAAAAATGTACGATCTAATGAATCATTAAAGATATCAACGTATTTATTCATGATTTGACTCATCTGATGCACCCTCTTTTTGAACAAGTTTGTTTACTTTATCTTCGGCTTCTTTAAGCTTAAGTTCACATTTACTACTTAATTCAATACCTCGTTGATAAAGTTCAATAGACTCTTCTAATGATATATTTTCTTCGTCTAATTTACCGACTACTTTTTCTAATTCAACCATCATTTCTTCAAAACTTTGTTCTTTAGCCATTATTGTCACCTAATTTCTTTAACATTAGCATTTATTTTACCATCTTTTAAATTAATCGTAATTTCATCATCAACTTGCAAATCATTTTTACTTGTTATTATTTTATCATTTTTTTCTATAATTGAATAACCTCTTAGCATGGTTTGCGTAGGACTTAATGTATCTAATTGTACAACTTGTCCTTTAAGTAGTTGTTGCTTTTGAGTTAGTATACGATTCATTAATTGTGTTTGCATTATGTTCAGTCTATTAAAATCTTGTCTGAATTGATTTTTTTTATTAATAATCGGACCAATTGAAAGTTTGTTGTGCAATATATTTAAGCGATGTTTTTCACTTAAGAATAATTGTTCCATTGATCGATTTAATTGTTTTTGATAGTCATCTAATTTTTGTGTTTCTTGATCATATAATAAAGTTGGCGTTTTCAACTTGTAATATGAAGATAATTGCTTTAACTGTTGTTTATCACGTTGAATCTTCTGTGCGATATGCTTCGTAATATATTGGCGACCATTATTTATCAATTGATATAGCGCCTGAATATCTGGAGTTGCAATAACAGCAGCTTGTGTTGGCGTTGCAGCTCTTACATCACTCACAAAGTCACTGAGCGTTGTATCTGTTTCGTGACCAACTGCTGAAATAACTGGAGTAGAACAATTGTAGATAGCTTCAACGACTTCTCTTTCATTGAAACTCCAAAGGTCTTCAATTGATCCACCACCACGACCAACGATAATAACATCAACACCCATAGCGTCTGCTTTTTCAATATTGTTAATGATATTATCCTTAGCTTCTTTACCTTGTACTAGTGTACTTATTAATACTTGTTCTGCAAGTGGATAACGTTTATCTAAGGTAGAACATATATCTCTTATTGCAGCTCCAGTTGAAGCAGTTAATACTGCTATTTTTTGTGGGTATTTTGGAATACTTAATTTATGTTCTTCTTTAAAATATCCTTTTTCAGCTAATTCTTTTTTTAATGCTTCAAATTTTTCATATAATAAACCAACACCATCTAATTGCATTGATTGAACATAAATTTGATAGGCGCCTCTCGTTTCATACAAACCTATTCTACCTTCGATTAAGACTTGGTCGCCTTCTTTTGGATTAAATGATAGTTGGCTCGCATTAGACTTAAACATCATCGCACTTAAGACACCTTTATTATCTTTTAGCGCGAAATAAAGGTGTCCACTTGAATGACGTTTAAAATTTGAAATTTCACCTTTTATGAACACATTTTGCAGATGTGGGTCTTGATCAAATTTGTATTTAATATATTTAGTTATAGCTGTAACTGATAAATATTTATCCATGATATCACTCTTTATTATTTTGATAGGCTACTTAAAACACCATTAATAAATTTATAATGTTCATCATCACTATAAATTTTTGCAATTTCAACCGCTTCGTTGAAAATTACTTTATCAGGTGTATCTGTATATTTTAATTCGTATGTTGCCATTCTTAAAATGATACGATCAGTTTTTAACAATCTCTCTAAAGTCCAGTTTTTCAAATGTGGTTTATATGCTTCGTCTAACTCATCTTTGTTTTCAATTACTGATTTAACAAAGTTTTTCACATATAAAAATTGTTCACCTTTAAAATCTTCAACCAAATAATTAATTGCTTCTTCAATTGTTAATTCAGTTTTATTATTTTCTAATTGATATAAAGTCTTAAAAACGAGTTCTCTTAATTCTGTTCTATTCATATTCTTCTCCTTCAAAGAATAAGAGGATGCATGCATCCTCTTAATTAATCATTTTTTATTGGAATTGTATATTGACGATATGAACATTAACTTCTTTCGGTGTTAATGCTGTCATAGTATTTAATGCTTGTTTAATTTCAGATTGAACTTTTCTAGCTGTTTCTGAAATTTTTGTACCATAGTCAAATGAACAATAAACATTAATATATATGCCGTCTTCTTTAATATCGACTTTAATACCTTTACCAAAATTCTTTTTCCCGAATTTTTCTATGGAATTCTTATTAAAAACGGATTGCATATGAGATACACCTTTAATATCTGTTGTAGCAATACTAGCTATAACTTCAATTACTTCTGGTGCGATTTCAATCTTACCTAAAGAAGGCTTTTCATTTTCAATTGTTTTAGCCATTCGAATCCCTCCCTATTCATCTTCACTATTCATAATATCATGAATCTCTAGGAAATTGGTATTAAAATCACCTAACTTAAACACTTGATTGTCTAATAATCTTAAATGGAATGGGATAGTTGTATCTATGCCAGTTACTAGGAATTCTGCCAACGCACGTTTACCAATTTGAATGGCATCTGTACGATCTTTACCATAAACAATAAGTTTAGCAACCATTGAATCATAGTAAGGTGGAATCGTATAACCTGTATAACAAGCAGAATCGATACGAACACCAAATCCACCCGGTGTTAAATATTGGTTGATTTTACCTGGTGAAGGCATAAAGTTTTTCATTGGGTTCTCAGCGTTTATTCTGAATTCAATTGCATGTCCAGATAATTTTACTTGATCTTGAGTTACTGGCAATGCTTCGCCGCTTGCTACTTGTAATTGAAGTTTTACTAAATCCATATTTGTAACCATCTCAGTTACAGGATGCTCAACTTGAATACGCGTGTTCATTTCCATAAAGTAGAAAGCATCTGCATCTAAATCATAAATAAATTCTATTGTACCTGCATTTTCATATTGCACAGCTTTTGCGGCTCTTATTGCAGCTTCACCCATATCTTTACGCATTTGTTCTGATAATACTGGAGATGGTGATTCTTCGACTAATTTTTGCATACGTCGTTGGATTGTACAGTCACGTTCACCTAAATGAATGACATTTCCAAAAGCATCGCCCATAACTTGTATTTCAATATGTCTAAAGTTTTCAATGAATTTTTCTAAATAAAGCCCTTTGTTACCAAATGCTGTTTCTGCTTCTTGTTGTGTCATTCTAAATCCAGTAACCAATTCTTCTTCGTTACGTGCAATACGGATACCTTTACCGCCACCGCCTGCAGTTGCTTTAATAATTACAGGATAACCAATTTGTTTGGCACATTTTTTTGCTACTTTAACAGTATCTACTAATCCTTCACTACCAGGAACAACAGGTACGTTCGCTTTAATCATCTCATCCTTGGCCACATCTTTGATACCCATTTTTTGAATGGATTGATAACTAGGTCCAATAAATTTAATTTGACAAGCATCACACATTTCTGCAAAGTCACTGTTCTCAGCCAAAAATCCGTATCCTGGATGTATGCCGTCACAACCTGTTGATTTTGCGATAGAAATTATATTTGGAACATGTAAGTATGAATCTTTAGATTGCGTTGGTCCAACACAATATGCTTCATCAGCAATTTGAGTATGTAATGCATCTTTATCAGCTTCTGAATAAATTGCGACTGTTTGAATATCCAACTCTCTACAAGCTCTAATAATTCTTACTGCAATTTCTCCTCTATTAGCGATTAATACTTTTTTCATATTACTTCACCTTGAATAACGGTTGGCCATACTCTACCATTTGTCCGTCTTCAACTAGAATTTCAGTGATTTCACCAGATACTTCAGCTTGAATTTCATTAAATAATTTCATTGCTTCTAAAATACATACTGTTGAATCAGCATCTACATGTGATCCTACTTGTACATAAGGACCTTCATCAGGTGATGGTGATTTATAAAAAGTACCAACCATTGGTGCATTTATTGTTAAACCTTCTATTTTTTCTGTTTCAGTAGTTTGTTGAACAGATTGCACTGGTTGTGCTTGTGTTTGTTGCGTTTCTGCGACTACATTATTTGCACCTTGTGCATATACAATTTCTTGTTTAATATCTTTTTTTAAAGTTAATTTAAATTCTTTATCATTAATATCGATTTCAGTTAAAGAAGAATTGTCTAATACTTCAACAAGTTCTTTTATTTGTTTCAAATTCATTTGAAAAACTCCTTTTAAATTCAAATTCGTTACACTTCATACATTTTACTTTAGTGGTCATACCAATTCAAGCGATTTTAATATTTTATTTGAAAAGGAAAATAATCTCTTGATTTAAAAATTGTTTTTATTACACAAAAAAGGAGAGTCTGGCAAGTTAATGTCCAGACTCATAACATCAAATATTAAATTTGATTAACCTCTTGAAACGTAACTACCATCAGTAGTATTGATAACAAGTAAATCTCCTTCATTTACAAATAAAGGAACATTTAAGCTATAGCCAGTTTCTACTGTTGCTTGTTTTGTAGCACCTGTTGCTGTATCACCTTTAATACCAGGTTCAGTTTCAGTAACTTGAAGTGTTACTGTATTTGGTAATTCAACACCAAGTGTTTCACCTTCATATGATTGAATATGAACTTCCATATTTTCTTTTATAAATTTAAGTTCATATTCTAAAGCTTCTTCTGGTAATTCTAATTGATCATATGTTTCATTATCCATGAATACATGGCTATCTCCGTTTGCATATAAGTATTGCATACGGCTATTGTTAATTTGAGCTTTTTCTACTTTTTCACCAGCTCTGAATGTTTTTTCTTGAATTGCACCAGTTCTTAAATTTCTTAATTTAGAACGTACAAATGCGGCACCTTTACCTGGTTTTACATGTTGGAAATCTAATACTTTCCAAATGCCGTTATCTACTTTTACTGTTAAACCTGTTTTAAAATCATTAACTGAAATCATTCATTTTCCTCCTAAATATACCTTCTTATAAAATAATAAGGTCTTTTGAAGATTTAGTAAAGCGCTGTAAGCCATTTTTCGTAACTAATACATCATCTTCTATTCTGACGCCACCTAGTCCTTCTACATAAATACCAGGTTCAAGTGTGACGCACATATTTTCTTCAAGTACAATATCTGATTTCTGAGATAGCCCAGGACCTTCATGTACTTCTAATCCAATACCATGACCTAAAGAATGACCAAATGCATCCCCGTAGCCATAACCTTTAATAATATCACGTGCAATCGTATCTGCTTCTTTACCTGTCATCCCAGGTTTAATTTGGTTTAGAGCGGCAAGTTGTGCTTCTAAAACAATGTTATATATTTTTTTCATTTCTTCTGCAGGTTCACCAATTGCAAATGTACGTGTTACATCACTTACATAACCATCATATAGTGCACCATAATCTAATGTGATCATATCACCTTTTTCAATCACTTTATCACTTGCCACACCATGTGGTAACGCACCACGATGACCAGAAGCGACAATAGTATCAAAGGAAGAACATGTAGCACCCTTGCTTCTCATAAACATTTCCATTTCATTGTTAACTTCATTTTCTGTCATACCCGGTTTTACCCAATTTAAGATATGCTCGTATGTCTCATCAACAATGTCAGCAGCTTTTTGAATTTTTTCAATTTCAAATTCATCTTTAACCATACGGATTTTTTCAATTTCACCTTCAATTGTCGATAGTGTAACTTTACCACTATTTAACGCTTGATAATCATTGTATGTAATTAAATTCGTTTCGACACCCATAGATTTGATTTCATCTGCTTCAGCCAGTTCATTGACTTTACTTAACATAGGGCCACCTTGATTTACAATTTCAAACGCTTCTGATTGTGTTGTAGCTTGTTGAATATATCTGAAATCTGTAATTAACTTTGCAGAAGTTTGTGTAATATATAAACACCCACTTGATCCCGTGAATCCAGATAAGTATCTTCTATTATATGGAGAAAGTACAACTACTGCTTCTAAGTTCTTTTCTTGCATGACTGATCTTAATTTATTTATTTTCATGTTTTTTCCCCTTTCTGTTTGTGCAATAAATCTTTATACATTAAAATAATAGCATACATATTAAAAATTTTTCATAGTAAAACATTAGGAGTTCAAAATCATGAAAAAAATCTTTTTTACAATTTTAACAGGTACGGTCATTTTGTCAGCTTGTGGCAATGACAAAGTACAACAACTTGAACAGAAAAAATCATCATTAAAAAGTGAAAATAGTAAAGTCAAAAAAGAAGTATTAGACCTAGAAGATAAAAACAAAACATATAAACAAAAAGAAACAAGCACTCAAAGCTCAATTGATCATTTAAAAGATGAATCTAAAGCGCAATTCGCTACTGAATACTTAAAATCCTCAACACAATTTGTAAATGATACAAAAACTAATATTGCTTCATATAATAAAATTCATCATCAACTTCAAACAAAATTTGATGATACGCATACTAAATCTGAACTTGAAAATATCGTTAATAGCCAAAAAGATGCAACTCAACAATATAAAGATTCATTGAAAGATAAAACAATACCTAAAAAATACAAAGACTTACATAAAAACATGTTAAAACTCACGGATGATTTTGAAAGTGTATTTAAAGAATTACAGCAATCATATGACAAAAAAGATAAAACTGCTGTTAAAAAAGCAATGGATAAACTTAAAGGACTAAATACCGAAATCAGTCAAATTATGTGAGTAAATGCCTGAAATATGCTATATTAAAAGAACTACTAACTTAAGGTGAGATACAATGAAAAATGTTTTATTTTATTTAATTATTGCTGTTGCACTATTCGGGTTAATTATGAATTTTGATTTCTTCATTATGGGATTTATTAGAATGATTGTTTCATTAATCATATTTGGGTTAATCATTTATTTGATTTACTATTTCTTCTTTTTAACACCGGATCAAAGAAAATATAAAAAAGCAATGCGTAAACAGAAACGCAGAAAATAAAAAACTAAGCCATTTACTTGGCTTAGTTTTTTTATTTTCTATAAGTCCACTCATCAGATTTATATTTATCTTCAATTTCTTTTATTTCAGCTAGCTGTGCTTCATTAAAAGTTAAAGGTTTAAAATCAATATCTAGACCTTTTTTGAATCCCTCGTAAAAAGCTTCTTCCATTTCAGGAATAGTAATTTTTCGATCAGTTAAATCATTAATTGCAACTGCTTTGTCTACAAAGGCTGCTTTCATTTTATCTTTTAGTCTATCATTTTTATAAATGAACATATCAAACAATTCATCTACATCAATATCTTGTAATATTGAGCCATGTTGTAAGATAACGCCTTTTTGTCTTGTTTGTGCACTCCCCGCAATTTTTCTTCCTTCTACAACGAGTTCATACCAACTAGGTGCATCAAAACAAACAGAACTTCTAGGCGTCTTCAATTTATCACGTTCTTCTTTCGTTTTCGGAATTGCAAAGTATGCATCAAAACCTAATGATTTAAAGCCCTCCAATAGCCCTTCAGAAATCACTCTATATGCCTCAGTTACCGTTTTAGGCATATTTGGATGTGATTCAGGTACGATAACGCTATATGTTAATTCTTTGTCGTGTAGCACGCCTCTACCACCTGTAGCTCTCCTAACAAGTCCATATCCTTTTTCTTTCACTTTTTCTATATCTATTTCTTTTATTAACTTTTGAAAATATCCTATAGAAAGCGTTGCAGGATTCCATGTGTAAAAGCGAATAACTGGATCTATTTCCCCTCTGCTCACAAAATTCATTAGTGCTTCGTCGACTGCCATATTATAGTATGGATCATTAGATTTTGTATTAATAAAGTACCAAGTTTCATTCACAACAAAAACTCCTATTCAATTCATTATGTATACTTTACCATTTTAGCAAAAAAATTTTGATAAATCTCACAAGAAATCTTATAATAGTAATATAGAGTTGAATTGGGAGGAATTAGACCATGAATTTTTGGTATATCGCGCTCATAATCCTAGTCTTGATTATCATTTATATGGCAATTAACTATTTAATTAATAAGCGCGCAGTAACAGAATTAGAACAAAACGAGTTTCACAAGGGATTAAGAAAAGCTCAAGTCATTGATTTACGGGAGAAAGCTGATTATGATTACGGTCATATTATAGGAGCAAGAAATATTCCTATGAGCGTCTTTCGTACGAGATACCAAGGATTGCGTAAAGATCAGCCAATATACTTTTGCGATGCCAATGGTGTAGCAAGTTCAAGAGCTGCACGAATTATGAAGAAAAAAGGCTACAAAGATTTATATATGCTTAAAGGCGGATATAAAAAATGGACTGGCAAAGTAAAATCTAAATAATTTTATAAAGAAAAGCAGGAAATCAAATGATTTCCTGCTTTTCTTTATATTTCATTTTAATTCATTTTAATTCTTTTCTTCTTTAAGCAATTCAAATTTTAATACTGGTTTTCTAGCTGCTTGTGTTTCGTCTAATCTTCCAATTACAGTTGTATGTGGTGCATCTAATACCATTTCTGGATTCTCTTCTGCTTCTTTTGCAATTTGAATCAATGTATCACAGAATGCATCTAAAGTTTCTTTAGACTCTGTTTCAGTTGGTTCAATCATCATACATTCTTCAACATTAATTGGGAAGTAAATTGTAGGTGGATGGAAATTAAAGTCTAAGAGTCGTTTCGCAATATCTAACGTTCTTACTCCTAATTTCTTCTGTCTAGATCCACTAATTACAAACTCATGTTTACAATGTTGTTTATATGGTGTTTCAAAATGATCTTGCAATCTTCTCAACATATAATTAGCGTTTAATACAGCCGTTTCTGATACTGCTTTCAAACCGTCCGGCCCCATAGTTCTGATATAAGTGTATGCTCTTAAATAGATACCAAAGTTTCCGAAGAATGGTTTTACTCTTCCGATTGATTTTGGCATATCATGATCAAATTTAAATGTATCATTTTCTTTGATAACTGTTGGTTTTGGTAAATAAGGTACTAAGTCAGCTTTGACACCAACTGGACCTGAACCAGGACCTCCACCACCATGTGGACCTGTGAATGTCTTATGCAAATTCAAATGTACAGCATCGAAGCCCATATCACCAGGTCTAACTTTGCTCATAATTGCATTTAAATTGGCACCATCATAATACAATTTACCACCAGCTTGATGGACAATCTCACGTATTTCTAATATATCTTCTTCAAATAAACCTAATGTATTAGGATTTGTTAACATTATTGCTGCCGTATCTTCTCCAACTACACGTTTTAAATCGTCAATATCGACTAAACCTTTTTCATTAGATTTTACAGTAACTGTATCGAATCCTGCTACTTTAGCAGATGCAGGATTTGTACCATGTGCAGAATCAGGAACAATAACTTTAGTTCTATTAAAATCACCATTCGCTTCGTGGAATGCTTTGATCATTAGAAGTGCTGTCCACTCACCATGCGCTCCTGCTGCAGGTTGTAATGTTACTTCATCCATTCCTGTGATTTCTTTTAAATGTTCTTGTAAATCGTACACAATTTCTAGAGAACCTTGCACAGTTTCTTCGCTTTGTAATGGATGAGCATTAGCAAATCCTGACATTCTCGCTACTTTTTCATTTATTTTTGGATTATATTTCATAGTACATGAGCCTAAAGGATAAAAACCTGTATCGACACCATGGTTTTTATTAGAAAGTTCCGTATAGTGTCTCATTAAGTCAAGTTCACTTACTTCAGGTAATTCTGCTTTTTGTTTTCTAGTAAATTTATCGCCAAGTAATGATTTTACATTTTGATTTTCTACTTCTTTTTCTGGTAATGAGTATGCAAATCGGTCTTCTCTTGATCTTTCAAATATTAATTCACTTGATGGCTTACGCATAATATTCACCTACTTTTTGTATAAATGTATCCATTTCTTCTTTAGTTCTTAATTCAGTAACCGCAATCAACATATGATTCTCAAACTGTTTATCTACAAATCCTAAGTCAAAGCCACCAATAATGCCATCTTCTAACAAACGTGCATTAATGTCTTTAATTGGGTGTTCAAATTCAACTACAAATTCATTGAATGAAATACCATCAAGAACATTGAAACCATGCTCTTTAAATTGATTCTTCATGTAAGTTGTATTTTCCATATTTAATTCTGCCATTTCATAAACACCATTTTTACCTAATGCACTCATACATACTGATGCAGCTAATGCATTAAGTGCTTGGTTAGAACAAATATTTGAAGTAGCTTTATCTCTTCTAATATGCTGTTCTCTTGCTTGTAGCGTCAATACAAAACCTCTATTTCCTTCATCATCTTGTGTTTGACCTACTAGTCTACCTGGTAATTTTCTCATCAATTTCTTAGTAGAAGCAAAGTAACCACAGTGTGGTCCTCCATATTGTGCCGGAATACCAAATACTTGTGCGTCACCAACTACGATATCTGCTCCAAATTCACCTGGAGGCGTAATTAAGCCTAATGCTAAAGGATTACTTGAAACAATGAATAAAGCTTTTTTATCTTCGATTAATTGTTGTATAGCTTCTAAATCTTCTAATGATCCAAAGAAATTAGGATATTGTACACAAACTGCTGCTGTTTCATCATCGATGACTGACTCTAATTTTTCTAAATCAGTAACTGTTCCATCTAAATCAACTTCTACGACTTCTATATCTTGGGCTTTCGTATATGTCTTAAGAACTTCTATAGATTGATAATGCACTGATTTTGATACGATAATTTTGTTCTTCTTCGTATGCCCTGCAGCTAAAACAGCCGCTTCTGCAAAAGCAGTTCCTCCATCATACATTGAAGAGTTAGCTACATCCATTCCCGTTAATTCACAAATTAAAGTTTGAAACTCAAAAATCGCTTGTAATTCCCCTTGTGATATCTCAGGTTGGTAAGGTGTGTAAGCTGTGTAAAATTCTGATCTAGAAATCACATGATCAACAACAGTAGGAATATAATGATCATATACACCAGCACCTAAGAATGATGCATGTGTTTCACTTGTAATATTTTTATTTGAAATCTGAGATAGTTCTCTTAATAAAGTGGTTTCTGATTTTTTCTCTTTAATATTCAATGCTTGATCAAATCTAACGCTCTCTGGTATATCTTTAAATAATTCGTCTACAGATTCGATGCCTATTACGTTTAGCATTTCTGATTTGTCTTTTTCAGTTAAAGGTATATAACGATGTCCCATTCGATTCACTCCTATGATTTAAAAGATGATTTTTTAACTATTTTTGCTTTTACTTGTCTCTTTCTAACTTGAATAAGTACTTCTTTCTCTAATTCAAATGCGTCTTTATCTATTAATCCCATTGCAAACGATTTACCAGTTGAAGGTGATTGTGTTCCCGAAGTAACATAGCCTATTTTGTTTCCATCAAGATCTAAAATGTCATAGTCTGTTCTTGGTATACCTTTATCTATCATTTCAATACCAATTGATTTACGAGGTGCACCATTTGTCTTTTGTTCTTTTAATACGGATTTACCAATGAAATCATCTTCAATAAGTGGTTTAACTGCAAAGCCAATTCCTGCTTCATAAGGCGTAATTGATTCTGATAAATCTTGACCATGTAGTGGCAGTGCCGCTTCAAGTCTTAATGTATCACGTGCTCCTAAACCACAAGGTATTGCACCTTGCTCTATCAATTGATCCCAAATCTCTTTAGCATCTTTTGCATCACAGTAAATTTCAAATCCATCTTCACCTGTATAACCTGATTGAGATAGAATAATTTCTTTACCAAACAGTGTTACATTTTGTATGAATTCAAACATTTTCATTTCACTAATATCAATTTCTAAAACTTCTTGTAATAGTTTTCTTGCATTAGGTCCTTGTATAGCTAATTGACCATATTCAGTTGATTTATTTTCAACAGTTACATTAAAACCTTTAATACTTTGTATCCATTCAAAATCAATATCTGTATTTCCAGCATTAACAACTAAAAAGTAAACTTTGTCTTGTAACTTATAAATAACAAGATCGTCAATGACACCACCCTGTTCATTACATAGTGCTGTATATTGCGCTTTTGTTTCAGTTAAATTTGAGGAATCATTTGTTAAAATATACTGAACGAATTCATCAGCATCTTCCCCGGAAATGATAATCTCTCCCATATGACTAACATCAAATAATCCTACATTTTCTCTTACAGCATTATGTTCTTCTTTAATACTTGAAAATTGAACTGGCAATGCCCAACCAGAAAAGTCAATTACCTTTGCCTCTTGATCTAGATATGTTTGATACAATGGCGTTTTCTTTAATTCAGTCGTCATCGATATTCTCCCCTTCTAAATATGTATAATAAAAAAACAGGGTAGCTTATGCTACCCTGTTGAAGTGCTCTTCAGGAATGCGTCACAAAGTTATCCTTTTGCCTGAGAGATTCACTCAAATATGGCTTGCTCCTTCGGCGATGAAGATAATTTCATTCTCTCTAACTTTGATCATTCGCAAATTTATAGAATTATAGTGATTCAATAATCTCTTGTTTAACAGTTTCAATTGACTTGTTTGCATCAATTTTCTTGAATGCGATTTCATTATAACTTAATTCTCGATTTAAATACAAGGCTTTTAATTCATTAAATGTTCTACCGTTAGCATTTGGTCTATTACTATCATGATTTATCCTATTAAATAAGACTTCAAGATCACAATATAACCAAAATGTATGATTATTTTCCTTTAGTATCTCTCTGGAATATTCAGATTCAATGATACCGCCACCCGTTGAGATGATAACATCTTGATCAATCCATTTTTTTAATGATTCTGTTTCTAAATTTCTAAAATGAGATTCACCGTAATCATTAAATATTTGAGGAATCGACAATTGTGTTGATTCAACTATATAAGTATCTATATCTATCAATGGGATGTCATAATGATCGCTTAATAAGCGTCCAATTGTTGTCTTTCCAACACCCATAAAACCAACTAACACAATCGACATGCTATCTTCTCCTTAACTACTTCTATTCAACTTATCCCTTATTCTATCTCATTATTCAGAAAATAAAAAGAAAAATTTATTTATCCATAAGCAATTTTATTTCACTTTGATAGTAATCTTCTAAATTACGATAGGTCATTAACTTGTAATGGTATTGAACGAGATAGTAAGAAATAAAGGCAGAATATATAAATAGTACACAAAGTAAAAACGGTAATATGAATCCATCTTGATTAAAAATAAATTTCTTCACGAATGACTTTATCCGCCTTTCTAATTGAAATCAACATTTTATATGTCTTATTTGAAATTTTTTGTACTGTAATGTCTTCTACATTATTTAATAAAGTAATATGTCCTTTCCCATTGATACTTTTAAATATCTTAGAATTTAACAACGTATATTCAGTAGTATTACTGTTATGATCAAATTTTATTACTTGATTAAATGCTTTAATTTCGACTTTTGCATCCTTAACTTCGCTAGACAAATCTTTTCTGAACATGAGAAGTTCATAATCAGAATGATTTAACGCATATTCTTTGAACGTATATATACTTTTAAACAAAAATGGAATGATTGATACTATAATCAGCAAAAACAGTATCGATAATAGCATTTCTATCATCGTAAACCCTTCATTATTTTTTAACACACACTTTTTCATTTCTTATAACATCTTCCAAACATATTTGATTATTTTTTCTGTTCAATTTAAATTTATCAGTATTAAACTTCAATTCATTATCCTTACTTTGTAAGGTTTGATACACCATTTGATAAAGTTTGATTTTGTAATGTTCTTTTTCAATTGTTTTATTCAATGTATGTACCAGTGGCATTAAAGTCCCACTTAACATAACTAATATGAAAATGGATAGTATAAAATCAATAAATACATACCCGTTGTTATTCTTCAACGACTCTATACCTTCCTTTCTCAATACGGAATACAATATTATATTTCTTCTTATTAAATACCATTTTCAATGTGCCGAATTGATTGATATTCCCTTCTCCATCAAATACCAAAGTTGTAAATTGATTGTCGTTTGAAACGTGTCCTTTATATAAACTAAGTGTTTGGATATCATTTCGTTTAATCTGATATTCAATTTGACTCGAATTGGGTTTGAACCACACGAGTATCGGTCGTTTGCTTGCAATAGACTTCGTTTCTAAATATTCTAACTTCACTTCGAAATCTTGTAATCCTTTGTTTAGATTTACATTTTCAATCGTATTCTTTGATAGTATCATGGAAATCAACATAATTAGGCTAACGATAGACATGACGAAAATCATCTCTATCAAAGTAAATCCATGTACTTTCATTAATTTGCAACTACTTCGCCATTTTGAATCGTTATTCTTTCGCCGGATTTACAAGTAAGTTGTTTATCATTGATATATCCATCACTTACCAAATCATTAACTGAGTTTGGCTTTGATTCGTGTTTAAGTGTATAAGCTTCTACTTGACCTGCCACCATTTTAACTTGAGCTTGGCATCCAGTAGATTTAACAGTCTCAGATTGCTTTGAAATGTTAGGAATAATAATGATTAACAAAATACTGATTATCAAAAGTACAATTAACATTTCGATTAAAGTGAAACCTTCCTTTTTACTTATGAACAATAGTTTTTTCAATTAAAACACCCCTTTCATTTTATGCCTTCAACCATCTGTAGCATTGGCAAAATAATTATTAAATATAAAGTAACGATTAATAACGCCAATACACCAAATACGATTGGTTGAATCCATTTCATCTGCTTAATAAATGTTTGTTCTAATTTATCTAACATATAAATACTAAAGTAATAGAGTTCCAAATCTAACTTAGATTTATTTTCGCCGTGCTGAATATAATGGATCAAATTATCATCTAAACAATTGATTGATTTAATTGATTCCGGAAATGAATGACCTGCTTCGATTGACTGATTAATCGATAAACCTATAAACCTTAATAAGTCATCTTTTGTTTGCATCATATATATTTCGATAATTTTATTTAGAGTAATACCATTCTGAATAAAAAACGAAAAATCTCTAGAAATTCTATACGAGTTATACATCGTGATATAACTATTTATTATTGGCGTACGCTTGAAATAAGTAATTTTTTTAGATATATCCGCGCCAAGATATTTAAAATAAATAAGTAAAGATAGAAGTATACAAATTAAGGCGCCTGTAATGATTGAAATTGGCAGATAAGAAAAAATAGTCGTTATTAATTTTAACGAGGAAGATATTTCTACGTTCATAGATTCATAAATTTCACGAAATTGAGGAATGATTGTCTGATTAACTGCCGTGAGAAGCATAAAAAATACAAAGAATAGTACTGCTGGGTATTGAATTGTTTTTATAAACTTAGCTTTTACTTGTTCAATCTTTTTTAAATACATTATCGAATGATCTAATGACTCAATTAAATTACCGTATTGCTCACCAAAATATATTTGCGTAACAATGACTTGAGGGTACTTTAAAAATGATAAAATTTCATGTAATTGCCCCGTTGATACAATGATTTCTATTAATGTTGATTTAACCTTTGAATGAGATAATTGTTGAAATTGATCGGACAATAATTGAATAGATTCAAGTAGAGTAAAACCTTGTTTCATCATGTCAGATAATCGCATTAAAAATAGCACATTATCTTTCTTTAAAATGCACGCTTTACGCATTTTATTCACTCATTTCTATCTGATTGATTTCTTCAGTAAAGATGTACGACATCTCACGCATACGGTCACCTATTTTTGATGTAATTAACCTTTGATTCGCGATACAAGATACACCTTGCCTAATTTGTTCCCGAGTTATCCCTAACTCCAGCAATCGATAAATTGCACCTATATTATTTCTAGCATGCATCGTTGAAAGTACAAGATGGCCACTCAAACTTGCTTGAATCACATGATTAGCTGTAATTTCATCGCGTATTTCACCTATCATAATCACATCAGGATCACATCTTAAAATCGCTTTAAAAGCATGTTGGTAAGTAATATTCGCTTTTTCGTTTACTGAAACTTGCACAATACCGTGTAAATGTTGTTCAACAGGATCCTCGATTGTAATGATATGTTTGTTCTGTTCTTTCTTCAATGTAAATAATAATTCATACATTAGTGTCGATTTTCCGGAACCAGTTGGACCTGTAAATAAAAATAACCCTTCCGATTCAAACATTCTATTACGTATGTTCTGAAAGTCCCTATCATTATCATTTATTTGTTCTCTCGTAAAATCTTTAGGTGTTAGTCTAATAGCACATGATTCTAAGCCTAAACTAATAGGAAGTGTAGATATCCTTAAATAAAATTTCGAATCATTACTATAAATCAATTGACCACTTTGAGCTTTATTTCGTTCACTCACATCTAAGTGAGATATAAATTTCATATAAATGAGTAGTTTTCCGTATAAAGCGTTATCCAATTTCGTTTCATAATAACTATTAATACCATTCATTCTCATTTGAATTAGTGTTTTGTTATTTTGAACGGGAACAAAATGAATGTCTGTTGCGCATAATTTAATTGCATCATCAATAAGTGTTTTAAATAACTTTTCCATAATCTCCTCCTACTTTATATAAACGCTTTCAATATTGATAATTACTCATTTGTAAGAAAAGATTTTTACTGTATCTGGCTATTTACTTTTCTACATAGTAACTTTATAATTATATGTGAATAAGAAAGTAAACAAAGAGGGGGTTCATTAGAAGATGGATAAAGTTTACAAAACTCTAGGCTTCTGGACTGCTATATTTGCTACAATGTTTTATGTAGGCGGTATGGACATGATGGCATATTTCTTTGTAGCTCAAACAGGATTTTTTGTATTGTTGGGATACTTAAAATTAACTGAAAGAATGTATATGTATATATTCGCTTTATATTTAGTATTGTGCTTTGTAGGATTTACATATTATTCAACATTCTTGTTAGAGCCTAGCTTCGGTCATCATTAATAAATAGAGATATGGAGTTAAATGGCCATTCTCTAAAAAAAAGACACTACATTTTATGTAGTGTCTTTTTTATTTTTATTTTCATTTAAAACCATTTAGATATGGATTCGTCATTTCCTCTTCTTGGATTGTAGATTCTGGTCCATGCCCAGGAAAAATTGTTGTATATGGATCTAAATTTAATAATTTTTCTTCAATGGCGTTCATGAGTGTGTCTGTATCGCCTCTATATAAATCAGTACGACCTATTCCACCTTTGAATAATGTATCTCCTACAATTGCAAAATCACCGAAAACATAACTTAAACTACCTGGCGAATGTCCAGGAGTATGCAATGCTTCGAATTCAAATTCTCCAATCTGATGTGTACCTTCTTCGATTACTTCTGGTACAGTTTTTTGAACAACTGGAGGCATTTGATACATTTCGAATTTCTTCGATCCATTTTTAACTGTATCTGTTAGCCATGATTTTTCTTCTTTGTGTACATAAACTTTTACATCATGTTTCTTAACTACTTCATCAACTGCACCAATATGATCAAAATGTGCATGTGTTAACAAAATACCTACTACCTTTTTATTAAATTTTTCGATTTTCTTATTAATAAATTGTCCATTATCAGATGGATCTATCACGAGTAATTCATTGTCACCTTCAATGATATAACAATTTGTTTCTACTAATCCTAGTGAATAACTATATACCTTCATTTTAACGCTCCTCTTTTAAAAAGTATCTCGACAAAACTACATATTAATTATACAATTAATATGATAATAAAAGAAATATGTATTGGGGGTATTGGAATGCCATTTATCGACACAGGGGAATTATTTGATTTGTTTGGAGTAAAAATACATATTGGTGTTAATATCTTTTCATTATTAATGCTTGCTGTATTTATACTTGCTATTTTCGGTTTGATTTCAGCATTTAAAAACAAAAACATTTTAGGCATCCTCTTTGGTGCTATAACTGTGGTATCTTTTGGCTTTTTCTCATTAGCTACCATTTTTACTTATGGTTATCCAATTTTACATCATTAATGAAATCAAATCACAATTGGAACGAGGCTGAGACATATAAGTGTCTCAGCCTCGTTCTTTTATTTTTTTAAATGCTTATTAACAGCATCTAATTTATCATTCATCTTTCTTGATTTATCACGTCTATCATCTATTCTAATATTTGTACATACACGATCTAATCCTTTATTAAATGGACTTTCATGAATTTCTTGAATGATATTAAGTAAATCTTTTAAGTCGCCTTCTATCAATGTATTCATTGGTGTTAATTGATAGTCAATTTTACCTGTTTCTTTATGTTTCTCTAAAATAACTTGTATTTCAGCAATATATTCACTTACACTTGGTCCATTTGTTCCAACTGGTATAACGACAACATCAACGATAGCCATTAGTTATTCCCCTTATCTAATACATATGTTTTAATTAAGCCTGCTGCACCGATAATACCTGCATCATTACCTAATTCGGCAACTTTAATATGTGTATCATCTTGTGCTGGTCTAAATGTCATTTTTTCGTAGTGCTTTTTAATATATGTCAACAATATATCGCCTGCTTTACTTACGCCACCACCGATAATGATATATTTCGGATTTGTCATAACACTAATAACACTTGCCGCATATGCTATGTATCCTGCAACTTTATCTATAATGAACAAACTAAATGCATCGCCTGCTTTAGCTGCATCAAAAACATCTTTTGCAGTAACATTTTTACTTGAAATTAAATCATGTAAACTTGATTTTAAATTCATATTTGTATAGTAATGATGTACTAGATTGATTACACCAGTAGCTGAAGCTACAGTTTCTAAACAACCTTTCATGCCACAATTACATTGAAATCTTTTCTTTTGATCAACTAAAAAGTGACCAATCTCTGCGCCTGAACCATTGTGTCCGTGGATCAATTCACTATTAGATACGATACCACCACCAACACCTGTACCAAGTGTTATACATACGACGTCACTTTCATTTTGTCCAGCACCTTTGTACTTTTCTCCCAATGTTGCAACGTTGGCATCATTATCCACGAAAATTGGTCCATCAAAATACTGTTTCATATGTTTACTTACTTCGATATTACCAGTCCAATTTAAGTTAACTGCACCATGTACAACACCATTTTCAAAATCAATTGGTCCTGGGACGCCAATACCCATACCGATAATGTTTTTAATATCTATATTTTTACGATTTAAATGTACAATAAACGAATCATATATATTTTCTAATATACCTTCGCCTGTTTTATTAGTAGAAATTTCCCATTTTTCTTCTATATTTAAAGATTTGTCAAATATACCTAATTTGCATGTTGTTCCGCCGATATCAGCTGATAAAATATGTGTCATTTATTTTCAACCCTTCTTTGATTAATGATTAGTCTTGCTTGTAAAAATGTGTCACGATCAATAAGCATTGCTTTATACATAGAAGTAATTTCTTGCTCCATCATCTCTAATTGATCATCTTCATTTTTAAAGTATATAATATATCCAAATTTTTTTAATAATTGTTGTACATCGTATAAGTTTTTCATAGATTAACTCCTAAATGCAGTTATTTCTTTTTCTAATGCTTTATAATGTTTATTATTTTTATCAATTTTAATTGCCTTGTCTATAAACTTCTTAGCTTTGTCATAGTCGTTTTTTGCTCTGTAACCTAAAGCTACTTGATAGTTTAATTTAGCTGAATCCGGAAATACTTTGAGCCCTTTTTCCCATTCTAATATGGCTTCATCTAATGACTTGTTACTCGCAACAATTAAACCACTATGAATATATGTCTTATCTGATTCAAAGTGCTTATCTTTGATTTGAGTAATCATTTGTTCTGCTTTTCCAAAATCACCCTTATCCATTGCACTTTCAGTTAATTCATCATAAATGTAATGTTGTTGCCTACTAAAAATGATGATGATGAGCAATAGCGTCAAAGCAATAAAACCAGCTACATAATACCATTTTGCTTGTTTTTGATTCATCCATAAATGGATAATATACATAATAAATGCACCACTAATAAAACCGCCTAAATGTGCAAAGTGATTCACATTATTCATAAATAAAGCTAACAATGAAATGATTAATATACCGATAAATGTTTGCAATACAAATTGCTTATTTGTATGTTTTCTCGTAAATAAGAATACGATAAATGCGCCAATTAATCCAAAGATTGCACCACTTGCACCAATTGAGATTGAAACGGTATCTATACTTAATGAGAGTAACCCAGCAAATAAACCAGATATCATATAAATACTAAACATCTTAATTGAGCCGAGTGCGCCTTCAATTAATTTACCAAATATAATCAGAGAGAACATATTCATCATTAAGTGCGTAAAGTCTGCATGTAAGAACATAGATGTTAATAATCTATACCATTCTCCATGAACAACATTAAAATGCACTAATCCACCAAAATCAACCAGATCAATTTGTGCAATGTGGTTGAATACAAGTACTAAAGATAACCATATAATAACATTCAATGCAACAAGTGAATAAGTTACTGGTGAAAATTTCAACATAAAACGGTCTATAAAACTCGCGTTAAATAGTTTGTTCTTATATGTTGCTACAGGTGATGTGTTTGCTCGCTTTATTTGCTGCTTTGCAACAATATGTTCTGTTGTATTTTGAAAATCACTTACTTCACTTAAAGCGTAATATTTAATTCTTGGTCGTTTAAAGTGGTTGAATTCTGTGAAGTCAATTTCTTTATCTGTAATATAATAAACATCTAAATATTCAAAACTAAATCCTGTATTTTCTATATGTATGTCTAAGTGGTCAGTTAATTTTTCCAAATCAAATTCTACTTCTTGATGTGTAGGTGTTTTATTGATGAATCTTTTAACTCTCTTTTTAGATTCGTGCGTTAGCCAAATTTCTTTTTCATTATCATCAATAGATAATATTTCATAACCTTCTGTATATACTAAATAATATATGGACTTCCACATTTGTTTAATTTTATCCATTACAATTCTCCATCAATTTCTTTTGCTATTAGTATTTCATCTACTGGTACATCGTGTTCCTCAATTTCAAAGTGTTGAACTTGAAATTTATAAGCTAAACTTAATGTGTCTCCTTCATACTGTGACAAATATTTATCATAGTAGCCGCCACCATAACCTATACGATAACCATCTTTTCTATAAATGACACCAGGCACGATTATTAAATCTAAATCATCGCAGACTTCTGTCTTATCATTTATATATTTTATACCTTTTTCATCTTTTGAAATAGTATCTAAATTAATTAATCGTTGAAAAACCATATTCTTCTTTTCATAATCTGTTTGTGGTACGTATACTTTTTTATTTTCTTTCAACATTTGTTTAATTATTGGTAATGTATCTACTTCATGATCCATGCTCATCACAATTGCTACACGATTAGCTTGCTTATATTTATTATGATTGAATAACTGTTGTCGTAAATTCAAATCATATTTGTGTTTACTATTTAAGTTTAGTTCTTTCATCTTTGTTAGTATGTTGTTCCTCAAAGTTTTCTTTTCATTCATGACTTCAACACATCCCAAAAGTGATTTCATTAAATACAAATTATATATTAATAATAACATATGGAATACGGTCATAGGTAGTTGAAGCACCTCAAATTGTAAATAAAAAGCATATTACCAACATTGGTAATATGCTTTCGTTCGTTGTATTATTTTGTTTCTCTATGAAGAGTGTGTTTACCGTCACGAGCACAATATTTTTTCATTTCAATTCGCTCTGGGTTATTACGTTTATTCTTTTTAGAGATGTAGTTTCTTTCACCACAATCAGTACATGCTAAAGTTACATTTACGCGCATGATGAACCCTCCTATTCTTATTTCAATTAATATACGACCTTATTATAATACCATCTATGACTGTATAATTCCAGTACTATTTTTCAATAGGTTCATAGTGTTCGCCCGTAATATAATAATAACAGCTTTCACTGACATTTGTAATATGATCGCCTATTCTTTCTAAATAACGTGCAGCTAATTGTGCTTGTGTAGAAATAAACGGATCATTATCAATTAAATACGATGAATTACTGATTTCTCTGTATAGATCATCAATATCATCATCTCTTTCAATGATTTCTTTTATCAACAAAATATCTTTTTTATTAACCGCTGTTTCTAGGTCTCTTAACATTAACATGGCTAGTTTACCCATCGTTTTCAAACGCATCGTAATAAAGTAATCTGTTACTTTAGTTCTTTTACGAATTTGAGCAATGTTAGTAGCGTTATCAGCCATACGTTCTAATTCGGATGCAATTTTCAATGCAGAAATCATCACGCGTAAATCTGTAGCCATAGGTTGTTGTTTAGTAATGAGCATTACTACCTTTTCATTAATATCAACTTCCATTTGATTAATTTTTTTATCATAAGCAATGAGTGATCTAGCATTATCTTTATCTTCATCACTTAATACCGTTACGGATTGTTCAATCATATGATAGACTTCTTTACCCAGTTTAAACAAGTCATCAATAAGTGATTTTAATTCACCTTCATATTTCTCTCTTATAACCATATTATCCGAATCTCCCTGAAATATAGTCTTCTGTTTTCTTATCAGCTGGGTTAGAGAAGATTTTATCTGTATTATCATATTCATTTACATAACCATTTAAGAAGAATGCTGTTTTATCAGAAATTCTTGCCGCTTGTTGCATGTTATGCGTCACAATAATGATTGAGTATTTTGTTTTTAGTTCTTGAACAAGTTCTTCAACTTTTAAAGTTGAAATAGGATCTAATGCAGAAGTAGGCTCATCCATTAATATAACATCTGGTTCAATTGCTAAACAACGTGCGATACATATTCTTTGTTGTTGTCCACCAGATAAACCATATGCATTCTTATCAAGACGATCTTTACATTCATCCCAAATTGCTGCACCTTTTAATGAACGTTCAACAATTTCATCTAAAACTTTTTTATCAGTTATACCATGAATTCTCGGACCGTACGTTATATTATCATAAATTGATTTTGGAAATGGATTTGGCTTTTGGAATACCATTCCAACATTTGTACGTAATTCTTCAACGCTATACTTCTTGTCAAAAATATTTTTATCTCTATATAAGATTTCACCAGAAGTTTTAACACTTGGAATTAATTCGATCATTCTATTTAGTGTTTTAATGTATGTGGATTTACCACAACCTGAAGGACCAATAATAGCTGTCACTTCATTTTCTGCAATATCTAAATTGATATTTTTCAAAGCATGGAAATCTCCATACCATAAATCTAAGTTATTCGTTTTATAAACAATATTTTTATCTTCAGTTATAATTTTATTTGTTGATTCAGTTTCGTTTGAAGAAATATTTTGAGATAAATCTCTCATTTTTAATTCTGTCATAATGATGACCCCTCTTCATTTTGATTTTTTATAATTTTCTTTGATATTTATTTCTAATGTATATCGCAATTGAGTTCATTAATATTAAGATAATAAGCAACACGATGATTGCAGCAGATGAAACATTTTGGAAATCTGCTTGCGGTAATTTAGCCCAATTGTATATTTGCATTGGTAAGGCTTGGAATGATTCAAATATACTGTTTGGTGTTTTCATTAAAATTGCTGGAATACCTATTACTACTAATGGTGCTGTTTCACCAAGTGCTCTAGATAATGCCAATATAGTACCCGTTAAAATACCTGGTATCGAAGCTGGTAAAACAATATTTTTAATTGTTTGCCATTTCGTTCCACCTAATCCTAATGATGCTTCTCTAATTGATGAAGGAACAGCCTTAATCGCTTCCTGACTCGCAACGATAATAATTGGTAGAATCATAAGTGACATCGTTAATGCCGCTGCTATTACTGTCTTACCTAATGATAAATTTTCAAATCCAGCACCACGAACAAATATCGTTAATCCGAGTAAACCAAACACAACTGAAGGTACGCCGGCTAAGTTAGAAATATTAACTCTAATAAATTTTGTGAGCCAATTTTCTTTAGCATATTCAACCATATAGATTGCTGTACCAACACCTAAAATAATGGATATAGGCGCAATCGTCATCATCAGCCATAATGTTCCTATTAGTGCACCTTTAATACCTGCACTACTTGGTGTTGTTGATGAAAAATTCGTGAAGAATTCAAGGTTTAAATATGGTATACCTTTACTAAATATGTCAAAGAGTAAAATAGCAAGTACAACTAAACCTATTAATGTACACGCAAAAAATATTGATTTAATGACTTTATTCTTCGTCAGTCTTTTTGGTAATTTCTTTTGGACTACTTTTTGATTAATTAAATTTGTTTCTGACATATTAATACTCCTCTCTAAAGCGTTTAGTAACCCATTGAGAGATAATATTCATAATGAATGTGAATATGAACAATGTGAATCCAACCGCATATATACTGTAATAAATATCAGATCCATATGTTGCATCACCTGTTGCAACTTGAACGATAAATCCGGTCATCGTTTGTATAGATCCTATCAAACTAAAGCTTGAATCTGGCGTACTACCTGCAGCTAATGAAACAATCATCGTTTCTCCAATTGCTCTTGAAATTGCAAGAACAACGGAAGCTATAATTCCAGATAATGCTGCTGGGAATACGATTTTTGTAGCTAATTCAAATTTAGTTGCACCTAATCCAAGTGCACCTTCTTTAATTGATTCAGGTACTGAACTCATAGCATCTTCACTCATACTTGTAATCATTGGAATAATCATGACCCCCACGACTAATCCAGGACTAATTGAGTTAAAACTACCTAAGTCAGGGAATATACCTCTTAAAATTGGTGTAACGAAAGTTAAAGCAAAGAAACCATATACAATCGTTGGAATACCCGCCAATATCTCTAATATTGGTTTGATGATTCTTCTAGATCTATCTGAAGCGTATTCGCTCAAATATAATGCCGCACCTAATCCAACTGGAACTGCAAATATTGTAGCAACGGCAGTTACTTTTAAAGTACCTAAAACTAAAGCGAATATACCGTACTTAGGATCAGATGAGAATGGTGCCCAATCTTTTGTAAATAAAAATTCTAATGGATTAACTCTTGTGAAAAATGTTGCTGTTTCTGTAATTAAAGTAAATAAAATCCCGATAGTAGTAAGTACAGAAACAGATGCAATAATGAGTAATATAATTGGTACTGCCTTGTCAGCGAGTACTTTTCCTTTATTCTTATTATTCCGTTTTATAAGTTCCTGTACTGAAGATTGTTCTTTCATACAAATAACTCCTTCATTTTGAAAAAGGGCGACATGTGTGCGCCCTTTGCATTGTTAGATTGATGATTATTTTTTAAGTTTCTTTAATTCTTCTTTATCTTTTTTGTATTCACTATCATTTAATGGTACATAGCCAGCGTCTTTAGAAGCTTTAGGCGCTTTGTCTACCACAAATTCCATGAAACCGTGGAAGGCTTTGTTATCCTCTAAAGATTTGTTTTTAGCGTATACGAACAATGGTCTACTTAAAGCATAAGAGCCATCTTTAACTGATTTTTCACTTGGTTTAACAGCTTTACCGTCTTCACCTTTAATTTTCACTGCTTTTAGTGAATCTTTATTTTCTTGGTAGAAGTTATAACCAAAGAATCCTACTGAATCTTTGTTATCTTGTACAGATTTAACAATGACATTTGTGTCAGCGTTTTTCTCAGATTGAAGATCTTTCTTGTCCATTACTTCTTCACTGAAGAAATCATAAGTTCCGTGAGATTGGTCTGGTGAAAATGCTTTGATTTTTTTAGCTGGGAATTTTGGATTTACATCTTTCCAAGTTTTCGCTTTACCGCTATAAATTTTAGCAAGTTCATCCATGCTCAACTCATTAACAAATTTATTATCTTTATTGACTGCAACTGTTAAGCCATCTTGTGCGACTTTAAAAGCTGTGTAGTCTATTTTTTCTTTTTTCAACTTTTCTTCTTCTTCTGGTTTAATTTCTCTTGATGCATTTGCAAAGTCTGTTTCACCGGCGATGAATTTTTCAAATCCTCCACCTGTACCTGATACCCCGATAGATACTGAAACGTCTGGTTGTTCAGAAGAAAATTCTTCATTAATCTTCTCCATTACAGGTGCTACTGTTGATGACCCGTCACCTTTAACTTCACCGCTTAATTTATCTCCTGAAGATTTAGTATCCCCTGAATTTGCTTTTTCAGCTGCGCCTCCACAAGCTCCTAATAATAGTACTGAACTTAGTGCAGTCGTTGAACCGATTATTTGCCATTTTTTCATGTTAAATCCTCCTAATTAATAACGCCTTAATCTTTATTACACCTTAACTTTACAATTACTTTATTAATTACGAATTAAGCAATTGTAAAGTTTTCGTTAACATGTAATGTAAGCGTTTAATTTAGCGGTTTTATAGGGATGCTTGTGATCATTTTTCTGTAAATAATAAAAAAACACAGCAAATGGTATGACCATTTGCTGTGTTTGAATCAATAATTACTTTTTATCTTTAAAGTAATAGTTAATTATATCTCTACCTAGATCTCCACCTGGTAACCAAGGTTCTGGTACTGGTTGGTTAGTATAAGTAATAGAGAATGATAGTTCTGGATTTTTAGCAGGTGCATATCCAATGTATGTTGAATTTACTTTTGGTTTGCCATCTTTAAATACTTCGGCTGTACCTGTTTTACCTGCTGATCTTACAACTGTATCTTTAAAGCTTGTATAACCTGTTCCTTCTGGTTTATTAAATGCCATGTCAAAGCCTTTTTGTACTTCTTTAATTTCTGAGTCACTATTATTCACTTTATTCATGACTTCACCTTTGAATGACTTTTTAATTGGTCCAAGTGAATCTTCGTTTGTTGAATTTCTTATTTCTTTTGCTAAATGTGGTTTTAATCTATAACCATCATTAGCGATTGTTGCAACGTATTGTGAAAGCTGTATTGGCGTATAAGTATCAAACTGACCTATCGCTAAATCAATATAGTTACCTGGATTATCTTTGATTGTTTCAATTTGTCCAGCTGATTCGTTTGGTAAATCAACACCTGTTTTAACACCAAGACCAACTTGATTTAAGCCTTTACGTAATTTAATACCTGCTTGCTCAACATCACTTGGTAATGACATTCCACTATTATATGGTGTTCCAGCTAATAAGAGTGCTGTTTTATACATATATACGTTTGATGAATGCATCAGTGCTTCTGCATCTGTTATCGTTTTCTTACCATCTTGGTTGAAGTAAGATCGTTTAGTCAATCCACCATTAAATTTCAATGGCTCATCGACCATCGTATCGCCAACTTTTAATACGCCGTTTTGATAGCCTGTTAGTAATGTTGCACCTTTAACAGATGAACCAACCGTGTATTGACTTGTGAAGTTTCCAATGTGATCATCAGTGATGTCACCATCTTTATCGATATCACGTCCGGCCATTGCTAATATATCTCCATTTCGAGGATCTTGTACAACAACCATCACTCTATCCATATCAGTTGCACCTTCAGCTCTAAGTGATTCTATATGTTTATCTATATATTCTTCGACCTTTTTCTGCAAATCAATATCTATTGTTAATACTAAGTCGTTCCCTCTAGAACCTTCCGATACAACTTCAGAACTTGTGATTTTTCCTGATTTATCTGTGACATATTTCATTTTTTTCTTAGAGCCACGTAATATATCTTCATATTGATATTCTAAATATGATTTACCGACTCTATCATTTCTAGAGTAGCCTTTTGCTAAGTAATCATTGACTAACTCTTTAGGTAATCCTTCTTCTTTACTTGAAACAGTTCCAAATAAAGTTCTTAAAGTGTTTCCATATGGATAACGTCTATCCCAGTCCATTGTTGTATTTACACCAGGTAATTCTGATAAATGTTGAGATACAGCTGCGTATTCATCATTCTTAACGCCATCATTTTTAATTACGACTGGACTCATTTGTGAACCGGCATTCATTTCTCTAAAAATAGCCAATACTTGCATATCTTTTTTAGTTAATTTATCTGTATATTTAGATGTTACTTTCTTATACAACGATTTATCATAATCATCTTGGCTAATATTTCCGTCAGAGAATAGTGCTTGCTCATCTTTCATTAATTTTTGAACTTTGTCTGGATTTTTTATGATCCAATAATCTTGCTTATCTCGATCTGTAACTTTGGATGTATCCATTTTCATCAAGTGTGATAATTTTTCAGCTATCTCTAAAATCTCATCTTGACCCGTTCTTCTGTCCCTCGTATATGTAATTGCTTTTTTCGATTCATTATCAACTAATACTTTACCATTGCGATCATAAATACGACCTCTTGGCACAGATTCATTAACTGTAATGGATTCAGTACTATCAATCGTTCTCTTATACTCGTCGCCTTTAACAATCTGTAAATAGCCTAACCTCATAATCAGAACAGAAAACAAAATCACTACAACAGCTAATATGAGACTAACTCTTTTGTTCATTAAAAGGCGAAATGCTTCTTCTTTAGATTTCTTTTTTACTCGTTTCAACAACTAAACCTACCTTTTTAACTCTATTCTAATAATTTCATCATATATGATTATAAGAAACATTGCTATTGATAATGTGATTTTTTATAAAAAAAGGACGACTTCTATTTAAAGAAGCCATCCAATATCAAAAAGTTTGAATTATTTAGCAGCTTGGTATAATTCGTTTACTTTTTCCCAATTTACAACATTCCAGAATGCATTGATATAATCTGGACGTTTGTTTTGGTAATTTAAGTAGTATGCATGTTCCCAAACGTCTAATCCTAATACAGGTAATTTACCTTCAGAAATAGGATTGTCTTGGTTTGGTGTTGAAACGATAGCTAATTCACCATTATCAACAACTAACCATGCCCAACCTGAACCGAAACGACCAGCAGCCGCTGCAGCAAATTCTTCTTTGAATTTATCTAATGAACCGAATGTTGAAGCAATCGCGTCAACTACTTCACCAGCTGGTTCAACAGCGTTTGGAGTTAATAGTTCCCAGAATAATGAGTGATTATAATGTCCACCACCATTGTTTTGCACTGCAGTACGAATATCATCTGGAACTGAATTTAAGTTCTTAACGATTTCTTCGATAGATTTACTTTCTAAATCTGTACCTTTTACTGCATCGTTTAATTTTGTTACATAAGTGTTATGGTGTTTCGTATGATGAATCTCCATAGTTTCTTTATCGATGTGTGGTTCTAATGCATCATACGCATATGGTAATTTTGGTAATTCAAAAGCCATAATAAATCATCCTCCTCATTTGTTTTACATACCTATCTTATCAAGATTAAAGTTGTATAACAAACAATTTGTTTAATTTGTATTTCAAAAATTTTATTTTGCATTATATCATGTTGCAACTCTACAAATTTATCCTTATTATGAATACATAAAGAGGTGAAATCATGCAGTATATAAACACTTTAAAACGATTATTTAATCATCCAAGTAAGTATCCAATGTTTAGAATTACGAAATTAAGATATATTTTTCTACATATGCTGTTGCTTAGTGTCATTTTAATCCTACCAAATTCAATACAATACATACAAGTTACAAAACATTTATCAACGTTAGTTCATGAACACGTAGATGAAATTCCAGATTTTAAAATAAAAGATAACAAGATGGATTTAACCCATAATAAAACAATCCAACTCAATGACGCTCAATCAATGGTATTTACGCAATCCAATCAACACAAAATGAGCGACAAACATCTCGTTATTTTCAAACCTGATCATATAGAATTATCAAATTATAACAATCATACAAACATCAGTTATGGTTCGCTTTCATCCATAATACAAAACAAACAAGATTTAATCTCATTTATAGGAACAATAAATGCTTCAAAATATTTCTTTTTAGCAATTATCATACTGTTCCTTTTATTCATTCAATTTATAAGTATTTCATTTAAAATCAGTATCCTTGCCTTTATCGGTCACATTATTAGCAAATGCTTTAATAGAAAAACTAGATTCATGACTTGGTTAAAAATGATTACTTTTGTTATAACCCTTCCTACTTTAGTCTTATTGTTAGGAATAGTTACGTCGAATGCTTTATTAATGATTCTCTCTTGGTGTATAATTATTATTGCAATACTTACATTGATTATTTATTTACCAAAAGGAAAACAGCAATCCAATTAAATATATAATGTTTTTTATAAAGGAGTCTTATCATGGCAGAAATTACTCATCGTACTAATACTAGACCCGTTAAAGTTGGCGATTTAACTATTGGCGGTTCAGATGAAGTCGTTATTCAAAGTATGACAACAACTAAAACTTATGATGTTGAAGCAACTGTAGCAGAAATTAAGAGATTAGAAGAAGCTGGTTGCCAAATTGTACGTGTTGCATGTCCAAACGAAGAAGATGCTTATGCAATTAAAGATATCAAAGAACAAATTAATATACCTTTAGTTGTTGATATCCATTTCAATTATAAATTAGCATTAATCGCTATTGAAAATGGAGCAGATAAGATTCGTATTAATCCTGGAAATATTGGAAGAAGAGAAAAAGTAGAAGCAGTAGTCAATGCATGTAAAGAAAAAGGTATCCCTATCAGAATAGGTGTTAATGCTGGTTCATTAGAAAAGCATATCATTAGAAAATATGGTTATCCGACTGCTGATGGCATGGTTGAAAGTGCCCTACATCACATTAAAATATTAGAAGATTTGGATTTCCATGATATTATCGTTTCAATGAAAGCAAGTGATGTCAATCTTGCTATTGAAGCATATACGAAAGCAGCTCAAGCATTTGATTACCCACTACATTTAGGTATTACTGAAAGTGGTACATTATTTAATGGTACGGTCAAATCCTCAGCAGGTTTAGGCGCAATTTTAAGCCTTGGTATTGGTAATACTTGTCGCATTTCACTTTCAGCAGATCCTGTTGAAGAAGTTAAAGTAGCCAAATCATTGCTGAAAGCATTCGGTTTAGCAAGTAATGCTGCTACGTTAATTGCATGTCCTACTTGCGGAAGAATAGAAATTGATTTAATATCTATCGCAAATGAAGTTGAGGACTATATTTCTAAGCTTCAAGTTCCATTAAAAGTAGCTGTACTAGGTTGTGCTGTAAATGGCCCTGGAGAAGCACGTGAAGCAGATATAGGTATTGCTGGTGCCCGTGGCGAAGGATTGCTATTTATGAAAGGCAAAACAGTACGAAAAGTACCAGAAGACACGATGGTAGATGAATTAAAACTCGAAATAGATAAGCTTGCATCTGAAATGGAAAAAAATAAAGAAAATCAACAAGCATAAAGCAAAGGTGATATTATGAATCAAAAACCAAGACTAGGTATAGATATTGATGGAACAGTTACATGTCCAAAAACATTCGTACCCTATTTACAAAGAGATTTCAATCAACAATTAAAATATGAAGATATAGTTGAGTATAATTTAGCAAATGTATTAGATTGTAACGAAGAAGATGTATTTAATTGGTTTAAAACAAACGAATCATACATTTATCAGCACTCACCTGTTGCTAAAGGTGCTAAAGAAATATTAAATCAACTGCAACAAGATTATGAACTATATTACATTAGTGCGCGACACAACTATTTAGAAGATATTACTAAAGAATGGTTTTCAAAACATGATATTCCATTTGATCAAATCACTTTAACAGGTAGTCATGATAAATTAGAAGTAACTAAACATCAAAATATCGATATATTCTTTGAAGATAAATTAGATAATGCTGAAGATATTAATCAACAACTTAATATCCCTGTATTTTTATTCGACACACCTTACAATCAAAAAACATTAAATGATGGCATTCATCGTATAAATAATTGGTATGATGTTTCAAACATTTTAGCTAAACTATAAAAAACGTTATTGTTACACTTTAATGTGTAACAATAACGTTTTTTTATACTGTCTTACAATTTTCACAATAGCCATAAACTTCTAACTTATGCGCTTTAATTTCTACATTTGGAATCTGTTGTTGTATTGAATCCATTGGACAAAAATCTATTACTTTTGTCGTCCCACATGATTCACAAATAAAATGATGATGATGATGACTTTGACACGAAATACGGAATTTCATTTCTCCATCTATTTCTGTACTTTCAATAATGTTTAAATCTTTAAACAAGTATAAATTACGATATATCGTATCAAATGATAAACCTGCATAATCATCCTTTAATGCTTCTTGTATGAATTTAGCTGAAATATATTTATCTTCATTTATAAATAATGAAATTATGTCTCGTCTTTTATTTGTATATTTATGACCATCATTTTTCAAAATTTGAATTGCTTCCTCCACTTTCAAGATGATAGCCTCCTTTTTTAATCAATAGTTTACTATATGCAATACTTCCTAATAGCTCTATAATCAATAATCCTACTATAATACCACCCGGTGAGATATTCAAATAGAACGATAAGATCAGACCAATAATCACTGAAATTTCTCCAAAAATAATACTTAAAGCAATCAATTGTTTGAATCCTTTTGCTAATCTCATACTCGTAGCAACTGGTAAAGTCATTAAACTACTAACCAGTAAAATTCCCACTACTCTCATTGAAGCCGATATGACTAAAGCAACGATGACAATGAATACTAATTGTATCCATTTTGGCATGCCGATGACTTTTGAATATTCTTCATCAAATGATAATACAAACAAGGATTTATACAATGTAATTACAAAAACAAGTACGATAATCGTAATTACGATTATTGTAAATAAGTCACTTAAATTGACTGCACTAATTGATCCGAATAAATAACCAAATAAATCTTGATTAAATCCATTAGCCAATGAAATGAATATGACACTTACACCAACGCCTCCACTCATAATAATTGGAATAGCAATTTCTTGATAATGTTTATATTCAGTTCTTAATTCTTCTATTAATAATGCCCCTGCAATTGAAAATATAATACCAAACCAAATGGGATTGACTGAAGCAAATATGGGACTGACACTTACTAAAAATAATCCCATAGATATGCCACCTAAAGTGACGTGACTTAATGCGTCAGCAATTAAAGATAATCTACGAACAACGATAAAGGCACCGATTAATGGTGCAATAAAACCTACTAACACACCACTTATAAAAGAATACCTGATAAAGTCAAAGTTTAAAAACGCCTCTACCATTAATATAACACTCCTTTGATTAGGAGCTGTTTATTACTTAGCTTATTTAATTTATTATTTAACATCTCGAATCTCCTATTATTTTATACTTTTCATAAAAATACGCATTTTTTCTCACTTATAGTAGTTTAAATCGTATTCATTCCTAAATCAACTACTTATGCTCAAAAATAATAATTCATTAAAATCTATATTGACAATGTCATTCTATTAATATATTATTAATTACCATAATTACATTTATCTAATAATTCACATTATTAAATACATTGATCATTTTTAAATTTGATTTGTGTTTATTTTTTTACCCCTTATTCCGAGTAAACAAATCAGTTTAATATACTAATTAGATATCCGTACGACAAATACATAATAATAAGGAGCAGGATAAAATGAGAAAAATTATTATTTTTGCACTTGCAGGATTTTTAGCACAACTTGTAGATGGTTCACTTGGTATGGGATTTGGTGCATCATCCTCATCCGTCTTACTAACATTTGGCGTAGCACCAGCAATCGCATCAGCAACGATTCATTTTTCAGAAATATTAACAACCGCCGCTTCAGGTGCTTCACATCTTAAATTTAAAAATGTACATAAACCTTCAGTATTAAAGTTAGCAATACCTGGTGCTATTACAGCATTTATTGGCGCTTCGTTTTTAAGTAATATTCATAGTGAAAATATAAAACCTTTCATCTCTCTGTTCTTACTTTCGTTAGGTGTTTATATAATTTATCAATTTATCGTTAAAAATACTAAAACGCAACAATCTGTAAAAGGCGTAAAACCAATTTCTAACTTAATCTTAATACCACAAGCTGCGCTTGCAGGATTTTTAGATTCAGTTGGCGGCGGTGGCTGGGGTCCAGTAAATACACCATTACTATTAGCTTCAAAAAAATTAGAACCAAGATATGTTATCGGAACAGTATCAGCAAGTGAGTTTTTTGTTACTATCTCCGCTTCACTTGGATTCCTCATTTTTCTCGACTGGAGTTCAATTAATTGGTTATTAGTTATTTCATTAAGTGTTGGTGGTGTTTTAGCCGCTCCTCTATCTGCTTGGTTAGTTAAATCTTTACCATTGAATGTATTAGCAGTTGGTGTCGGTGGTTTAATCATTTTCACAAACATCAATGTATTACTTGGTATATTTATTGAAAGCAGTTTAGCAATCAGTATTATCAAATCATTAGTTGTTATTGCTTGGATTTCATTAGTCATAACTGTATTTATTAAACAAAAACGTTTATCCATTAAACAATCTAACGTTAATGCTTAATCACCATTAAAAATGGGAGCAGGACAGAAACCTAATTTATAAAAAGTGGCTGAGACATCATATTATGTTTCAGCCACTTTTCTTATTTTATTTAAATCATTTATATACTGTTTTCTACGAGTTGTTCCTGACAACAGTCTCTGTCATGTTGATGATCAACAAATTGAACTGGATGTCCATAAATTTTAGAAATAGATACTTCATCTAATGATTTAAATGATTCGCTCGTACCATGGAAATGGATATGTTGATTTAAACAAGCTACTTTACTTGCTGTATCTGCAACTACACCGATGTCATGCGTTACGAGGATAATCGTAATACCTTCTTCTTTTAATTGTGTTAATAATTGATAAAACTCTGATACGTGCCTTGCATCTATACCTACTGTAGGTTCATCTAAAATTAAAATGCTTGGCTTTGAAATTAGTGCTCTTGCTATAAAGGTTCTTTGTTGTTGTCCCCCTGATAATTGAGCAATGTTTTCATATTTTAAATTGCTAATATTGAGTCTTTCCAATATTTCATCTACTTTTGCTTCATCTTCTTTATTAAACCATTTGATTAAACTTTTGTTTTTAGTTAAACCGCTCATGACAACTTCTTTCACAGTTGCTGGGAATCCAGAGCTAAACGCATTTGATTTTTGTGATACGTAACTGATTTTCTCCCAGAATTTATATTGGTTAATTTTTTCGCCACTGATGAAGATGTCGCCTTTTTGTAATGGTAATAAGCCAAGTATCAGTTTCAATAATGTAGATTTTCCTGATCCATTCGGACCGACTATTGCTAGGAAATCGCCTTTATAGATTTGTATATCAATATGGCTAAGTGCCAATTTATTTGGATAACTATAGCTAATGTCTTTTAATTCAAATATTGGTGTTTCTTTTTCCACGTATATCACCTCGTCAATAGAATACTATACAATGAATTAAACAAAATGTAAATAGTAATGCTTACGAATAAAAAAGAGGCTGGGACATAATAAATTGTCTCAGCCTCATCTAGTTTATTATTGATTAAAGATTTTATCTTTTAATTCAGGATCAAAAGTTCCATTTTTAATCATTTCAATTTCATATTTATATGGTGCTTTTTTATTCTTTTTATCATCGCCTACATATGGCGTTTCTAAAATTTTTGGCACTTCTTTAAATGCTTCGTGATTTACAATATAGTGTAAAGCGTCGAATCCAATTGATCCAAAGCCAATGTTCTCATGTCTATCTTTTCTAGCGCCTTGTGGGTTCTTACTATCATTGACATGTAGAACTTTAATTCTATCAATACCTACAATTTTATCGAACTCATTTAATACGCCATCAAAGTCTTCTCTCACATTATATCCAGCGTCATTCGTATGACATGTATCAAAACATACAGATAATCTTTCGTTATTATCTACACCATCTATAATTTGAGCAATTTCTTCAAATGTTTTACCACATTCAGAACCTTTACCTGCCATTGTTTCTAAAGCGATTCTTACATCATTATTGTTTGTTAATACTTCGTTTAGGCCTTCGATTATTTTTTGAATACCTTTCTCTTCCCCAGCGCCTACATGTGCACCTGGATGGAGTACAATATCTTTCGCACCTAACGCTTCAGTACGTTCAATTTCAGATTGTAAAAATTCTACACCTAGATTAAAGACTTCTGGTTTTGTTGTATTAGCGATATTAATAATATATGGCGCATGTACAACAATATTAGATAAACCATATTCTTTCATAGCGGCTTTACCATTTTCTATATTTAAATCTTCAATCTTCTTACGTCTCGTATTTTGAGGCGCACCTGTGTAAATCATAAATGTTGAAGCATTATAACTCGCCGCTTCTTCTGCTGCTTGAAGCAACATTTTCTTCCCACTCATAGAAACATGTGATCCGATTAACATATATGACACCTATCCTTTTCTGCTTTGTCTTTTAGTTCTCTTAGAATGAGCTTTCTTTTCTTTAAACTTCATCTCATCTAATTCTCTCTTGAATTTCTTTTTATAACCAGGTTTAACTTTGTTTTTATTTTTTCTTTTAATCTTTTGTTTTAAATCATTTTCGATATTATCTTCTTTTTTAACACGTCTTGTACGTTTTTGACGATCTTTAATCTCAACGAATTCGTCATTTTTAATATCAACGTGTTTAAATTTGTAATTATTCTTCTCAATTTGCGTGATTAAATTATCTTCATCTGGCGTATATAAAGTAATCGCAATTCCTTTATAGTCACCTCGACCAGTTCTACCAACTCTATGTGTAAAGAAATCAATTTCTTTAGGTAAATCATAATTGATAACATGACTTACACCTTCAATATCTATACCACGAGAAGCTAAATCACTTGCAACTACAAATTCAAAATCTAATTGTTTGATACGTTTCATTTGTTGCGTTCTTTCTCTTGGTGATAATCCACCATGAATAACACCAACTTTATATCCTTCTTCAGAAAGATGAGCGACTAATTCATCTGCTCTTTCTCTACTATTTGCAAAAATAATTGCTAAATATGGATTAATCACTTTCATTACACGTAATATTTTTGCTTTCTTTTCTTCACCTTTAGTAGGTATTAAATAGAAATCAATATTATCTTTATTAGAAGTTGCCGTTTCAATTTCAACAAATTCAGGATTACTCAAGTATTTGTTTAAAAATGGATGTAGTGCTTTTGGAATTGTTGCACTAAATACTGAAATTTGTGCAGATGCATCTAAACGACTTGCAATGCTATCTACTTTTGGCATAAACCCTAGATCAATCATTAAATCTGCTTCATCTATAACTACTGATTTAGCAAGATGAAGGTCTAATGCTTTTTCCACTGCCATGTCATCAATTCTATTCGGTGTACCTACAATCACTTGTGGTGTGTTTTTAGATTTATCAATATCTCTTGATTTATCTGTTCCACCGATGTACAGGCTTACTTTAACACCTTGTTTAAACTGTGCTAAATGTGAAGCTGCATCATATAACTGTTTTGCCAATTCTCTCGTTGGCGCCAAAATAATTACTTGTGGTTCTTTAAGTTCAACATCTATTTTATCAAATAATGGTAATAAGAATGAATGTGATTTACCAGTACCTGTTTGAGATTGTCCTATAATATTAGACCCTTTTTTAATTTTTGGTATAACTCTTCTTTGTACTTCTGTCGGCTGATTAAAATGCAAATCTTTAACCGCGTCTACTAATACATTTTCTAATTGAAAATGTTCAAACGGATGCTTTGTCATAAGCGACCCTCCTCGTTTCTTTTTCACTTCATACATTATATAGTAAATGTTTACAATATGATAGGTTTTATAGTTTATTTTGAATTTTAATTTAGTTTCATTCATTCTTGCCAGTTGTTATAATAGGTATAAATAAGGAGGGCTATTAATGGAAATTATAAAAATTACCCCTAGAGGCTATTGTTATGGTGTTGTCGATGCAATGGTCATAGCAAGAAATGCTTCTATGGATAAGTCTCTACCTCGACCGATATATATTTTAGGTATGATTGTCCATAACAAACACGTTACTGATGCCTTCGAATCAGACGGTATCATTACTTTAGATGGCCCTAACAGGCTTGAAATATTAGAACAAATCAATAGCGGTACCGTGATATTTACCGCACATGGTGTATCACCTGAAGTTAAAAAACGCGCAAAAGAAAAAGGACTTGTCTGCATAGATGCAACTTGTCCAGATGTAGAAAATACACATCAATTAATTAGAAATGTTAAAGCTGATGGTTATCACGTTATTTATATAGGTAAAAAAGGACACCCCGAACCAGAAGGCGCTGTCGGAGTAGCACCTGATATCGTTCATTTAGTACAAACGTTAGAAGATATCGAAGCGCTACCACCTTCATTAAAAGACAAAAAATTAATCGTAACGAATCAAACGACTATGTCACAGTGGGATGTAAAACATTTGATAGATGAATTGAGTGACAAATATCCTCATATAGAAGTACATGAAGAAATTTGCTTAGCCACTCAAGTAAGACAAGAAGCAGTAGCAAATCAAGCTACACAAGCAGATTTACTAATTGTCGTTGGCGATCCAAAAAGTAATAACTCTAATAGACTTGCACAAGTTTCTAAAGAAATCGCACATACAAATGCCTATCGTATATCCGATTTGAGTGAATTAAAATTAGAATGGCTACAAAATGTAAATACAGTAGCTGTGACAGCTGGTGCATCAACACCAACGTTGATTGTTAAAGAAGTTATTGATTATATTAAGAACTTTGATCCAGTGAACATCACTCAATCTGAATTAAAGAGCAATGTCCCATTAGAAAAAATACTACCAAAAATCAAATCACCAAAACCTGTAGAAATTATGAAAGATTAAGTGGTAATTTAATAGCTGAAAAGATAGGCTTTCATAATATAATGAAAGGCTATTTTTTCATATAAATTTTACCTCTTAATCCAACATCTATTGCCAGAACAATACATTCATCATCCTGGATATTAACAATCACTCTATATTTACCTATCCTATATCTTCACATTCCAGAAAACTCACCTTGCAATGCTTTTCCATGTTGCCTTGGATTTTCTGTATTATGAATGTGATTGAATAACCACTTTAATATTATATCTCTTGAAAGTTTGTCTAGCTTACTTAGAGATTTATTTGCTTTTTTAGTGAAATTTAGTGCATAATTCATTTTACTTTCCATTGTTTCATTACCTCTTCAATTGAAACAGTGTCGTTGCTTGATTTTTGATATTCTTTAAATGCAATATCTCCAACTTTAGAATCATAAATATCTTCAAGTTCATCAATAGTATAATCTTTTATCAATTTACTTAAACTTATACCTAAGAATTCAGACATATATTCTAGGAACTTTTTTTCATCATCGCTAACACATATTGTAATTGTAGCCATAAATGATTCCTCCCTAATAGATTATTTACAGTAACTTTACCACATTTATATACACATTATGTATTCAAAATACTAAATAAGGCTGAGACATTACATTATGTCCCAGCCTTATTTCATATTAAATTATATAGACAACTTTTACTTACATATATTCGTAAGGATCTGTATTAATTTTTGATGATTGTATATTAATAGGTTCAGCTATCCATGTTTTTAATAAGTTTTTTAGTCCGTCTTTCATAACGTATTCACTATAGTGATTAACATCTAAAATATTAATGCCATCCATTTTAGCATCTAATGCTTCATGGTGTTTAACATCGCCAGTTAAAAATAAATCAGCTTGTTTATTCTTAGCTAATTGTGCATATTCTACTGCTGCTCCACCAACGATGGCTACTGTTTTAATACTTTGTTTTAAATCACCTATATATCTAACTGCAGGCATTTGTAATTTCTCTTTAAACTCTGCTACAAATGATTGTATTGATTGTTCATTGTCTAATTCACCTATGATACCAAGTCCAGTTGGTGCTGATTTTTTCATTTCTATACAGTCATACACTGGTTCTTCATATGGATGATAGTCATTGATTAATTTTTTCACTAATTGTATCTCATGGGATTCAACCATAAATTCTAATTTAGTTTCATATACTATTTCTGTCTCATTTGCTTGTCCGATATGTGGTTGTGCATGTTCAGATGGTTTAAATTGTCCTTTACCTTGTGATTGAAAGAACACTTCACTATATTCATTTGTTTGTGCCAATTGATGTTGGTTAAAGATAGATTTCATCTTTTCCACATCTTTATCAGGTACGAAGATTTGTACTTTATAATATGGAATTTCTTGTTCTTCTAGTAAACGCATATGTTTAAGTCCAATGTGTTGACCTATCATATAACTTACACCTTGTGGATGAACATCAAGATTCGTGTGTAAAGCGATTAAATTAATGTCATGTTGAATGAGTTTCTTAATAATCGGACCATAACTATCGTCAGTGATATTTTTAACGCCTTTAAATATAAGTGGATGATGTGCAACAATTGTATTGATACCTTGTTCGATTGCTTCATCTACAACTTCCATTGTGCAATCTAACGCAGTTAAAATGCCACTTGCCTCAATTTCTTTTGATCCAATCAACAATCCAACATTATCCCAAGATTCACTACTAGCAAATGGGACTTTTTCATCTAAAGTATTCAATAATTCTCGAATAATCATGCTAACACCTCTTTAATTTGTTGAATCTGCAAATTAATTTCATGATATCTTGTTTGATCATCATGATTTTCAAGTTGTTTACTTATTTTCTCTAAAGATTCTAATTCCCTATTCCATTTTTCTGCAAACAATTCATTTTTATTTTTCAATAAAATTGGACCGAATTTCATTTCTTTATCTGTTAATTGCATGTTCCCTTTTTTAGCAACAATAATTTCATAGATATGTTTTTTCTCTTTAATTATACATTCATCTTCAATTTTATATTCTAACTTTTGAAGGTTTTCCCTAATTGGCAACGCATGTATATTGGCTTGCAGTATTAAGTCTGGGAAATGGGTTAATTTACTTTTACCTTCATCAATGATTTGTGCAATTAATGGGCCACCCATTCCACAAATCGTGATGACATCAACAGTTTCATCGACAACTTCTAAGCCATCGCCTAGTTTCACTTCAATTTGATCAGATAACGCATAATTTTTAGTATTTTGTTGTGCTGCTAAAAATGGACCTTTTACAACTTCTCCAGCAATAGCAGTATTAATCAATTGATTTTGTATTGCGTAAATCGGTAAATATGCATGATCTGATCCTATATCAGCTAATTTACGATGGTTAAGATATTCACTCACTTTAGTTAAACGCTTATTCAAATGGATCATTATATATTCCTTTCATTAAAAAAATCTTTTGCAATTGCAAAAGATTTTTTTGTATTATTTAGCTCCGTCTTTTAAGTACTTTACAAGTGTGTCTAAATCTTTATCTGAAATAGTAGCTTCATCATGGGCAGGCATTGAGCCTTTACCATCACGGATGATTTTTTTCATATCATCTGCCCCTTTAGATGAACCGGCTAATTTAGGTCCCATTCCACCTTCAAGATTTTGTCCGTGACAACTTGTACAATTGTCTTTAGCAAAAGTAGCTGCATCAAACTTTTCAGTTTTAGCACCGCTACCTCCTTCTTTTTCATCTTCTTTGTTAGCACCGTGTGCTGACATGAAGAAAATTAATCCTACACCGAGTAATAATATTAAGACAAACGGAATAACAGGATTACGATTCATTCATACAACCTCCCTTTTGTTAAACCTTCATACACTTATATTTTATATTAAAACAAGGCATTGTCAAAGGCTTTTTGGGATATTAATATGAAGTTTTGAACATTAGTCCATGAAATCTTTTAAACGCTTACTTCTAGATGGATGTCTCAACTTGCGTAATGCTTTTGCTTCTATTTGACGAATACGTTCTCTAGTCACGCCGAACACTTTTCCTACTTCTTCAAGCGTTCTTGTTCTTCCATCATCTAAACCAAATCTTAATCTTAAAACATTCTCTTCTCTATCTGTTAATGTATCTAATACATCTTCTAATTGTTCTTTCAATAATTCATAAGCCGCATGATCAGATGGACTTTGCGCATCTTGATCTTCGATGAAATCACCTAAATGACTGTCATCTTCTTCACCAATTGGTGTTTCTAATGATACTGGCTCTTGTGCAATTTTTAGGATTTCGCGAACTTTTTCAGGTGGTAAATCCATTTCTTCACCGATTTCTTCTGGTGAAGGATCTCTACCTAAATCTTGTAGTAATTGACGTTGTACACGAATAAGTTTATTAATTGTTTCTACCATATGCACTGGGATACGGATTGTACGTGCTTGGTCAGCAATTGCTCTTGTAATTGCTTGACGAATCCACCAAGTTGCATAAGTAGAAAATTTAAATCCTTTGTTAAAGTCGAATTTTTCAACGGCTTTAATAAGACCCATATTACCTTCTTGAATAAGGTCTAAGAATAACATTCCTCTACCTACATAACGTTTTGCAATACTTACAACAAGTCGTAAGTTTGCTTCAGCAAGGCGTGATTTTGCAACTTCATCACCTTGTTCGATTCGTTTAGCCAATTCAATTTCTTCTTGAGCTGATAATAAGTTCACACGCCCAATTTCTTTCAAATACATTCTAACTGGGTCATTTATTTTCACACCTGGAGGAGCACTTAAGTCATTTAAATTTAATTTATCATTTGTATCCGTAGAATCTTTTTCGTTGATAAGATTGATTTCGTTATCGTTAATTTGATCAAAGAAATCATCCATTTGATCTGAGTCTAATTCAAAGTTTTGCAATTTATCTGCAATTTCTTCATGACTCAAGTGTCCTGCTTTTTTACCTTGTTCAATTAATTGAACTTTTACTTGTTCTACAGTAAGTATTGCTTCATTAGCACTATTAATTTTATTTAATTCTTTATCAGACATGAATAGGCCTCCCGGGTTATTAACTCTTACATTCTATTTCGATTATATTGCACAATTTCTTGTAAATATTTGCTTTGCAAGTCTTTATCTCCTGCACGTATTGCATAATTTAATTGTTCATTTAAATATTCGATTGTTTGTTCTTCACGTTCATTTGGACTGATGATTCGAATATAATCTTCCATTTCTTCCGACTCGGGTTCATCATTAAGTAACAATGAATCTAAATACATTACTGATTCCATAATGTGATGGTCTTCAATATAACTAGAAAAATCACTAATATTGAAGGCATCATTATTCTTATAATACCCGTTTAAACGTGAAAAAATCACTCTATTATTCAATGAAGTAAAATCTTCTTGATTAATCCTAGAATGATATTCTAAAAATAACTGTTTATGATTCATAAAATGTTTCAACAACGCTTGCTCTGCTCTGCCGATTTTATCTACTTTTTTTTCCTTAAATTCTGGAACGATATAATCATAATCAGCATTATTTTGAACAATATTCGGTGTAAGTCGATTTTTTAGACTGTTAACATCTACTTTATACAAATCAGCTACTTGTTGCAATACCTTTTTTCTTAAAAATTCAGATCGGACCAGATTTATGTCTTGAACTAATTCTTCTAAATGTTGTTCGTGCTTTAAATCATTGTTTTCGTTGGCATAATAAAGATGTTGCGCTTTGAATGCAACATATGATTGTTTTTGTCCATCTACAAACGATTTAAATGCTTCATTTCCGTTCTGTGTTATATAGTCATCTGGGTCCATTTGCTTAGGAAGATTCACAACATAAACATTTAATCCCTCATTAAGAAGGGTCTTACCAACGTTTATTGCTGCTTCTTGACCTGCGAAATCTCCATCATACAGTAAAGTAACATTAGATGCCAGTTTTTTGACCATAACTATATGTTCTTTTGATAATGCTGTACCCATTGTAGCGACAACTTGTTTGATATCAGCTTCTGAAGATTTAATCACATCCATAAATCCTTCTAAGAGAATCACTTCATCATTTTGTCTAATAAATTTACGCGCACGGTCAATGTTATATAACATTTTTCTCTTTTGGAATATTGGCGTTTCTGGACTATTTAAATACTTCGGTGATTGGTCAGTGTATGTTCTTCCTGAAAAACCAACTGTCTTACCTTGGAAATTTAACAGTGGAAACATGATTCTATCTCTAAATCGGTCATAATAATCAAATGTTTCATCATTTCTACTTAACAAACCAGCTTCGTATGATAAAACTGCATCATAACCATTTTTCTCGAGGAAATCATGTGTAAACTTAGGTTGATTGGGTGCATATCCTATTTTTCTATCATTTATAAGTTCGTCAGTAAAGCCTCTTGACCTTAAATAATTTAAGGCCGCTTCACCTTCTTCTGTATGTTTCAATATATAATGAAAATTATTTGCCATTAACTCGTGCATATCAATCATCTTAATATGATCGTCAACCATGCCTTCAGTTGGAGCGGTTTGTTGTTTTTCAACATGAATGTTAACTTTCTCGCCTAATTCACTTACAGCGTCTATAAAAGAAACACCTTTAATCTCTTGAATAAACTGAAAAACATTACCGCCTTTTTTACAACCAAAACAATGACAGATTTGTTTATCTTCTGATACAGAAAATGATGGTGTCTTTTCATCATGAAATGGACATAAACCGATGTAATTGCGGCCTCTTTTTTCCAATTTCACATATTCACTCACAACGTCTAATATGTCATTTTTCTCTCTAATTTCATTTATTGTTTCTTGTTCTATTCGCATTATTTCACCCTTTAGCGATTTTGTTGAGTAATTATTTTAATAATGTCATTAGCAGTTTCTTCTATCGCTTTATCTGAAACGTCTAATACAGGGCATCCAATTTTTTCAACAATTTCTTCAAAGTATTTTAATTCTTCTTCAATTCGATCATCTTTCGCGTAATTTGCATCATCACTCAAACCGAGTTGTAACAATCGTGCTCTACGAATTGCGTTTAAATTCTTTTGATTAATTTTTAAAGCAATACATTTTTTAGGATCTATTTCAAATAATCCTTCAGGTGGCGCAACTTCTGGAACTAATGGTACATTCATCACTTTATATCGTTTATGTGCTAAATATTGTGAAAGAGGTGTTTTTGATGTTCTTGATACACCAATAAGTATAATGTCTGCTTTAGGTAAACCTCTAGGATCTCGACCATCATCATACTTCACAGCAAATTCAATTGCTTCAATCTTCTTAAAATAATCTTCATCAAGTTTATGAATATTGCCAGGCTCATTAAGTGGCGTTTCATTTAATTCATTGCCCAATATACTCATTAAAGGACCCATGATATCGACATTTTCAATATTATTTTCTTCTAATTTTTCTTTCAAATAAAGTCGCATTTCTGGTTTTACTAATGTGTAAACGACGATTGATTTTTGTTCTAAAGCTAACGATACGACCTCGTTAATATTACTTTCATTCTCTATGTAAGGTAATCTTACGATATCTAGAACATTACCTTCTGTTTTATATTGTGATGTACATGCTTTCGTTACGAGTTCAGCTGTCTCTCCTACTGAATCAGATGCTATAATTATTCTTATTTCTTCCATTACCTATTCCTCCTACTCATCTTCAATAAGTGAAACAAATGCTCTTGTTATAGTAGTCTTAGTAATTCTACCTTTCACTTTCATCTTATCGCCTTTTAATTTTTTAACTACAGGTATCGAATCTATTTGTTTATCAATTAATAATTTTGCAGCATAAATTAACAAATCATCTTCTAGACAAACTGTGATGTTTGGCATACGACTCATATTTATACTTACTGGCGTGTCTTTTAAACTTTGTCCTCCAATTGCTGCTCTCAAGAGATCTTTTCTTGAACAAACACCAATTAAAAAACCTTCTTTATTCGTGACAAATAATGTACCCACATCATCTAAGAACATTTTACATATAGCTTCATAAACTGACATGCTTTCTTCTATAACAACCGGTATTGCCATAGATTCTTTAATTGTCATTTTCTTAATAGAATCACTTAATAATTGTGTACTTGATTTACCTGTATAAAAATAGCCCACTCTCGGTCGTGCATCTAAGTAACCTGCCATTGTTAAAATAGCTAAGTCCGGCCTTAAAGTTGCTCTAGTTAAATTCAAGCGTTCTGCTATCTTTTCGCCTGTAATAGGTCCATTATTTTTAACAATTTGAACAATTTGTTCTTGCCTCTGATTTAATTCGATTGCTCTCACCCCTTCAAACACAATTCAGTTAGATTAATTATAACATGTATCATGAAAATTACTCAATTTGAATACTTGTTTTTACTTGATAACTCCGTTATACCGTGCTATATTTTAATTAACTTTGAATTTAAAAGCGAGTTAAGGTCGGTGAAAGCTTAACACTAAAGTTTTGGCTTATATAATTTTAATAAAAAGTGAGTGGCTACACTAATTTGGGTGGAACCGCGGGTAATATACTCGTCCCAAGGCATTATTTAATGATGTCTTGGGGCTTTTTTAATTTAAATGAGGAGTGAATATTAATGGCAAATGATATGGACAAAGTTGTAACATTAGCAAAACACAGAGGATTTGTATTCCCTGGTAGTGACATTTATGGAGGTTTAGCAAACACTTGGGATTACGGCCCACTTGGAGTTGAACTTAAAAACAACATTAAAAAAGCTTGGTGGCAAAAATTCGTTCAACAATCTCCATATAACGTTGGATTAGATGCAGCAATTTTAATGAATCCTAGAACTTGGGAAGCTTCAGGTCACTTATCAAACTTTAATGACCCTATGATCGATAACAAAGATTCTAAAATTCGTTACAGAGCAGATAAATTAATTGAAGATTATATGCAAAATGTTGAAGGCGACGAAAACTTTATCGCTGATGGCATGAGCTTTGATGAAATGAAACAATTAATCGATGACAAAGGTATTACATGTCCAGAAAGTGGTACAGCTAATTGGACTGACATTCGTCAATTCAATTTAATGTTCAAAACATTCCAAGGTGTAACAGAATCATCAACAAATGAAATCTTCTTACGCCCTGAAACTGCACAAGGTATCTTTGTAAACTATAAAAATGTACAACGTTCAATGCGTAAAAAATTACCATTCGGTATTGCTCAAGTAGGTAAATCATTCAGAAACGAAATTACTCCAGGTAACTTCATTTTCAGAACAAGAGAATTCGAACAAATGGAATTAGAATTCTTCTGTAAACCAGGTACTGAAATCGAATGGCAAAACTATTGGAAAGAATTCGCTGCAAAATGGTTAAAAGATTTAGGTATTAAAGAAGAAAATACTAAATTACGTGACCATGACGAAGACGAATTAAGTCACTACTCTAATGCTACAACTGATATCGAATATAAATTCCCATTTGGTTGGGGCGAATTATGGGGTATCGCATCTAGAACTGATTTCGACTTAAAACAACATAGTGAATTCAGTGGCGAAGACTTCAAATACCACGATCAAGATACAAATGAAAAATTCATTCCATATTGTATCGAACCATCATTAGGTGCTGACCGTGTAACTTTAGCATTCTTATGTGACGCTTATGAAGAAGAAAACGAAGGTGAGAAAGAACAACGTACAGTATTACATTTCCACCCTGCTTTAGCACCTTATAAAGCAGCAATCTTACCATTAAGCAAAAAATTATCACCAGATGCAATTAAAGTTTATGAAAAATTAAGCGAAAGATTTGCAATCGACTTTGATGAATCTCAATCAATCGGTAAACGTTACCGTAGACAAGATGAAATTGGTACTCCATACTGTATCACTTTCGACTTTGATTCATTAGAAGATAATCAAGTGACAGTACGTGACCGTGACACTATGGAACAAGTTCGTATGCCAATTGATGAAGTTGAAAACTTCTTAGCTGAAAAAGTTAGATTCTAAAAATATAATAAAAAAGAGACTGGATATCCAGTCTCTTTTTTATTATATTTTTAAATTGTCTAGTTGCTTTAATAATTTTTTTGATCTAAAGACCACACCGACATATTCGTCATACATATTATCAATTAAAGTTTGAATTTCTTTCTTTATATCATCACTTATGTTGAAGCTATTTAGATTCTGTATTGGTAATTGATACATTAAATTCATAAAGTATAATGCTTTATTTGATATACGGTACGCATGTTCATCACTGCTTAATGCTTGATTACTAATTGGTCCATTATATTTAAAGCTATAAGCATTTAACTGCTGTTGATTCATATCACCTGTAATTACACAAGCATTAAACATAGGTTCATAGCCGTATTTAGGCATGCATTTCAATGCAACAATCATACTCATTGTATCTGCGTCTACGCCCTTTTCTACTGCTTGAAACACACCTAACAACAATTCATAGAAGAATACATCATGTTCTTCCTCTTCTAATGCTTTATCCACAACTTCAATACAATATGCACCGTACGCACTTTTATATAAATCGCTTTGCATCATTCGGTGACTATTGATTATATCTGCAGAAGACAGTGTGCCCATTCCTTTAAACTTCGAAAAAATAAACAAGCCATGTACAAAGGGCTGTGTTGCCCCTTGTAAAGGATGACTTGTTTTTTTAGCACCACGTGCCATTAATGGTACTTTATGACCATGTTCATTTAATATGGTTATGATTTTATTATTTTCACCATAGTTTACTGAGCGAATGACAAATCCTTCTTGTTTATAAAGCATATTATCATCGCCTCCATTCTATTAATACTCGTCTTCACGGTAACCGATTTGTTTAATAAAGTTCGGCTTATTACGCCAATCTTTTTGAACTTTTACCCATAAGTCTAAATAAACTTTAGAGCCAAGTAACATTTCAATATCACGGCGAGCACGTTTGCCTATTTCTTTAAGCATTTTTCCACCTTTACCGATGACGATACCTTTTTGTGAATCTCGTTCAACATAGATAGTTGCTTCTACATGAACTTTCTCATTTTCAGCTTTAGTCATTTTATCTACTTTAACACCAATTGCATGCGGTATTTCTTGGTTCGTTAAGTGTAATGCTTTTTCTCTAATTAATTCCGCCACAACAAATTGTTCAGGGTGATCTGAAATTTGATCTTTAGGATAATACATTGGACCTTCTTCCATGTATTTTTTAAATTGAGTTAACAATGTTTCAATATTTTGACCTTGTAATGCAGAAATAGGAACGATTTCAGCGAACTCTAATTTCTTTTGATACTTTTCGATTTCAACGATTAGTTGATCTGGATGAATTAAATCTATTTTATTCAATACTAAAAAGACAGGTGTCTTTGTCTGTTGTAGTAAATCAATGATATATTCATCACCTTTACCAATACTTTCATCAGCATTAACCATAAACATGATTAAATCTACTTCTTTTAAAGTATTTTTAGCGATTTTCATCATATAATCACCTAACGCATGTTTAGGTTTATGAATACCTGGTGTATCAATAAAGATCATTTGTGCATCATCAGTCGTAAGTACACCTTGTACTTTATTTCTTGTTGTTTGTGCTTTGTCAGACATAATTGCAACTTTATGACCAATGACTTTGTTCATAAAAGTTGATTTACCAACGTTGGGTCTACCTATAATGGATATAAACCCTGATTTAAATTCATTCATTTATTCTAAATCCTTTCCTGAGAAACCTAAAGGTAATAATTCATTAACTGTAGTTTCAATTCTTTCATTTGTTTGATTTGTTAAATATACTGGCATGTCATCATCACAAAGTTCTTTCATTACTTGTCGACATGTGCCACAAGGTGATGATGGTGCATCAGCGTCAACTGTTATTGTAATACATTTGAAGTCTCCCGGTCTATAGCCATCTGATATTGCTGCAACAAGTGCAGACCTTTCTGCACAAATCGTAGAAGGATATGCCGCGTTTTCAACGTTTGCCCCGTAAAATACTTTATCATCTTTCGTAATTAAATATGCCCCAACATTAAATTTTGAATATGGTGTGTATGCTCTTGTTTGTGCTTCTCTAGCGCCATCATACCATTCTTGTTTAAATTCCATAATCTCTTCCCCTTAAAAAATATTTATTATTTTCGGTAAAAATATCAATACACCAATTAACACCGCCATAATTGATGCTAATAATACAGCAAATGCAGCAGTATCTTTCGCATGCTTTGCTAGCGGATGATATTCGTCAGTATATAAATCAACCACATATTCGATTGATGTATTAATCACTTCAGTTATTAGTACCATGCTTATTGCTAAAATCATCCATAGCCATTCATTAATATTTAATTTGAATAGCAATCCCATAATGATAACGATGATTCCAGCAATTAAATGCAAAATAAAATTACAGTCTTTTCTTAAAATCGTAATAAAACCTGCTAAAGGAAATTTAAAGCGATTGATCAGTTTATTCACGTGTAAGTCCAAATGCATTTAATATTTCATCTTGTCGAGAAAACATTTCTTTTTCATCTTCTTCTGTCATGTGATCATAACCTAGAAGATGTAAAAATCCATGTAATGCAAGGAATCCAAGTTCTCTACTCAAACTGTGATTATAAGACTCAGCTTGCTCTTTAGCCACTTCAAGACAAATAATAATGTCACCTAACACTCTTGGAATATCCAAACCTTCAATTTCAGGTTCATCTTCTTCAAGTGAAAATGAGATTACGTCTGTTACTTTGTCTTTGTCTCTATAGTCACGATTGATTGCTTGAATTTCTTCTTCATCAACAAATGAAATAGATAATTCTGCTTCTTCAGTAATATCTTCCTTTTCAGCAGCAAATCTTAATAACGATTCAATTTGATCTTTCGTTTCTTGTTCAATAACTTCTTGTTCATCAATAAAATCTATCGTTAGCATATTATTTCTCCTCTTCGTATGCATTTATTATTTTTCCAACTAGTGGATGTCTCACTACGTCTGTTTGTTCTAAATATGAAATTGCTATTCCCTTAACACCACTTAATCTTTGATCTGCTTCTATCAGACCACTTTTCACACCTTTAGGTAAATCAATCTGAGTTCTATCACCGGTTACGACCATTTTTGATCCAAATCCAAGCCTAGTTAAAAACATCTTCATCTGTGGATGTGTCGTGTTCTGCGCTTCATCAAGAATGACAAATGCATCATCCAGCGTTCTACCTCTCATATATGCAAGAGGTGCTATTTCAATTGTTCCTCTTTCGATTAATCGTGTTGTCTGTTCTGTTCCTAATACTGTATGTAAACCATCATATAGTGGTCTTAAATAAGGATCGACTTTCTCTTTAAGATCGCCAGGTAAAAATCCTAATGATTCACCAGCTTCAACTGCAGGACGCGTCAATACAATACGTTTAACTTGACCAAGCCTTAACGCTCTCGCTGCCATAACTACAGCTAAGAATGTTTTACCTGTACCTGCAGGACCTATACCAAATACTAAATCGTTATTTTTAATATGATTGATATAAACTCTTTGACCCATCGTTTTTGCTCTTATTATTTTACCGTTGCTATCTTTTGTAATTTCTTCATCATATAAATTGATTAACTCATTTATTGTACCTTTATCTGCCATTTTCACAGCTGCTTGTACATCATTTATCGAAATTGTTGCGCCACTTTCAATTACTTTTAACAAATTAAGCAATATACTTTCGGCTTTTTCAACATTTTCTAGTATTTTGCCGCGAACACTAATTTCTTGTCCTCGTGTTAAAATATCCACCTCGAGTTCATTTTCAATATATTTTATGTGCTCATCTCCATTACCTAGTAATGCTTGAGCTTGATCCATATTCTCGATTTGAATTAATGTAGGCATTAAATGTCTCCTTTGTAAGTTGAATTGTTAACACTTTAAATGTACCAAACCTTATTATCACGTGCAATCTTATGCACTTTATTTTGCATATTATTTACGTTTTCTTGTCTTGTGAGTATTTTATTAATTTTATTGAACTCATATAATCGGTTACTATTATTCAGTTTTATTTTAGGATTAATACGAATCAGTGTGATGATAAATTCTCTTTCTTTTATAGGCGATACTTTTTCAACTATTTGACCTTTAGAAACGATTTCTAACATACTCGTTCCTTCTATCGTTTTAGTCATATTAATTTGTTCAATATCAAAAATATTATAAGTGGTTTTGAATAATCCTCTTCTAACCATTAAAAAATGTTCTTGAACAATGTACCTTTCAACTAATATGTTAAATATAATTAAACCTACAAGTACAAAAGTTATAATGATCAAATATTGATTACTAATAAAAAGTGGTATTAACGCGATTAAAAATAATATAAATGAAATCACAATTGAAAATAAGCTTTGTTTCTTCTTAAATTTCATCATCATCACACCTTCTTGATATCTACTTTTATTGTAATTCGAAAGATTTATTTTGTGAATAAAAACAACTTTTCATCTCGTCTATATGTATTCAACCCTCTTACTATTATTATACTGCTAAATATTTACATTATCCTTACAAAAGAACAATATTTTATTAACTTTGTTTTGATAAGCTTAAAGCGTAATGAATACATATTAGGAGGCATTTTAATTTATGAAATTCCAACGAAAAATCGGGACGACACTTGCAGCAAGTTTATTATTAACGACAACAGCAATGGGAACAGCATTTGCTTCAGGTACACCAGATTCACAAGCATCCAGTAATGTTTCAGTAACTGGTAACACTAAAAATCCTAAAAATATAATTTTTATGGTTGGTGATGGTATGGGACCGTCTTATAATTCAGCTTATCGTCATTTTGCTGATAACCCTGACACACAAGAAATAGAAGAAACTGCTTTTGATCAATATTTAAAAGGACAACAAAAAACAGATCCTAAAGATGCGAAAGAAAATGTAACCGACTCTGCTGCTGGTGCCACAGCCTTCAGTACTGGCGTAAAAACATATAACGGTGCTATTAGTGTCGATACTAATAAGAAAAAAGTAAAATCAGTTTTAGAACAAGCTAAAGAAAACGGTAAATCTACAGGTCTAGTAGCAACTTCTGAAATTACAGATGCTACACCTGCTGCGTATGCGGCTCACGTTGATAGTAGAGATAAAAAAGATGAAATCGCGCAACAATTTTACAACCAAAAAATCAATGGTCAACATACTGTCGATGTTCTATTAGGTGGTGGCGATAAATACTTTGGCGAATCAAATGGTAATTTAAAACAAAAATTCGCTAAAGATGGATATGATGTTGTAGATAATAAAAATGCATTACTTAATTCACAAAGCGACCAGGTGCTAGGACTATTCTCTGAAGAGAACATGCCTTTACAAATTGATGCACCAAACGATGATCCAAAATTAGCAGAAATGCAATCAGTAGCGTTACAAAAACTAGAACAAAATGATAAAGGATTCTTCTTGATGGTTGAAGGTTCATCAATAGATAAATCTGGTCATCCAAACGATATCACAGGTGTTATGTCTGAAATGTCAGGTTTTGAAGATGCATTTAAACAAGCAACGAATTATGCTAAATCACATCCTGATACGCTTGTTGTAGCAACTGCCGATCATTCAACTGGTGGTTTAACAATCGGTAAAGGTGAAGACTACTTATGGGATCCAAAACCAATTCACCAAATGAAACACTCTGGTAGTTATATGACTACACAAATAGCTGAGGGCAAAGATATCCAAACAGTAATACAAGAAGGTTATGGATTTGATGTAGACAATAACACAATCAAATCAATTGAAAAACAAGCTAAAAAATTAAGCAAATTAAGTGAAGATGACGATGCTTATGAAAAACAATATCAAGCGTTACAAGATGCTATCCAAAAACCAATAAATGATAAATCACATACAGGTTGGACAACGACAGGACATACTGGAGAAGACGTAAATAGCTATGCATTCGGTCCAGGTTCAGATAATTATAGAGGTGTTATCGAGAATACAGACAACGCTAATTTCATTTTCAACTTCTTACAAAGTGAAAAATAAAAAGTAAGTAAATTTAACACCGCAAATTGTTTAGGCAATTTGCGGTGTTTTGTTATATACGAGGTATGTCGTTATTTTCATGTTTATTTACTCTTGCTAATATAGGCGCCCTTATTTGCATGTTTACCCATTCTTGCTAATATAGACACGCTTATTTGCACGTTTGCATACTCTTGCTAATATAGACACCTCTTTCATTGAAACACCTAATAACGATACAAAAAAACCAACGAAGCGGTATGCTTCGTTGGTTTTATGAATTATAGTTCTTTTGGTCTTTTTAAAATTTCTGACCAGATAATCCCATTAACAATTTGATTCTCATCAATATTTATTGCTTCATCATTAAATTTATGTTTGCTATTTAAATAAAGTTGTTTAATCATTGAACGTCTAGTTCTCTCAGAAAGCTGTGTATTGTAAATAATTTCATTCGCTTCTTCTTCAACTTTAGAAATATTTTCTTTTTGAATAGCAGTTAAAGATTTTTTCTCTTCATTGTTAAATTCAATCAAACTACTGATGGCTTCTTGTTGTTTTTTAGGTCTACCTTTTTGAACCACTTCTTTTTCATGATTTAAATATGCATTATCGTGTTTTGTGTGTGCATCTTGTACTGGTTGAACTGTTGCTTTCTTTTGTTGAACAGGCTTGTTTTTAACAGGGCGCTGTACATCAATATTATGCTGTTTAAGATGCTTTTCTAGTTTGTTGGCTAAATCATGGTAATGATCTGACATTCGCTTTGTAGAGCTTGCTTCTGCCTTCTGAACATATGCTTCGTATTTCTTTTTTAAATTTTGTAATTCTTGTTGTGAAGTCCCTTGCTTTTCAACAGGATTCTGTTGCTGATTCGGGCGTGGTATTTTGTTGTTCTTTTTATTATTCTTAGATTTACCTTCAATGATACCACTCACTATACTAAACAATACATAGATTACAAAAATAATTATGCCTATTTCCATATTAAATCACCTTTCTTATTGGTTCGGTGAATTAGAATCTTGTGGCTTAGTGCTCTTATTAATTGCTTCTCTCATACCAGTGTCAGCTTCGATATTTTTAAGATTATAATAATCTTTAACACCAATGTTACCTGATTTTAATGCTTCTGCCATTGCAAGTGGTACTTCTGCTTCAGACTCAACAACTTTAGAGCGCATTTCTTGTACTCTTGCTTTCATTTCTTGCTCAGTTGCTACAGCCATTGCACGACGTTCCTCTGCTTTAGCTTGTGCGATATTTTTATCCGCAAGTGCTTGTTCAGTTTGTAAATCTGCACCGATATTTTTGCCGATATCTACGTCAGCAATATCAATGGATAAGATTTCGAATGCTGTACCTGAATCTAATCCTTTGCTTAATACGGTTTGAGAAATACTATCTGGATTTTCAAGTACTTTCGTATGATGTTGACTTGAACCGATTGTTGATACAATACCTTCACCTACACGTGCGATGATTGTATCTTCACCAGCACCACCTACTAAACGATCAATGTTCGCTCTAACAGTGATTCTAGCTTTCGCTTTTACTTCGATACCATTCATTGCTACACCAGAAATAAATGGTGTTTCGATTACTTTAGGGTTAACTGACATTTGTACTGCTTCAAGTACGTCACGACCAGCTAAATCAATTGCTGCCCCTCTTTCGAATGCTAAGTTAATTTCAGCTCTTTGTGCTGCGATAATTGCGTCTACAACTCTATCAACGTTACCTCCTGCTAAATAATGAGATTCTAATTGATTCGTTGTTAATGCTAAACCTGCTTTATGTGCTTTAATTAGCGGGTTAATAACACGTCTAGGTGATACACGTCTTAAACGCATACCTACAAGTGTACCAATCCCTACTTTAACTCCTGCTGCAACTGCTGATATCCATAATCCTACTGGTACAAATGAGAATAAAATCATTAACAGTACAATTAATATAACAGCTATAATAACAAATGCTATTAAACCTGAAATCATATGCTTCGCGCTCCTTTTCTATTTTATATTTCTCTTACTACTACTCTTGTACCTTCAACTTGTACAATTTTGACTTGTTGATCCTTTTGAATAAACGTACCATCCGATACTGCATCTATTCTTTCATCATCAACTATGATAATACCTGAGGGTCTTAAAGCAGTATATGTTACACATAGTTTGCCAATCAAATGACTTCTATCATCATGAGATGTGTAGCCTGATTCTTTGTTTGTTGAATCTCGAAGAATGACCTTATCAAAGAATGGTATTTTCCGATTAAATCCTTTCACTAATATCACCCACTCTATCGTTGTTAAAATTAAAGCGATAGCAATTATCATTCCCATTGTAAGGATATTTTCCCCAACTAGTATAAAACTAGCAATAATCGCTATAAAACCAAGAATGCCTAGTATTGCACCAATTACAAATAATTCAATGATTACAAGCAGTACACCTACACCAAATAGTAAAACGGAAATCAAACTAATTTCATCGATAATAACATATCCTATGAAGAAGATAAGTGTACAAATAATACTCAGGATGCCTGCAAAGTTAATATGTTTTGAATAAATTTGATAAAGCGCACCTAGAAAAATAATACAAGTCAATACTAATGTAACTATAGGTAATGAAATAAAATCTCCAATAGATGAAAGACTTTCATTTGAAATAATACCTAAATTCAATTGATGTTGAATAAACGTTACTATGTATCCATATGCTGAAAACAATAATCTCACCCCTCTATATTATTATACAATAAATTTAGCCCGAACTAAAATCTAAATCAATATGATTCTGATTTTATATTTTATTACCATCTATATAATAAAAAAAGAGGTAAAGACTAAAGTCTTTACCTCTTTCATCACAGTTTAACTGTAAATTTCGTTCATTATAATTAATTAATATTCATTGAGGGAGTTCAATAAAAAATTAATTATTTAAATTTACGTTTACGAGCTGCTTCTGATTTCTTTTTACGTTTAACGCTTGGTTTTTCATAGAACTCACGTTTACGTACTTCTTGAATCGTACCGCTTTTTGAAACTGTACGTTTAAAGCGACGTAACGCATCTTCGATTGATTCGTTTTTACGAACTACTGTTTTAGACATGTGTATTTCCCTCCCTCCAAATATCAACAAAGCTTTATAGGTCATTTACATAGTATATAAATTACTATGTACTTTAACATTATAAAATAAGTCATTTTTTAAGTCAATAATCATTTGTTATGAATATTAAAACGCAACTATTCTTTCGTCCTTATTAGTTGCATGATTGACTACTTTTACAAGTTTTCCTTCATTAATTGGATAACCAGGTGTTGTTACTTTAACTTTTACAAGTTCTCCAATTAATGTTTCATCGCCTTCAAATTCTATCTTCATGTAATTATCGGCATATCCTACTAATTTTCCATCCGTTGAGCCCTTTTCTTCTGGAATCACTTCAAGAACCGTCTGATCAAATTTAGAAGCATAATCTTTCGCAAGTTGGTTAGATAATTCGATTAAACGATGCACACGATCATTCTTAACATCTTCATCCACTTGGTCAGTCATTCTTGCCGCAGGTGTACCTGTACGCATTGAATATGGGAAGACATGTAATTCTGAGAATTGATGTTTAACGATAAAGTCATACGTTTCTTGGAATTCTTCTTCAGTTTCACCAGGGAATCCTACGATTACATCACTTGTAACTGCCAATCCTGGTAGAGCTTTATGAAGTTTCTGTAGTCTCTCAGAAAAATGTGCCATCGTATACTTTCTTCTCATACGTTTTAATACAGTATCCGAACCTGATTGTAATGGAATGTGTAAATGACGGACAACTTTAGTTGATTGGTCTATAACATCGATTACTTCATCAGTTAATTGGCTCGCTTCTATAGATGAGATACGAATGCGTTCTAAATTCTCAACTTGCTCTAAATCTCTTAATAATTGAGCTAAGTTGTAATCTTTTAAATCTTCACCGTAACCACCAGTATGAATACCTGTTAATACTATCTCTTTATAACCTGAATTAACTAGTGTTGTTGCTTGGCTAACAACTTGTTCAGGGTCTCTTGATCTCATTAGACCTCTTGCCCAAGGAATAATACAGAATGTACAGAAGTTATTACAACCTTCTTGTATTTTCAATGATGCACGTGTTCTATCCGTAAAGTATGGTACTTCTAATTCTTCATACTTTCTGTTCTTCATGATGTTGCCAACACCATTTATTGGTTCTCTACTTGCCTTATAATCTTCGATATAAGAAATTAGTTTATGTCTATCTTGCGTACCAACTACAATATCTACCCCAGGAATTGCCATGATTTCTGCAGGAGAAGTTTGCGCATAACATCCTGTTACACACACAACTGCATTTGGATTTTTACGAATGGCACGTCTTATTACTTGTCTACTCTTCTTATCGCCAGTATTTGTTACTGTACAAGTATTTATAATAAACACATCAGCATTTGTTTCAAAATCCACTCTTTCATAATCATGTTCCTTAAATAATTGCCAAATTGCTTCAGTTTCATAATGATTCACTTTACATCCTAAAGTATGGAATGCTACAGTAGCCAATTATATTCACCTCATTAATTCTAATTGATAGCTCAAGGCAGATAGAGCATATAAAGGCGCGGTTTCTGCTCTTAAAATTCTCGGTCCGAGACCTACTTTCTCTGCACTTTCAAATAGATTGACTTCATTTTCAGTTAATCCACCCTCTGGTCCAAAGATAAGTAGTATTTTCTGACCTTGCTCAAGTTGAGTAATCACTTTGTGTAAGTTACTCGTTTCGCCGCGTTTAGCCTCTTCTTCATAAGCTATTAATACATAATCATATTCATTCATATTATCATAAACCGCTTTAAAATTCGACTGATACTTTACGTCAGGTATCGTCAATCGCATACTTTGTTCACTAGCTTCTTTAACGATTTTTTGCCATCTATCAATCTTTTTGTCGCGCTTTTTTTCGTCTAATTTAATAACCGTACGTTCAGATTGAACAGCAATAAAGTGATGTGCGCCCATTTCAGTAGCTTTCTGAATCATCCATTCATATTTATCGCCTTTAATCATGCCACTTGCAATTGTAATCTCAACAGGCAGTTCTGTAAGTCTCGTTGTATCTTCTATTGTCTCTAGTTCAATGTTATCTGAATTAAAGGCAATTATTTTCGATATTAAAGACTTTTGATCTTTAAACGTTAATATTAATTTTTGATCAACTTGCATACGCATTACATTTTTAATGTGATGTATATCATCCGTATTATGTATAAAAAAACGCTGATTTAACTCAGCGTTTTCGAGTAAGAAATATCTTTGCATCATTTCTCCTACTTTCTAGCTCTTATTGAAACCCAACCATCTTCTCTTAAAACTTTTTCAATTGTGTAACCATAGTGCTCTAATTTATCAATAATTTCTTCTGACTTTTCATCTATTATACCAGAAGTAATAAAATATCCACCATCATTTAAACGATTGTAACTATCTTCAATCATTAAATCTATAATGTGAGCTAAAATATTAGCAATTATCACATCATATTGTTCTGTTTCTTCAGTCAATAAGTTACCTGGAACAGCCAAAATATCTTGATCACAATCATTTTTTATAAAGTTTTCTTTAGCTACATTAACTGCTAAATCATCTAAATCTACTGCTTTTATTGATCTAACACCAAGCAAGTGACAAGCAATACTTAAAATACCTGAACCTGTTCCTACATCAATGACTTTGTGTGTAGGTTCAACAACTTCTTCTATATGTTTTAAGCACATGCTTGTCGTTGGATGATCACCTGTACCAAATGCCATTCCTGGATCAAGTTCGATGCATAAATCTTCATCATTATTTTCATATTCTTCCCAACTTGGAACAATTGCAAATCTTTCAGAAGCCTTAAATGGGTGAAAGTAATTTTTCCATTCATTCTCCCAGTCTGATTCTTTAATAATTGTCTTAGAAAAAGAAAGTATTTCAGCATTAATGCCTTCTACTTTTGAAATTGTATCTTTAATTTCTTGCTCTAATTCTTCTGTAAACACAAGCTCATTAAAATAACATTTCACTCTAATATCATGATCAGGGTAGTCTTCAGGATTTAATTCATATATTTCACCATAAACATCTTCGTGCTCTTTATCTAATTCTGCTGAATCTTCAATAACAACACCATTTGCACCTAAATCATTTAATAATGCAGTTACAACGTGTTCAGCTTCCTTATTAATCATGATTGCATACTCAATCCAGTTCACAGGCTATTCTCCTTTAAAAAACTTTTTAGCTCTATCTTTTAAGCTAGAAGGTTGTTCTGTTAGTTTCTCTCCGCCAATTTCAGCAAATTCACGTAAAAGCTCTTCTTGTCGTTCAGTTAATCGATCAGGTGTTACTACTCTCACTGTTACAAAGTAGTCGCCTTTTCCGTATCCATGTACATTTTGAATACCTTTTTCTCTAAGTCTAAATTGCTTACCAGTTTGAGTTCCTGCAGGTACTGTTAATGCAACACTGCCATTTAAGGTAGGTACAGTTACTTCATCTCCTAGAGCAGCTTGTGGGAATGATAAGTTCAATTCATAGAAAATATCGTCTCCATCACGTCTAAACTTACTATCTGGTTTCACTCTGAACACAACATATAAATCACCTGCTGGTCCACCGTTTACGCCTGGACCACCTTTACCTGCTAAGCGAATTTGTTGGTCATTATCTACACCAGCTGGTACTTTAACTTTAATTGTTACTTTTTTGTTTTGTGTACCTTTACCGTGACAATCTACACATTTCTCTTCAAATACTTGTCCTGAACCTTCGCACTCTGGACATACTTTTTGCGTTTGCATTCTACCAAGAATAGTATTTTGTTCAACTGTTACATGACCTTGTCCATTACAATATGAGCATGTCTTTTTCTTAGTACCTGGTTTCGCACCATTACCATCACAAGTATCACATTCTACATCTTTACGAACAGTAATATCTTTTTCCGTACCAAATACTGCTTCTTCAAAAGTTAATGTCATACTATATTGTAAGTCATCACCTTGTCTAGGGGCATTAGGGTCTCTTCTAGAACCTCCACCACCAAAGAATGAGCCAAAGATATCTTCAAATCCACCAAAGCCAGAGAAGTCTTGTCCTCCAAAGCCTTGTGACCCTCCAAATCCTTGTTGTGGTCCATTATGTCCAAAACGGTCATATTGCGCACGTTTATTTTCATCACTTAAGTTTTCATATGCTTCTGAAATCTCTTTAAACTTAGCATCTGATCCCTCTTCCTGATTAATATCAGGGTGATATTTTTTTGATAATTTTCTATAAGCTTTTTTAATTTCATCTTTTGAAGCATCTTTGGATACACCAAGCACTTCATAATAATCTCTCTTTGCCAAAAAAATCTCTCCTTTACACACTGATTTATAATACTGATAAGAACTAAAAAAGTCAAAGCCAATCACATTGACTTTGACTTTTTAAAAATAGTATTATTTTTTATCGTCTTCGTTAACTTCTGTATATTCAGCATCAACTACGTCTTCTTTATCAGAAGTTGCTTGTCCTTCTGCTCCTTCAGCACCTTGTTGTGCTTGAGCTGCTTGCTCATACATTTTCACTGATAATTGTTGAACAATTTCTTGAAGTGCATCTTTCTTAGTTCTGATATCTTCAATATCAGTACCTTCTAATGCTGTTTTCAATTCTTCTTTAGCTTCTTCAGCTTTAGCTTTTTCGGCTTCATCAACATTTTCGCCTAAATCAGTTAACGTTTTTTCAACTGTAAATACCATTTGATCAGCTTCGTTTCTTACATCTATTTCTTCACGACGTTTTTTGTCTTCTTCTGCATTTTTCTCTGCATCTTGAACCATACGATCGATTTCTTCATCAGATAATGATGAGCTTGATTCGATTGTGATTTTTTGTTCTTTATTAGTACCTAAATCTTTTGCAGTAACATTTACAATACCGTTTTTATCGATATCAAATGAAACTTCAATTTGAGGCATGCCACGTGGTGCTGGTGGAATATCAGTTAATTGGAAACGACCTAACGTTTTATTATCCGCTGCTAATTGACGTTCACCTTGTAATACGTGAATGTCTACTGCTGGTTGGTTATCCGCTGCAGTTGAGAATACTTGTGATTTAGATGTTGGGATTGTTGTATTTCTTTCGATTAATACTGTAGAAACGCCACCCATTGTTTCAATACCTAATGATAATGGTGTTACGTCTAATAATACAACGTCTTTAACATCACCAGTGATTACGCCACCTTGGATTGCAGCACCCATTGCTACAACTTCATCTGGGTTAACACCTTTGTTAGGTTCTTTACCGATTTCTTTTTTAATAGCTTCTTGAACTGCTGGGATACGTGTAGAACCACCAACTAAGATAACTTCATCAATTTCAGAATTTGATAAACCAGCATCTTTCATTGCTTGTCTAGTAGGACCCATTGTTCTTTCTACTAATTCGCTAGTTAATGATTCGAATTTAGCTCTTGAAAGTGTTGTTTCAAGATGTAATGGACCATTTGCTCCACCAGAAATAAATGGTAATGAAATTTGAGTTGATGATACGCCTGATAAATCTTTTTTAGCTTTTTCAGCAGCATCTTTCAAACGTTGTACAGCCATTTTATCTTGAGATAAGTCTATGCCATTTTCTTTTTTGAATTCTTCAACTAAATATTTAATGATAACATCATCGAAGTCATCCCCACCAAGTTTGTTGTCACCTGCTGTAGCTAATACTTCGAATACACCGTCACCAAGTTCAAGGATAGATACGTCAAATGTACCACCACCAAGGTCAAATACTAATACTTTTTGGTCAGTTTCTGTTTTATCTAAACCGTAAGCTAATGCTGCTGCAGTTGGTTCGTTAATGATACGTTCAACTTCTAAACCAGCAATTTTACCAGCATCTTTAGTTGCTTGACGCTCTGAGTCATTAAAGTAAGCTGGAACAGTAACAACTGCTTTAGTAACTGTTTCACCTAAATAGCTTTCAGCTGTTGCTTTTAAATTTTGTAAAATCATAGCTGAGATTTCTTGTGGTGTATATTCTTTATCTTCCACTTTTTCTTTATGATCAGTACCCATATGACGTTTTACTGATTGAATTGTATTTGGGTTAGTAACTGCTTGACGCTTAGCTACTTCACCAACTTGTGTTTCGCCATCTTTGAATGCTACAACTGATGGTGTTGTTCTGTTACCTTCAGGATTTTGAATAACTTTAGGCTCTCCGCCTTCTAATACTGAAACTACTGAATTTGTTGTCCCTAAGTCTATACCTATTACTTTACTCATAAGAATAATTCCTCCAATATATATTTACGTTTTAATTTCAATTATTTATTCATTTACTTTAACCATTGCTGGTCTTAAAACGCGGTCTTTTAATTTATAACCACTTTGTAATTCTTCAGTAACGACACCTGATTCAAAATCAGGATTGTTATCTTGCATAACTGCTTGATGAATATTTGGATCAAATGCTTGATTGTATGATTCAATTTCTTCAAGTCCATTATCTTTTAATGATCTCAATAAATCATCATAAACCATTTGAACGCCTTTTTTAAATGTTAAGAAGTCTTCTGAATCTCCTTCTTGTTTTAAAGCGCGATCCATATTATCAAGTGCCGGCAAGACATCAGTCAATACTCTTTGTGATTGATAATTTTTTATAATGTCTGATTCTTGTTTCATTCTACGTTTATAATTTTCAAATTCTGCATATAAACGTAAATATTTTTCTTCTTCTTGTGTTGCTTTTTCTTTTAATTGTTCGAGTTCAGCTTCCGGAATTTCGACAACCTTCTCCTCTACTGTCTCTTCAACATTTTCAGATGTTTCTGTTTCATTTACTTCAACATCTTCAGTTGCAACAGATTGAGCATCTTGATTCGACTCGTCGAATTGTTCATTTTGCTTTTCTTCCGTCATTTCATGCCCTCCATTTTCTTTCCTTATTTAAAAATGATTCAGTAATTGAATCACTTTATTATAATGCATTGCAGTTGGACCTATAACAGCTAAATGGCCAGTTATATCGCCGGAAATTTCATAATTTGTACTGACAATCGAAATACCTTGTAAGTCTTGATTAATTTCCTGTCCAATTTTGACACTTATAGAATCACTAGATGTTTCATTTAAAAATTGAGCGATGCGTTCAGATTCTAAATATTTTAATATTGATTGAATCATCGTTACGTTATTTACATCCAACGCTTCAATAAGGTGCATCTTTCCACCTAAAAACATCTCTTCACTTTGATCATTAATTTGCGTTAATAGCGCGTGTCTAAACTTCTTAATGAAGTCTTGATCAATAAAGGATAACGTTAATGATTCTAACGTGTTTATCATTGTAGTTAAAGCATTTTGCTTAAAGTGTTCATTTAAATAGTTCATCATCTTCTCAAGTTGTTCTTGTTTGAGTGATTCACTAATTTGAACATGAACCTTCTCAACATAGCCATCAGAAAATACAATGACGCTCATTAGATGAGTAGGATTGACTCTTACGAAATGAATTTCAAATATATGTCTCGAAAATTTATTTGGCCCCAGTACAACAGTCGTATAATGTGAGCGATTTGAGATTTCAAGCGCTAGCCATTTAAGCATCGCATTCACATCATATTGATGTTCATCATGATATTCATTAAACCAATTTATATTTTTCTTACTTTGGGACTTTGACTTTAGTAATTGATTTACATAGTACCTTATCCCTATTTCAGATGGTACACGACCAGAAGATGTATGTGTCTTCTCTAATAGGTCTAATGATTCAAGTTGTTTCATCTCATTTCTAACTGTAGCTGGACTGATTGGCAATTGATGCCTTTCAATGATCGACTTAGAACCAATTGGTTGTCCTAACTCAACATAATCCTCAACAATTACATTAAGTAATTGCAATTGTCTCTCAGTAATCATGTCATCACCTCGATTAGCACTCTCTAACTCCAAGTGCTAATTACAATTTATCAAATTGGTCAAAGAAAGTCAACGTTAAACCTTTGATTTTTTAAAATCTTTTATTCTAACTTAATAAAAAGCGTTCAAACACTTCATTCCCAATGACTTGTCCTCTTTCGGTCAAAAATAAATAGTCATTTTCATCCGCTAAAAGTCCTTGAGTAACTAATTCATTAATCTGATTACCGAATACATCATTAATAGTTTGATCAAATTTTTGATTGAATTTTGATTTAGATACACCCTTCGTCATACGAAGTCCTAAAAACATCTCTTCTTCCATTTGATCTTTCAAAGTTACTTCGCTACTTTGTAATCTCGGCAATTCTTTATTTGTCACTTTTTTAATATATTGATTAACTGGATTTATGTTTCCGTATCTAACACCATCTATATAACCATGTGCACCGGCACCAAACCCATAATAAGATTCATTTTTCCAATACACCATATTATGCAATGATTCATGACCCGCTTTAGCAAAATTCGATATTTCATATTGTTCTAATTGAGATGATTGCATCTTTGCTTTTAAATGTTGGTACATTTCTTCACCTAAATCTTCATTAGGCAATTTTAACTTTCCTTTTCTATAAAGATTATAGAATTGAGTCTTCGGTTCTAGAATCAACGCATAACTAGAAATATGATCAACATTTAATGCTAATGCTTTATTTAATGAATCATCGAATTGCTTTAATGTTTGCCCTGGCAAATGAAACATTAAATCTAGACTGACTGAGCCTATATTATGTTTTCTAGATAAGGACACTGCTTTTTCTATATCATTACTTTGATGTGTTCTACCTAATACTTTTAACAGTTCATCATCAAATGTTTGCACACCAAGAGAAAGTCTATTAACACCATATTGTTTTAATAATTTAATTTTTCCTTCAGTTAATTCATCTGGATTTGCTTCGAAAGTATATTCTTTAGTAATTACAAACAACTCATTAATCGCTATTAATAACCGTTCTAATTGTTCTTCTGAAAGTGCAGTCGGTGTTCCCCCACCGACAAACATCGTTTCAACAACTTCATCTGTTCTCGAAGACATTTCTTCAATTAAACAATCTAAATATTCATCAACAGGTTGGTTTGCAATATAAAATTTATTAAAGTCACAATAAGTACAAATTCTCACGCAAAATGGTATATGAATATATACACTTTTAGCCATTTTAAATGCTCCTTTTAAAAATAGAGGCTGGGACACATGTATTGTCTCAGCCTCAATATCTTCTTATTCTTCGTCCATTTTAAGTACAGCAAGAAATGCATCTTGTGGTATTTCTACATTACCAACAGATTTCATTTTAGCTTTACCTGCTTTTTGTTTTTCAAGTAACTTACGTTTACGACTAATGTCACCACCGTAACATTTTGCCAATACGTTTTTACCCATAGATTTAATATTAGTACGTGCTACAATCTTATTTCCAATTGCCGCTTGTACTGGTACTTCAAATTGTTGTCTAGGGATTAAAGTTTTTAATTTATCTACGATTGCTTTTCCACGATCATAAGCAAAGTCTTTATGAACTATGAAACTCAATGCATCAACTTTATCCGCATTTAATAATATATCCATTTTAACTAATTTACTTTCTTGATAACCTATTAATTCATAATCAAAAGATGCATAACCTTTAGTGTTTGATTTTAATTGGTCAAAGAAATCAAATACAACTTCAGATAATGGAATTTCATAAATAATATTCACACGAATATCATCTAAATAATCCATAGTTTTGAAATTACCACGTTTCTTTTGGCATAATTCCATAACAGCACCAACATAATCATTTGGTACCATCATCGTTGCTTTTACAAACGGTTCGTAAATTGTATTAATTTTTTGTGGATCAGGGAATTGTGACGGATTATCAATTTGTACTTTCTCACCATCTGTTAATTCACACTCATATATAACTGAAGGTGCCGTAGCTATTAATTCAATATTAAATTCTCTTTCAATTCTTTCTTGAATAATCTCCATATGAAGTAATCCTAAGAATCCAGTTCTGAAACCAAAACCTAAAGCTTGTGATGTCTCAGCTTCGAACTCTAAAGAAGCATCATTTAATTGAAGTCTTTCTAATGCTTCTCTCAAATCATTGTATTTACTATTGTCTATTGGATATAGTCCACAGAATACCATTGGGTTCATTTTTTTATAACCTTTTAATGGCTTTTCAGCTGGTCTATCCGCTAATGTAATTGTATCACCGACGTTAGAATCCCCAACATTTTTAATAGATGCAACAATATAACCAACATCCCCGACAGATAACGATTGTACTGGCAATTGTTTAGGTGTATTTATACCTACTTCATTTACTTCAAACGTTTTACCAGTAGACATCATTTGAATCTTATCTCCAGCCTTCACCGAACCTTCAACAACTCTTATTGATGAAATTACACCTCTGTACGCATCAAATGATGAATCAAATATAAGCGCTTGTAATGGATTATCAGGGTCACCTTCAGGAGGTGGTACCATTTCCACTACTTTTTCTAAAATATCTTCTATTCCGATATTAGCTTTCGCACTTGCTAATACAGCATCACTTGCATCCAAACCAATAACATCTTCAATTTCTTGTTTTACTCGCTCAGGTTCAGCAGCAGGTAAATCAATTTTATTGACTACAGGAATAAGTTCCAAATCATTATCTAATGCTAAATAAACATTCGCTAACGTTTGTGCCTCGATACCTTGGGCAGCATCAACAACTAAAATAGCCCCTTCACAAGCTGCTAATGAACGTGAAACTTCATATGTAAAATCGACATGCCCCGGTGTATCAATTAAATGTAAAATATATGTTTCTCCATCTTTAGCTGTATAATTCAGTCTTACAGCGTTTAGTTTGATGGTAATACCACGTTCTCTTTCAAGATCCATTGAATCCAACAATTGATCTTTCATATCTCTTGTTTCGACACTTTTCGTGTTTTCTAAAATTCTATCAGCTAATGTTGATTTTCCATGATCAATATGAGCTATGATTGAAAAGTTTCTAATTTTATTTTGGCGCTCCAGGCGTTTAGTTCTGTCCATTTGAACTCCAACTTTCTCATTAATTTTACATTTCTAGAATGTAATACGCATCTTTGATATGATACCGTCTTTACGAAATAATTGCAAACGTATTATCAAACCACCAATAAAGTGGTATGCTATACAAGGAATGTGTAAATAATGATTGCACTTATGCCCCACATTTGATAAAATATTTTTTGTTGCAATCAAATAATCTTTGATCACGGACAACATATTTAGGAGGTGACTCTCATGCCAAACATTAAATCTGCAATTAAACGTGTTTCTACAACTCAAAAGAAAGACGCTGCAAACATTTCACAAAAAAATGATATGCGTTCTGCTGTTAAAGCTGCAAGAACTGCTATCGAAGATAATGCTGATAACAAAGGTGAATTAGTTTCATTAGCTGTTAAGAAAGTTGATAAAGCTTCTAAAAAGAACCTTATTCATTCAAATAAAGCTGATAGAATTAAATCAAGCTTAATGTCAAAAGCTAACTAATTAATAAAAGTCTGGCGCATGTTATACATGCGTCAGACTTTTTTATATTCTTAAAATAAAAAGTTCTAAAATAAGGACTTTATCCATATATGATGACTTTAAGTCATAATCAGTTTCTGCACATAAATCAATTGTAGATAATAGTCTATCTAATGATAAGTTTCTAACCATCCTAAGCGCAAGTTTGACTCTATATGGATGTACACCTATTGTTTTAGCAATTTGCTGTTCACTATAATGTTTATTAGCTAATATTTTACACTGATAATACAATCGATAATTACTAGTAATCAATGCCAATAATTTAATTGGTTCTTCTTTCATATTGATTAAATCTTTTAGTAAATTAATTGATTGTTCTTTTTTACCTTTTTGAATATATTCAGTAAGTAAAAAGACATTTTGTTCTAATGAGCGACTAACAATATCTTTCACATCTTGTTTATTTATAACTGCTTCGTCCCCTATAAACAAAATCAATTTATCTAGTTCAGCTTTTATAATATTAAATTGAATCCCTGTAAGTTCAATAAAAGTAACTAAAGCATCTTCTTTAATATCCTTATATTGTTCGTTCAAATACGATTTTATCCACTGCTTCATTTCTTGTTCAGTCATTTGTTCGATCTTATTTAAACGCGCATTTTTTTTAACTGTTTTAACTAATTTTTTTCTTTCATCTAACTTCTCATTAAATACATCTAGTACTACTAAAGTTTCTCCATCATATTGTTCAATAAAATCGATAAATTGATCAACATTTTGGTTAATATTATTCGTTACTTTTTCACCCGTGAAAAGATAAGCATTTTTAATATGTACTACTTTTTTATCTGAGAGGAAAGGCAAAGTCAACGCTTCTTCAATAGCATTTGAAATTGGAGTTTCATACAAATCAAATTTCACATAGTTAAACTCATCACGTTCACCCTTTAAATATTGGTTAATAACCTCTTCTGATTTCTTCTCAATTAATGAATGAACAGCGCCATAATTCAACACAAGATTGTCTTTCAAGTTAAGTCTCCCTCTCTTATAATGTTCTAAATAAGTATAGCATTTTTAAAGTTAATATCATATAATGAATGTAAGTATAGGAGGGAGTCATATGAACAGATTTGAAGGTAAGAATACTCAAGGGCGTAACAATGATGTTAAAGACTCTGGATTTGGATTTATAGTTGCTTTCTCATTCTTTGCGGTAATTTATATTATTGCACAAGTCTTTAGTCTACTTCCAAATTAAATAATAAATGACGACATCATTTATTTTAAAAACACACAAAAATCTCAATGATTTTTGTGTGTTTTTTTATTATATTCGATTACACCTGTAGTCATCATCATATGATTTCGTTCGAATGTAAAAGTGATCATCCCTACATCTTGCGTGTTGTATATTTTACATTGATTCGCTTTAAGTGTATTAATTGTTTCTATTTTAGGCAAACCATATTTATTGTGTCTACCTGCGCTAATGATGCACATTTTCGGTCTTATATGCGATATAAATGACTCACCTGAACTCGTTAAACTACCATGATGACCAACTTTAAGCACATCATATTGATTACTTAATTGATCTTGTATATGATTTTCAACTTTCTGCGTTGCATCTCCAGTAAATAATAACTTTTTATTAAATACATTCATTTCGGTTACTATAGATGTTTCATTTTTATCTTCATGATTTTCACTTTGCTGATTAAAGAAACGATAAGTTGTTTCCCCTACTTTTAAAGTCTCAAGTTGTTTACTATCAATGATTTTCGTATTTGATTTTACAACATTTTGTAAAATCATTTGGAGTTCTTTTGTATTCCAAGTATTTTCATTAATAATTAGGTTCTTAATGATAATTCTTTCACTAAGTTTTTGTAGTTCACCCATATGATCTAAATGAGGATGAGTAATAATAAGATAATCTATCGAATTGAATCCTTGTTCATTTAGCTCAGGTACAATCACAGAATCTGTATAATTACTTTGTTTCAATCTTTGTTTCCACTCTTCTTTAGGTGATTTTAATTTACCACCAGTATCAATCATTACTACTTTATTAGTATCAAAATGATAATTAATCATTGCATCACCTTGTCCTACATCTAAAAATTTGACCATAACTTTATCGGATTTAAAGTTGATAGACACACACATCAACATAACTAAAAATAGAACAACAGCTATAAACAACCGTTTTTTCACAATAAAATAACACATTACAATAATAGTAACTAATAGGATAAAATAACTAAAGCTGTTCAAATTTCGAACGACAAAGTCTTTAATTGGCAATAAGGCTATCCATTCAATTAAGGAAATAGTTTCACTTAATAATGATTCAACAATGAAAATGATAAAAGATGGTACATTACCAAAAATCACAAATAAGATCATAAAAAACATTACAATCGGAAAAATAATCAATTCAAATAGTGGGATAAAAAGAAAGTTAGTGATAAAACCGAGCCATTGAAAAGCATTAAAATGTAGTATTAAAATAAATAGCGAGGATAATTGACATATAAGATTAACGATTAGAATTTTATAGAATAAATTAAATGGTTTAATTATAGGAATTGCAAGAAGTAAAAAAGTTGAAATAATATATGATAATTGAAAACCAATATCGTGGATTGTATTTGGAGAAATAATTGTAAATAAAATGAATGTTATTGATAGAATCTGTAATGAATCAAGATATGTCATTTTTCTTATAATCATAAATAACATAACAACACCGACCGCTCTCAATACACTCGGACTCATTCCCGTCATAACTGCATATATCGGCAACAAGAAAAACACTATCAGCTCTGCATGTTCATATTTAATATTGAATTTTAGCAATAGCCTAAATAAAAATACATTCACTAATGCGACATGTGAGCCACTCACTGCATATAAATGATAAATACCTAATTTTTTTAATTGTTCCCTTCTTTCATCGGTTAAATATCGTGTTTCACCCAAAGATAGAGCAATAATATCATCGATATGTTTCATCGATGACTTTTTCAATTTTAAAATGAGTTGCTCTCTATATTGTTGTATATGTTCAATTATGTTTAAAGATCTTGAAGAACAGTCTGCAATAAAAGCATTCTTCACATTTAAAACACCATCAATTTGATTTTGAATAAGATATTCATTGAAATTGAATTTCAGTGCATTTGTATTAGGTAATATTTCGCGTTGATTGTAAGTTATATAACAATTTTTAAAGATAGGTGGCGCTTGCTGAAATTGCTTCTTTTCTTGTGGTGATTTAAAGGAGTAATATACTTTATAAGTCTTCCCTTTAATATCACCTATCATTTCTAATAAATCACCATTTATTTTAACTTGATCATTAAATTGAATCATATTTGAAACACTAATATTTTTAGAATCTTTATTAAAACTTTCCATCTCAGATAAAGATATTTTCGGATAAATATACAAACCTAACACTAAGAATATAAAACATGTAACAATCATATTTAAGTCTCGAAACTTTATATAACAACTCGTCAGAATACAAATTATAATAGATAGACTTACATACAAATTACTATGCATTAAATAACCGGTAAGGAGAAATAATGCAAAATAAAACCACATTTGTTTTATTAATCCTTAGTTTAAGTATTTAACAATGTCTTCTGGATGAAAATTAATTTTCTCCACGTGGACACCAGATTGTTTCAATAATTGAACTGCATATGTATGGTTATGATAATCATCTGCATAATAAATTCTCTTAATACCTGCTTGAATAATTGACTTTGTACAATTCAAACATGGGAAGTGCGTCACATAAATCGTTGCTCCTTCTGCAGAAACACCTAATTTCGCACATTGAAGGATTGCATTCATTTCGGCATGAATCGTTCTAATACAATGCCCTTCTACGACTAAACAGCCATTATCTATACAATGTTCTTCACCAGAAACGGAACCATTGTAACCGCCGGCGATAACACGATTATCTTTCACGATTGTTGCTCCAACAGAAAGACGCTCACATGTAGATCTTAACGATAACAAATGACTTTGCGCCATAAAATACTCTTTCCATTCAATTCTTTCCATAATGTATCATCCTGCCTTTCATATACTTTCATTGTAATGAGAAATATAGTCAAATGCAATTTCAATTTAATACAATAAATTCTTTTAAAGATTCTATCGTTTTGTCACCAAAGCCTTTAACTTTCTTCAAATCTTCAATTGATTTAAACTCTCCTTCAGCTTCTCTTGTTCTCACAATCGATTCTGCCTTACTCGGACCTATTCCAGGAAGTTTCTCAATTTGTTCTTTCGTTGCTGTATTGATATTCACTTCTAATTTATTTGATTGCTCTGATGCTAATTGTGTAGGTGGCGCTGATTCCCCAACTATTGGTATATAAATATACATTTGATCTTTAAGTTTTTCAGATAAATTAATTTTCGATAAATCAGCATTTGATTTTACTTGTGCTTTCTGCAACACATCATTAATTCTATCTGTCGTTGTCATCTTATAGGTATTTGGAAATGATACTGCACCTTTAACATCTACGACAACATCTTTCACTGTATCTTCATTTTTAGAAATATGCTCTGTTTCTTTGTTAGATTTCGATATTTGATTATTTTCTATTTTGCTATCTTGCGCTTGATTCATTGAAATCATATTCTCATCTTCATTGTCAGCATTTCCTATTCCAAATAAGCCTTTAATGATTACAAAAACTAATATTATGCCTACAAAAACAAAATGCTTATACATTTTAATCCATTCTATTATTTTTTTAACGTTATCCAAAAAAACACCTCCTACATAATTATGCACTAACCCCAGGATGTGGGAGTAAAATAAAAACACTTTCGTTGAATTCATATTAAAATGAATTTATACGGAGGTGTTTTTTCTATGAAAAGAGTGGCATATTCAGTTGAAACAAAATATAAAGTAGTAGAAATGAAACTTAAAGGATATAGCGCAAGAGAAATAATGGATGCTTTAAATATTAAAAATGAATCTCAAGTTAAAGTGTGGTGGAAATGGTATAGAAATGGGGAAACACATAGATTCAATCAACAAGTAGGTAAACAATATTCCTATGGAAAAGGAAATGAAGAATTTAGCACTGTTGAAACACTAAAAATTGAATTAAAGCGCAAAGAAGTAGAAAATGAAATTTTAAAAAAGTACAAGGAATTGGAAAGGAAGTGGTCCCAGAAGTAGTTGTTGAATTAGTAAATGAATTGAAATCTAAATATACAGTGAAAGTCATTTTAGAAGCTTTAGATATTCCAAAATCAAATTATTACAGATGGAAAAACAAAGATTTCAGTATATCTGAGGATGAACGAGAAATTATAGAACTATGTAAGAAACATCGTTTTACATATGGTTATAGAAAAATAACTGCCTTGTTAAATAGAAAAAATAATAAAAAAATTAATCACAAGAAAGTACAAAGGATTATGCAAAAACATAAATTAAATTGTAAAGTACGCGTGAAGAAATCGAAAAGACCAGGAAACCCATATTATAAGACACATAATCTATTGAATAGAAATTTCAAAGCAGAGAAACCTTTAGAAGTACTTTTAACAGATATCACTTATTTACCCTTCGGGAATACAATGTTGTATCTTTCATCTATCATGGATGCTTACAATGGTGAAATTGTGGCATATAAAATTGGTAAAAACCAAAATCAAGAATTAGTAAATGAGACATTAAAACAACTTCAATTGGAACCAGGAGCTATATTACATAGTGATCAAGGAAGTGTGTATACTTCTTATGAATACTATGCCCTATGTACAGAAAAAGGCATTACCAGAAGCATGTCCCGTAAGGGAACGCCAGCTGATAATGCCCCAATAGAATGTTTTCATGCCTCTCTAAAGTGTGAAACATTCTACTTAAACAGTGAGCTTAGAAGCTCTAATACTATTGTAATAGATATTGTCGAAAATTACATTGAAAACTATAATAAAGTTAGAATTCAACAAAAACTAGGCTACTTATCCCCTATAGAATATAGGAAATTAGCAGCCTAGAAAATAGTGTTTTTATTGAGCTCCCTTAGTAAGGGTGCAGTGCCATTAAACGTAAGAAGTGCTTTTTATTTCTTATTTTTGAGCCACAAAAAAGTGTCTATCTCCATTTTCATCGAATGTATTGATATCAAAATCAGTAAAAGTATGTTTAACTTCAAAACCAGCAAACTCTAGTAACTGCTTATAAAGTGATGGTTCATACGTACATTGATAATGTTCTTCATCAAATCGTTCATACAAGCCATCTTCTCGTTCAACAAAGAATGACATTTGATGATATACACTATTTGGCTCATCACCTGAAATTGCTTGCCATGTTAACATTAATTGTTCTGTTTCATCAATATAATTTTGATTATTAAATTGATGGTTCATTTTATTAATTGAATGCACATCAAAAATAAGTAAACCGTCATCCTTTAAATATTGATTTACATAGTTGAACACTTGTAAAACATCTTCCGGATCAGTTACATAATTAAGGCTATCACAAAAAATTGTAATCACATCATATTGTTGTGGTAAATCTAAATCTCTCATATCTTGACAATACCATTTAATATCAGGATTTCGTTTCTCTGCAATATTTAACATATCTTCACTCAAATCAAGTCCACTTACATGTCCGAATTCAGTGAGTTGTGCAGTTAGTCTCCCTGTACCACACCCGATATCAAGAATTTCGTTAGTCGGATTTACTACGTAATGTCCAACAATTTCTTTCCATTTATCATAAGGTTGATCGTTAGTTAGAAGGTCATAATAATCGCTCATACGATCATAAGCCATTAATGTGATACCTCATTTAATGTAATAAGTGGTGCATCTTTATATAATCTTTCAAGATTATAGTAATCTCTTTCTTCTCTATGGAAGACATGTACAACAACGTTACCTAAATCAATTAAAATCCATCTTGCTTCATTAAATCCTTCTAACCTTTTTACTTGAACATCATTCATTTCTGCTTCGTCTTTTACGTTTCTAGCAATTGCTTGAACTTGTTTATCACTATTTCCGTGACAAACAACAAAATAGTCAGTTATATCACTAATACCTTGCATATCAATTGCTATAATATCTTCAGCGCGTTTATCATCACACGCGATTAAACTTTTTTCCATTAATTCTTGAGCGTTCATTTAACCATTCCTTTATTGTTCTGAATGTAAATTATAATAATTTAAACATTCAATAGTTTTTAAATGTACAGTTTTATCTTTACTAACAAGATGTAAAACAGTATTTTTTGAAATTTCGTATACTGCTTTATCTAAACTTTTTTCTTTGAATACAATATCTCTGATTTCATCAACACCAGGTTGTGTGCGTTTAGGTTCAATATAGTCAGCTATAAAAATAATTTTTTCAGTTTTATTCATTTGCGCTCTGCCTGTTGTATGGTTATAGATCGCATAATATATCTCTTCATCATCGATTTCATATAAGTCTTTCAATCGTGCTGCAGCAACTGGCCCATGTAATATTTCTGAACCATAACTTAATAAGTCTTGGCCTAAGTCATATTCTGTCACACTTTGATACAATTTAGAAAGTTCTTCATATTTACATAGATCATGTAGAATACCTGCCAGTTCGACTTTCTTTGCATCACCATCGAACATTTCGGCTATCTTTTTTCCTGTTTCTGCAACTCTCATAGAATGATTATATCTTTTAGAAGGTAATGTATCTTCAACTAATTTAACTGCTTTTTTAATTTTCATACAATCGTCCCCTTTTTATATATGCTTCAATTCTTGGTGTCACAAACATCTTGATTGATTGACGATTTTTACATCTTTGACGTATTACAGTAGAACTTATATCAATTCTCGGCATATTTAAAGCAATCATACCTTGATTGACGTTTTGAGTATCAACTTCCCTATTTACAACTATGAAAATGAGCATTTCTTTTAATTCTTCAATGTGTTTCCATTTGTGTAAATGTTCGAATTGGTCTGTACCAATAACGAAATAAATTTGATAATCCGGGTAGTCTTGTTTAATTGATAGAATTGTATCGAATGTATAACTCGTGCCTTTTCTATTAATTTCACGTTGATCTATCTGACCAAATCCTAAATCTTCAATGGCTAATTCTAGCATTTTAACACGTTCTGACTCAATTAAATATGATTCATTATGTTCCTTCAATGGTGATTGATAACTAGGTAAGAACACAAACTCATCTGGTTTAATTAACTGATAAGCCTCACTCGCAACTAACATATGTCCAATGTGTATAGGGTTAAACTGACCGCCATATATCACTAATTTTTTCATTTTTTATGGTAATTCTATTTTTTTATTTTCTTGAGATTCTTTATATAAAACAATAATGTTACCTATTAATTGAACGAGTTCACCTTCAGTGTGATCAGCAAGTGAAGTAGCTATTTCTTTATGGTCATCCATATTATTTTGTAAGATGTGAATTTTGATTAGTTCTCTCTTCTCTAAAGCTTCTTTTACTTGTTCTATCATATTTTCATTTAATCCACCTTTACCGATTTGAAAGATTGGATCCAAATGATGAGCTTCTTTTCTTAAATATCTCTTTTGTTTACCTGTTAACATAATTATCTCCTTTTAAGTTCTTCTTGAACTTTATTTCTCATTGTATTTATATTTGCTTCTTGTTTCGTCCATATTTTAAAGCTTTCTGCACCTTGATACACAAACATGTCTAGTCCATTATAGATAGATAGACCTTCTTGTTCGCATGCTTGTAAAAATGGAGTTTTCTCTGGAATATAGATAATATCACAAACTAATGCGTTCTTATTTATATGTTCAACAGGGATTATTAATTCACTTTCAGTTTCATTCATACCTACTGGCGTTGTATTAATAATAATGTCAAATTGATTTAAAATAGGTTTAATTGCATTTAAATCTTTCGCATCAATTGCTAATTGCCAATTGTCAAAACGATTTAATGATCTATTCGCAACAGTTATTTTAGAATCAGTAAATTTCATCATTTCAGATACGATGCCTTTACTTGCTCCACCAGCACCTAACACTAAAATCTTTTTATCTTTTATTGATCCATACTTGTTAATTAGACCATTTACAAATCCAATACCATCCGTATTATATCCGATCCATTTCCCATCTTGGATTACAACCGTATTCACTGCACCAATATGTTGGGCACTAGTTGATACTTCATCTAAATATGGAATAATCGATTCTTTATGGGGAATTGTAATATTAAACCCATCTAACTCTTTCTCAGAAATTATATCTTTAATATGGTTAAAATTTTGCGGCGGTATATCTAACGCAATATATTGATCGTCTCTTTCTAATGCCTCAAAATTACTTGCATGCATAATAGGCGAAAGAGAATGGCCAATTGGATGGCCAATAACGCCAAAGTTCATAGCTTTCACCTCTTATAAAATTGAAGTTCTTAAAGTGACTTCTACTTCTTTTGGAGCGACGATATTAATTTCAGCGCCTGCATCAACTGTAACAAATCCTAATCCGGATATCATAATATCTTGTCTTTCACCATTTGATTTGATATTTGTTGTTTCTAAACGATTAAAATCAAAGTTTGATGCATCATATGGAGGTTTTAATAGTTCTCCAATTTGACGCTCCCATAAATCTTCAGCATTGCTTAATTTTGTTCTATGAATATGCAAATCGTTAGATACGAAACATGTTAAAGAACGGCGGCCGCCTTTCACATAATCCACGCGTACTAATCCACCTATAAACAATGACTGTTCTTCGTTTAATTGATAAACTTTTGGCTTAATTTCCTTTTTAGGCATGATGACTTTTAATTCTTTATCTGTAACATAATGTGTCATTTGATGACTTTGAATAATTCCCGGAGTATCAAACATATATGAATCATCATCTAAAGGTATATCTATCATATCTAAAGTTGTACCAGGAAAATGACTTGTCGTAATGACTTCTTTTTCTCCAACACTTTTTTCAATCAATCGATTGATTAACGTTGATTTTCCAACATTTGTTGTACCAACTACATAAACGTCTTTTCCTGCTCTAACCTTTTCAATTGTCGTTAACAATTCATCAATACCTTGGTTTTTATGAGCAGAAATCAAAGTAACTTCGTCAGGGTTCAAGCCGAAATCTTTTGCACGATTACGCAACCATATTTCAACTCTTCTTTTATTTATTGCTTTTGGTAAAATGTCCATTTTATTTGCAACGAGAACAACTTTCTTTTTACCGACGATGTCTTTTAATCGATGTATCATAGATCCTTCTAAATCAAAGACATCTACAACATTTACAATAAGTCCATCTTCGTTATGCAAAGATTTCAACATATTTAAGAAATCTTCACTTGTTAATTCGACATCTTGAACTTCGTTATAATTTTTAAGTCTGAAACATCGTTTACAAATAACATCTTCTTTATTCAAACTTGATTGTGGGACAAATCCCGCTTCATTAGGGTTGTCTGATTGAAGTGTTGCACCACAACCGATACATTTCGCTATCTCTGTCAAATTTATTCCTCCCAATTAATTAAACCTTTTCTTTTAAAGTAATTTAAAAATCGTCTTTCTATAATTCTATTGAATTTCGTAATAAATCCATCTGTTTTTTTCACTGGTACGACCATAATTGTATATAGACCATTTCTATTTCCACCAAATACGTCTGTCATCATTTGGTCACCTATAACTACAATCTCTGATTTTTGTACGTTCATTAATTTTGAAGCTTTTCTAAAGGCTTCTCCTCTAGGTTTTCTTGCTTTGAAAATAAAGTCTATTTCCAATGAAGATGAAAACGATGCGACACGTTGTTCATTATTATTTGAAACGATTGTTACAGTAATATCGTTTGCTTTCATATCTTCAAACCAAGCTCTTACTTCATCAGTAGGATCTTTAACATCCCAACCAACTAATGTATTATCTAAATCTGTTATAATTGCTTTTATATTTTTAGACTTTAAATGGTCTGGTTTAATATCAAATATAGTTTGTACATATTCATTTGGTAAAAAGTATTTCGTAAAAATTCCCATTATTAACACCTCAATATTATTTCTTATTTTAACATAAATACATGTTACATACCTTTAACTGCACACAAAATAAAAGTGTTGCAAATCGAATTAGATTCGCAACACTAAATATTATTCAGTAATTTCGCGGTCAGATGATTTTTCAACATCTGTATTTGCATAAATTACAAAACCAACAAGTGCTGTAGCAATGACAGCGATAGCCATTAATATTAACATGTAACTGCCTCCTTATGCCACTCTATTTAATAATAATTTTACAATTTTACTTGAATTCACGCAAGCTACTTTTAAGAATTCTTCAAATGCGACGTCAGATTCTTTATCAGCTAAGTCTGAAACTGCTCTTGTCACAATAATCGGAACTTCATAATGGTAACACGTTTGCGCGATAGCCCCTGCTTCCATTTCAACGACACTAGCATTAGGGAAGTTTTCTTTAACTACTTTACGTTGATCAATTGATCCCACAAAACTATCCGCAGTCGCAACTTCTCCAACAATACCATTTAATTCTAAATCTTCAATTACAGACTTAGCACTTGATATTAAATTTTCGTTTGTTTCATAAAATTCTGGCATTCCTGGTATTTGACCAAGTTTATATCCAAATGCTCTAGCATCTGCATCGTGATAATAAACTTTACTACTCACGATGATATCACCGATATTTAATTGTGGATCAACTGAACCCGCTGAACCTGTATTGATGATTAACGTTGGGTTGAACTCACTGATTAATAATGTTGCAGTAATTGCAGCATTGACTTTACCAATTCCACTTTGAGCGAGTACAACTTCTTTGTCTTCTAATTGACCTTTATAAAATACAACATGTGCTTTGTGTATTGTTTCTCTATTTTTAATTAAATCTTTTAATATCTCAACTTCTTCTTCCATAGCTCCGATAATACCAATCATGTTTTATCACTCCGTCATTTTGATTCTTATATATCGTAACATAATTAGCATACTTTGAAACTATTTTTTAGTTATTCCATAAGTCTTGTAAACCTTGTAGTGATAATATCCCGGCAATTAATGTCGTAACAACTGCGATTACACCCATAACAAGCATCCACATTGGGTGTTTGTAATCTCCAACGATGCTTTTTTTACGAGATGCAATCAGTATTGTACCTAGTGTGACAGGTAATATTAACCCATTTAACGCACCGGCAATAATTAATAATTTGACTGGTTTACCTATTGTCAAAAATATAATTGATGAAACGACTATAAATAATATTATGACTAAGTTTCGATGGTTCTTAATAGCAGGATGTAATGATTGAATGAAAGTCGTACTTGTATATGCACAACCAATCACTGATGATAATGCTGCTGCAAAGAGAACCACACCAAATACTTGTTTACCAATCGGACCTAGCACGTGTTCAAACACAGATGCGGGTGGATTATCTGGATTTAATGTAAAGCCAGTTACTACTACACCTAAAACTGCTAAAAATAAAAATGTTCGCATTATACCAGTCGTTAATATACCAGAAATTGCAGCGCGGTTCACAAACGGTATGTATCTTTTTCCTGTGATACCTGCTTCTAGTAATCTATGCGCACCAGCAAAAGTAATGTATCCACCTACAGTACCACCAACTAAAGTAATAATTGGAACAATGAGTTTATTAATATCATCGGGCATTATCATTTTTTGTGCTGCGTCTAATACTGGTGGTTTCGTAAGAACCATGACATATGCAACAATCGCAATCATTAATACCCCTAGTATTTGTGTAATGATATCTACGACTTTTTGTGCATTTCTAACAACGAATATGAGAATAGCTAATACGCCAGTTATTCCTGCACCAATCCTAACATCTATTCCAAATATGGCATTGAGCCCTAGACCAGCACCTGCAACATTCCCAATGTTAAATGCAAGTCCTCCAATCGCAATAAGGATAGCGATGAATGTACCTAATCCTTTAAATACATCATTAGCTATATCTTGCCCACCTTTACCTACTACTGTGATTACACGCCAAATATTAATTTGCGCACCAATATCAATAAGTATTGAGGCAAGAATAGCAAATGCAAAACTCGCTAAAAATTGTTCTGTAAACACTGCAGTTTGTGTCAAAAATGCAGGACCAATGGATGAAGTAGCCATTAAGAAAACAGCACCCCATAAAATTCTTCTATGCTTATTAGTAAACTCAAATGGTTTATCTAAATCTTCGTACCCCTTGTTTTTATTCATACTTTCATCCCCTCCTAGTTCAGCGCTTTAATTTCAATGCCTTCAGATTCAAATTTAGAAATAATCTCTTTAACAAAATCAAGTGCGTGTTCTCCATCACCATGAACGCAAATGGTATCAGCATCAATAGAAATTTCATTTCCATTTATCGTTTTTACTTTTGAATCTTTAACCATTTTAACGACTTGGTTTACTGCGCTTTCTGTATCTTTGATTAAGGCGCCTTCTTTTTTTCTTGAAACCAATTGTCCATTGTCTTCATAAGCACGATCAGCAAACACTTCACTTTTGTAAGTTAAACCATGTCGTTTACAAGATTCAATCAACTCACTCTTTGATAATCCAACAAACAACAATTGATCATCAAAGTCTTTAACTGCTTTTACGATTGCATCTGCAATGGCAGGGTCTTTTGCTCCCATTTGATATAAAGCGCCATGTGGTTTAACATGATAAATTTTCGTATCGTAAATATGACAAAATCCTGATAATGCACCGAGTTGATAAATCACTAAATCATATACTTCTTCCGGTGTTACGTCCATATTTCTTCGACCAAATCCATTTAAATCTTGAAAACCAGGATGTGCACCAATTTGAACACCTTTTTCAACGGCCATTTTTACCGTTTTATGCATGACATGCTGATCACCGGCATGAAAGCCACATGCAATATTTGCTGACGTTATTAGTGGTAATATACGTTCATCATTACCAAGTTTATAATTACCAAAACTTTCTCCTAAATCACAATTCAAATCTACTTGTACCATATGAAACACCCCTTAAACGATTTTATGTTCATGTAAGAATTTAATTGAAATATCATTTGAAATATACGGTTGATAGCTTAATACGCGATATAAGAAATCGATTGTAGTTGGAAAACCATCGATAACTGTTTCCTCAAGTACACCTTTCATTTTTGCGATTGCTTCTGATCGATTTTCACCTTTAACTAGTATTTTCGCTACTAACGAGTCATAAAATGGTGGTATGACATATCCTGAATAAAGCATACTATCTATTCTTGTATTACAGCCATTTGGTAAGTGTAATGCCTCCACTTTACCAGCAGCTGGTCTGAATTGTTTCTCAGGATTTTCAGCATTTATTCTACATTCAATAACGTGTCCATCAAAACGTACATCCTCTTGTTTAATAGATAATCGTTCACCATTCGCGACTAAAATTTGTTGTTTAATGAGGTCTACACCAGTTAGTAATTCTGTAACTGTATGTTCCACTTGAATACGTGTGTTCATTTCTAAAAAGTAATAACCTTCATCAGTTAATAAAAACTCTATTGTCCCAGCACTTTCATACTGACATGCTAATGCGGCTTTCACTGCGTCAGCATGTAATGAAGCTCTCGTTTTATCATCCAAAGCTGCACAAGGCGCTTCTTCTATTAACTTTTGATTTTTTCGTTGTATCGAGCAATCACGTTCACCTAGATGTATCGCTTCACCATGTTGACTACCTAATACTTGCACTTCTACATGTCGGGCTTTATCTATAAATGTTTCGACATAAACGCGTTTATCTCCAAAATATTTTTCACCTTCAGATTGTGCTTCTTTGAAATATTTTTCTACTTCAGATTCATCATTAACAATACGAATACCTTTTCCACCACCACCACTAGCTGCTTTAAGCACAAGTGGATAACCTATATCTTCAGCTATTTCATATACTTCATCTAAAGTTTTAATTTCACCAATCGAACCAGGAATGATTGGTACGTTAGCTTTATACATCGTTTCACGTGCTTTGATTTTATCTCCCATTAAATTCATTGTATTAAAAGTTGGTCCAACGAATGTAATGTCCTCTTCTTCGACTCTTTTTCTAAAAGTCGTTGATTCAGATAAGAATCCATAGCCAGGATGAATTGCATCCACGTTTTTTAATTTACATGCTTCTAACAAGCGATCAATGTCCAAATAACTTTCTGTAGAATGATTTGGACCTATACAAATTGATTCATCAGCTAATTGAACATGCAAACTATTTTTATCCGCTTCAGAGTAGACTGCAATCGTTGTAATATCCATCATTCTACAAGTGCGTATAATTCTGACAGCAATTTCCCCTCTATTTGCGATTAATAATCGTTTAAACATGAGAATCCCCCTTTATTTTAATGTAATGATAGATTGACCATATTCAACCGGTTCACCATGTGAAATATGGATTTCTTCTACCGTTCCATCAAAATCACTGACCACTTCATTTAACACTTTCATTGATTCAATGTAGCCCACTAGTTGCCCCTTTTTCACAGCGTCTCCAACTTTAATTAGTGGTTGTTTAAGTTCTTCTTCATCTTGTAAATAAAATGTACCTAATATTTCAGCATCAATAGTAGTTAAATTACTATTATCTGCATGTGTATTCTCTTGCGGTGTATTCGAGTGTGTAGCAGCATTCGAAATTGGTGCCGGTGATTCTTTTCTATTTAAATCCAACTCTAACTCAATATTTTCATCTTTATATTTCATAAAGTACACGTTATTTGATTTCATTAATTGGATTGCTTGTTCAATTTTTTCAATGTTCACGTTTTATTCCCCTTTAATAAGTTTCGCTATTTTTTTAGATTTTGGTCTTATGTTTGACAAATCTTTATATTTCTTTTGTTTAATTGCATGTATGTCATTATCTATTTGGTTCATATACGTTTTAAAATTCGTAATTGCTTCTTCATATGATACCCATTTAAACTTTAATGTGTCATTTGCTTTTAAATTCGCGAGTTTTTCTCTACCAATAAATGTTACTGTTGCTATTTTTGTATATCCACCTATTGTTTGCCTATCATTCAATAAAATAATCGGTTGTCCATCCGTTGGTACTTGCACACTACCAGCTGCAATTGGTTCTGAAATAATATCTGCTGTGTCTTTATGTATCAATTTTTCATCACCATTCAATCTATACCCCATTCGATCAGACATATCCGAAATACAATACCTTTGTTCTGTCAGTAATTTTTGGGAAGATGGATCAAACGAATCAAATTGCAAACCTTCTAGAATAGGAATTTCATCATAAGATTCATCCCTATCAATGTGAAAAGTATTACCAATTAAATCATGATTCATTGGTTTATCCTTGAATTGTAAAATATCACCTTTGTTTAACGTTCTACCTTGATATCCACCAATACCGCTTCTCGTATGTGTAGATACACTTCCTAATACAGGTTCAATATCTAGTGATTTATAAAATGATAAGTATCCTCTTGCACCTTTAGTAATTTTTTTAAGATTAAGTATTTGTCCCTTATCGACATAAATTGCTGTATTGACCAGTACTGGATGTTCATCTACAAATATTTCTGCATCGTAAGCGACAAAAGCAAAAATGTTTGGCTCATTAAATTTGAGTTGAGGACCATTAATTGTAATTTCAAATACAGGAGCATCATCATTACCAACGAGTGCATTGGCTATTTTATAAAAATATTGATTCATGACACCCGCCACTGAAAACCCATCTTTTTCATATTGATATCTACCCATATCTTGTATCGTTGTAAATAGACCTGGTTTTAAACATTTCATTAAAGTTCACCTACTAACTGTCGATAATCAAAACGGCCATCATTAATTTCTTTCTCAATATTATCGAATTCTTCATTTGATATCGCTTTAAATGCTATATAATCTCCAGCTTCATATAAGATCATCGGATTTCTATCCAAGTTAAATACATCTATTGGGGTACGACCTATAATCTGCCATCCTCCAGGTGATGATTTAGGATATAATCCAGTTTGATTATTTGCTATGCCCACAGATCCTTGAACAATTTTTGATCGTGGTGTTTCTTTCCGAGGAGTAAATATTTGTTTATTCAACCCTCCTAAAAATGGGAATCCTGGTAAGAAGCCTATTGCGTATATCAAATAATTAGGTTCTGTATGTAATTTAATAACTTCATCTTCTGATAAATTGGCATGATTAGATACTACATTCAAATCTGGTCCATATGCCCCTCCATATGCAACAGGTATCGTAATTAACCTCTTAGACTGCTGACTATTTAACTCATCATGCTTTAAATTATTTAGACCTAAATCATCCAACAATACTTCTAATGTAATTTGAAGTACATCGTACGTGACCATTATCGATCTGTATGATGGCGTTACACTAATAATTGCTGGGTGATCTTGTGAATCAATCAAATTTGCTATTGATGAAATTTTACTCTTAATTTCGGTATCAATGACATTTTCTTCGTAAATCATGAAATGCGTTTCATCAATTGGTTTAATTTCCATTTGTACCTCCCCTTTGTTTTTACTTTTCATTAGTCAGACTATTGAAAATTTTTAATACCATTCCATCATACTATGAGAAAATATAAAAAAAAAGAGCAAAAAAAATAAAAATATGTAAGATTATTTTATTCTAAATACATATTATTTTTCACATAAAAACAGCGCATATATATCGAATAAACATACTCGAAATATATGCGCTGTTGCTTTAATTTTATCTCAATAAAATCTTAATCTATTTTTACGATTTTAACTTTCATTTCATTACCATTTGGCAATGGAACATTTACTTCATCATTAATTTTCTTTCCAATTAATGCTTTTGCAATTGGTGATTCATTTGAAATTTTACCTTCAAATGGGTCCGCTTCAGCAGAACCAACAATTTTATAGCTTTCTTCATCATTACCTGGGATTTCTGTAAAAGTAACAGTTCTACCTATTTGAATATCATTTTTAGAACCGTTATCTTCGATGATATGTGCATGACGAATCATGTTTTCGATTTTTTGAATCTCTTGTTCAATAAATCCTTGTTCGTCTTTAGCTGCATCATACTCAGAGTTCTCAGATAAGTCTCCGAAGCTACGCGCTACTTTTATTTTCTCAACGACTTCTGGTCGCTTAACTGTTTTTAATTCTTCTAATTCTTTTTCTAATTTGTTATAGCCTTCCTGTGTCATAGGAAATTCTTTTTGTGTTTCCATTCTTCCATCTTCCTTTACTTTGTAATTATTTAAATATCTTGTACTAATGATTGGATCTTCGTTGTCATGATATCAATTGCTACTTTATTGCTACCACCTTCAGGGATGATGATATCCGCATATTTTTTAGTTGGTTCTATAAATTGGATATGCATCGGTCTAACAACTGATAGGTATTGATCAATGACTGATTCCATCGTACGTCCGCGATCTTGTATATCTCTTACTAATCGACGAAGTATTCTTAAATCAGCATCTGTATCAACATATATCTTAACATCCATCAAGTCTCTTAAATCTTCATTTTCTAAAGCGAATATACCTTCCAGTATAATTACATCTTTAGGTTCAAATCTAATCGTCTTGTCACTTCTCGTATGATTAGAATAATCATACGTTGGTACTTCAATCGCTTGTCCTTCTTTTAAGTTCTTTAAGTCATGCTTTAATCTTTCGTTGTCGAAAGCAAATGGATGATCATAGTTTGTTTTTAATCTATCTTCAAACGACATATGAGATTGATCTTTATAATAATAATCTTGCTCTATTAATGCAACACTATATCCATTTAAATTTTTCATTATTTCGGATGTTACAGAAGTCTTTCCAGATCCAGAACCCCCTGCAATACCTATGATTGTAGTCTTTCCCATCAAACGATTCCCTTTCTCATCATGTTATTTGGATAAATCGGGCGATCCACTTTAATTTGAATCACTTGCAGCGGATGTCTTGCTGCGTCTAATTCCTCACCGTTTTCATCATAGATATGATCAATGATTTGTGTGAAATTATCAATTTCAGGACCGAAAAATTCGATTTCTTGACCTGGTTTAAAATGGTTCCTTTGTTGAATAGTAGCAATTTGTGATTCTGCGTCATAGTCTAACACTAATCCACAAAAATCAAAAGGTGTTTTTTTATTTGACTCTTGGCCAAACATTTGTTCCTCATATTGTGGAACACCTTCAAAGAATGCTGGTGCAGTATCTCTATTCGCACATTTATCTAACTCAATCAACCATCTAGGATCGATTTTAAAGTTTTCTGGGTCTTCAGCATAACTATCAATTACTTTACGATATACTGATACAACCGTAGCAATATAATGGATAGATTTCATACGACCTTCAATCTTTAACGAATCAATACCAATGTCCATCATTTTAGGTATAGATTCAATTAATTTCAAGTCTTTTGGACTCATTGCGAATGATGTAACATCTTCATTTGCATAATATGGCTCCAATTCACCATCATCTTCGACAGAAATTAAATCATAATCCCATCTACAACTTTGGCAACAACCACCTCTATTTGAGTCTCTTGCAGTCATATGATTACTTAATGTACATCTACCAGAATAAGCAATACACATCGCACCATGAATAAATGTTTCTATTTCGATATCAACTTTTTCTTTCATTTCTAACATTTCTTCTGCACTTGTTTCACGTGCTAGTACGACACGTTCGAGCCCTTCTTCTTTCCAATATTGAACCGCTCTATAATTAGATAATGATTGCTGTGTACTTAAATGAATTTCTAAATTTGGTGCGACACGTTTACAAGTTTCAATGATTAATGGATCAGCAACAATAATACCGTGTGCTCCTGTTTCATTTAAATCTTTTAAATACTTGTCTAATCCTGGAATGTTTTCATCATGTGCAAAAATATTAGTTGTAACATATATTTTTGCTCCATATTTTGCAGCAAATTCAACGCCTTCTTTAATCTCTTCCATCGTAAAATTATCTGCATTAGATCTTAATCCATACTCTTGTCCACCTAAGAACACTGCATCAGCGCCATAATGAACGGCAATTTTAAGTTTCTCTAAATTGCCAGCTGGTGCTAGTAATTCTGGTTTTTTAATTTTTGTTTCTCTTCTAGCTCCCATTGGTTCTAATACTTTCATGTTATCATTCCTTTAATTAAACTAATAAACTGTTTGTTTGAACAAGAATCCTTGGTCCATTGGGCGATGTGTAGGTTGAATATCTTCAATAGGCTCTAACAACATAAATTTCTCATCTTCATATAATTCAGGATCCTCATTATACAAATCAATCGCTTCTCGATATTGTTCAGTAACAACGTTTATATATGCTTCCGTTTGTAATACACCATCTATTTTTATAGCGTCTATATTAGCTTCTAATAACGACTCTAAATCTTCAATTAGGCAAATATCATTTGGACTCATAATATGTGTCCCATTGCCGTCTTCATAGATTGGGTATTTATTACTACGTTCTTCATCGTATAAAAGCATGTCTTTGTTTTCTTGTCTGTTCTCAATTTTCATTACTTTATCTTGATACATAAAATAATTACCTAATAATTGTCTTTTAGATTGGAACATACATGTCATTCCATGAACTTGTACTTCAATTTCAACATCGCTATTTTCTTTGATTTCTAAAACTTCTTCAATACTTAATTCACGTGCTAGTACAGCTCTTGCTGAACCTCTTTGTCCCCAATAATTACATTGGAAATGATTCGTAACAATGGTTTCAGCACTCCAGTTTAGCGGTATCGGATTTTCACGATGTTTCATAGACATAACTACAGCAGGATCACCGAAAATAATTCGATCAACCTTTAATTCATGTAATAAATCTATATATGTTTCTAAATCATCAATATGTTCATTGTGAAATATGCCATTTACTGCTACATATGCTTTCTTGCCATGTTGATGAATGATTTTTATTGCTTCACGAAGTTCGGGTTCTTTAAATTCACCAGCTAATCTTAATCCGAATTTTTCTTCACCAATAACAAATGCATCTGCACCTAATTCTATTAATTTCTCAATATGTGTCACTGATTTAGGTGTCACTAATAATTCCGTCATCAATTATGCTCCTTCTTTGAAATTGCCATTCCATCCCCAATATTAATAAATGTTGTCTCATAGTCTTTATGTTGCATGAGCCATTCATTATATTTTTGAACTTTTTTAACCATTTGTCTTACATTTCTAGTTCGAACAACATCAATGTCACTGACAAATCCATGATATAACACATTGTCAGTAATAATTATGCCATCATCACTTAATAGATCTTCGTATAACTCAAAGAATTTTTGTGATTGTGCTTTAGCCGCATCGATAAAAATCAAATCAAACTTTTGTTGATTTGGTAATAATGGTTTAGCTTCTTTAGCATCTGAATAAATGACATTAATTTGCGTTTCAAAATTATAATCTTTTATATTTTTGCTAGCTAGCTGATACATTTCTTCATTTCTTTCAATGGTCCAAATACGAATGTCTGAATCACAAGAAGCGAAATGCATGGAACTATACCCGATTGCAGTACCAATCTCGAGTATATTTTTAACACTTTTAACTCTTATCATTTGCTTTACAAATTCTGTTGATATTTTGTCCATTATAGGGACACTATGCTCTGAGGCATATAATCTAAGCGCATCTATCGGCGAAGATTTTTGAAAAAGCAATTCTTCGATATATTTAATATCTTTTTCCATGTTACAACTTCCTTACACTTCAATATAATAAAAAACCCAACTAGTACTCTGACCAGTTAGTATGCATCGCTCATATACGCAATATGGTTTAATAAACATTAAATATTTTACCATATTTCAGACTAAATAGTAAGTATAAATAAAAAACAAGCGCATTTTCCTCGAAATTTCATGCGCTTGTTTTCTTTGTTATTGTTTTTCTTTATTTTTTTCTTGTTGACTGATGGTATCAGCAAAGAGAACTTTCCCACTTTTCGTAGTTGTATAATAATAATAATCTGTTTCAGGTGGATGTATCGTTGTTCTTGCCGTTTCATCAGAAAAATTATTAATTGGACCTATTGGTAAGCCTTTTTGTCCATAAGTATTAAATGGTGAATGTGTTGAATAATCTTTTTCAGATAACCGCTCAGATGGTTCTTTTTTCAGAGCATATCGCACAGTAGCATCTGAATTTAATGCACTTTGTGGATTATTCTCAAGTCGATTTACAATTAATGATGTATATCTAGATTTATCTGTCATATTTTTCATTTCAGCTTCAACAATTGAAGACATTGTTAAATACTCATGAAACGACAGCGTTTTTAATTCATAGTTCTCAGTCAACTTTAATGGACCTTCTTCTTCGTATAACTTATACGTCGTATTTGTCGTCTCTTGTAACATTTTTTGAACAATTTCATCTACGGACACGTTGCTATTTGTAAATTGATATGTAGCTGGCGCTAAATATCCTTCTAAAGGGTATCTTAAATCTTTATTTAATATTTCATTTGAAAGCATTTTTGGATATTGCTTTTGATATTTTTTAATGAAATCTCGATCTTTCATCTTTCCTAGGAATTCTTCTCTTGATATAGACGTGTTTTCTTCAACTATTCCTGCAATGAGTTCGATATTAGATCCTTCTTTTACATCAAATTGAACTGCAGTTTTAATATATACTTTTCCGGTCTTAAGACTTGTTGCAATATCTTTTAAAGACATGGATGGTGAGAATTTATATTCTCCAGCTTGAAAACTTGATATGTTATTTAATTTTAAATAATATTTAAAAATCGTTTCATTTCTAATGAGTTTATCTTCAGCTAATTGTTGGCTGATGATTTCTGTTGTATCGTTTGGGTTAACTTTAAAAATAATTTGCTCTTGGCTATCTGCATTGACCGGCCTCCCATTAATGCCGATTACACATAAACCAATTAGTGTAATCAATAAAAATAATAAAAAGAGGATACTGATTATACCTAAACTAATGTACTTAGATAATAACCTCGCATCTTTATATATACTATTTTTTCCCATATGTGACTCCTTATGTAAATAAAATACCCCTAATGATTATATCACATTAGGGGTACGGTGTACTATTACATATTAAATTTTAAACGTCGTCCATTTCAGTGTTTACGATTTCTTCAATCATATCCCACTCTTCATCAGTTTCAACAGGTAATAATTTACCGCCTTCACCATCATCATTCGCTTCATTAATCATAGGAATTAATTCGATTTCTTCATCGTCAGCTGTTCCTTCTTCAGCAAGAATGATATATTCTTTCTTAAATTCAGGGTGATAGAATTCTAATACTTTACGATATAAAACCTCATTGTTGTTTTCATCAATAAGTGTTAATAATTCTTCCTCATTATTAATTTCTAAATGTCCTTCATGATTATGTTCAGTCATTATTCATTCTCCTTATCTTTATTTAATAGAATCCAAGTACCCCTGTAATATAAATACAGCTGCCATTTTATCTATTACTTTTTTTCTTTTTTTGCGAGAAACATCCGCTTCTAAAAGCGTTCTTTCTGCACCTACAGTACTTAAACGTTCATCCCACATGACCATTTTCAAGTCAGGTTTTGCTTCGGAAAGCAATGTTTTAAAGTGCATAGATGCTTCTCCACGCGGTCCAATAGAATTATTCATATTTTTAGGTAATCCAATAATGACAGTATCTACATCATATTGATCTATAATTTTGATTAATTCATCAATACCAAATTCTTCATTCTCTTCGTTAATACGGAGTGTATCTATTCCTTGTGCAGTCCAACCCATCGCATCACTGACTGCTACACCTATCGTCTTACTACCTACATCTAAACCAATGATTCTATGTTTAAGCATCGAATTCATTTTCTTGCTTTAAATAATTTGATACGAGTTCTTCCATAATATCATCTCTATCTAAGCGTCTAATTTGATTTCTTGCTTCATTGTGTCTAGGTATATATGCGGGGTCACCGGACAACAAATAACCAACAATTTGGTTAACAGGATTATAGCCACGTTCTTCTAACGTACGATAAACATTTTGTAGTACTGTTTTGACATCTTCTTTAGGAAAATCATCATAGCTAAATTTCATCGTTTTATCAAAATTATTCATCTTTTTACACTCCCTAACTCCATTAACTTAATATTAATTATATCATATTCGATTAGTACTTGAAATTATAGAGATTTAACGTAGTTTTTAACAAACTGTAAAGCTTCTGTTACTTTAGAAGGATCTGTACCGCCACCTTGTGCCATATCCGGACGACCGCCACCTTTACCGTTTGTAATTTGTGCTGCTTCTCTAATAATATCTCCAGCTTTAATTCTATCTGTAAGTTCTTTTGGAACTGCAGATACAAGTGATACTTTCTCGCCATTAACACTAGCTAATAACAATACTGTATCTTGCATTTTAGATTTATAATCATCCATGATTGTTCTTAATACTTTTGGATTTTCTGCTTCAACTAATGTCGCAAGTACTTTAATACCATTGATTTCCTCAACACTATCTTCAATATTGCCTGATTTCAATTCTGTAATTGTTTTATTTTTTTGTTGAAGTTCTTTTTCTAATTCTTTGTTGCTTTGTTGAATTTGATCAATTTTTTCAATCGTTCTTTCTTGGTCCTTCACTTTCACATGTTGCATTACTTCTTCAAGGATAGACTCAGAGTGTTTTAAAGTTTCATAAGCTTTCTTACCAGTTACTGCTTCAATTCTTCTTACACCTGCACCTGTACCTGACTCAGATACGATTTTAAATAAGCCAATTTCACTTGTATTACGAACATGGATACCACCACATAATTCGATTGAATAAGATGACATTTCAACTACTCTTACTACATCGCCATATTTTTCTCCGAATAATGCCATTGCACCTTTTTCTTTCGCTTGTTCAATAGCCATTTCTTGAATTTCTACAGGAATATTTACCCATATTTTTTCATTTACAATTCTTTCAATTGTTTTTAATTCTTCAGCTGTTACTTGTCCGAAATGAGAGAAATCGAATCTAAGTCTTTCACTTTCAACTAGTGAACCAGCTTGATTTACATGTGTGCCTAGCACTTCTTTTAATGCTGCATGTAATAAATGTGTCGCAGAGTGATTTTTGATAATATCTTTTCTATCATCTTGGTTCACAATTGCCTCAACTGTCTCGCCGATATGCACTTGTCCAAATTTGATTTGCCCAGCATGTAAATTTTGACCATTTGGCGCTTTAATGACTTCTGTTACTTCAATTTCGAATTGATCATGTCTGATAATTCCTGTATCTGCAACTTGTCCACCAGATACAGCGTAGAATGGAGTCTCACGTAAAATAAATTGAATTTGTTCGCCACTTTCAGCTTCTTCAACTAATTGACCGTTAACAATAATATCAGTGATCTCAGTTTGAATTTCAGTTTGTTCATAACCAACGAATGTACTTGGAGATGTAATCTTACCTAACACTTCATTTTGAACTTGCATAGACTGTGTTTGTTGACGTGCTGCTCTTGCTCTATCTCTTTGTTGTTGCATTTCATTTTCGAAGCCTTCATTATCTATTTCTATACCTTCTTGAGCTGTAATTTCTTCTGTTAACTCAATTGGGAAACCATACGTATCGTATAATTTGAAAGCATCAGAACCTGATAAAATATTTCCTTTTGATTTCGCAGAAGCCATCATTGTATTAAGAATAGCTAAACCTTCTTCAAGTGTTTCATGGAAACGCTCTTCTTCAGATTTAATTACTTTTTTAATAAAATCACTTTGTGCTTTAACATTTGGATAATAAGGTTCCATAATGTCAGCCACGATATCAACTAATTTGTATAAGAATGGTTCATTAATATTTAATGATTGACTGAAACGTACTGCTCTACGTAATAATCTTCTTAAAACATAACCTCTACCTTCATTTGCAGGTAAAGCTCCGTCACCAATAGCAAAACTAATCGTTCTAATGTGGTCAGCAATTACTTTAAATGCAATATCTTGCTCTTTAGAAGATAAATATTTTTGTCCACTAACCGCTTCAACTTCTTGAATGATCGGGATAAATAAATCAGTATCATAATTGGTTGGAACATCTTGAGCAATGGAAGCCATACGTTCAAGTCCCATTCCAGTATCTATGTTTTGATTTGGAAGTGGTGTATACGTATGATCCGCATTATGATTAAATTCACTAAATACAAGGTTCCACACTTCAAGGTAACGTTCATTTTCTCCACCTGGATACATTTCTTCAGCAGGATCTTCTTTACCGTACGTTTCGCCTCTATCATAGAATATCTCTGTATTTGGTCCTGATGGTCCTTCACCAATATCCCAGAAGTTACCTTCTATCCTAATAATACGAGATTCTTCTAAACCAATACCATCATGCCATAAGTCATACGCTTCAGTATCTTCAGGGTGAATTGTTACGTATAATTTTTCAGGATCCATTGCCATCCATTTTTCACTTGTTAAGAATTCCCATGCAAAAGCGATCGCTTCTTTCTTGAAGTAATCACCAATTGAGAAGTTTCCTAACATCTCGAAGAAAGTATGGTGTCTCGCTGTAAATCCTACATTCTCAATATCATTTGTTCTGATTGCTTTTTGAGCATTAACGATTTTTGGATTTTTAGGAATTTCTCTTCCGTCAAAATATTTTTTCAATGTTGCTACACCTGAATTAATCCATAATAACGTATCGTCATCAATTGGTACTAAAGGTGCTGAAGGTTCTACCATATGTCCTTTTTCAACAAAAAAGTCAATATACATTTGTCTAATTTCACTTGCTTTTAAATTCTTCATTCCATTCACTCCTCAAATAAAATAAAAAACGCCCATCCCTAGAAAAAGGGACGAACGTATCGCGGTACCACCCTAGTTATGACATTATGTCATCACTTTAAGTTTATTTAATTCATAAAAAGAAGTAGCGTTCAATATATATTGTCATGCTTTTCACCAACCAGCATGTCTCTATAACAAATCTATATTTACTCGTCTTCTCTTTTTGTATTCTACTAGATTATAAGCACTGCTATTTTAGATGTCAATTATTTCATAAAATCATACGGTGTTTTATCTTGCATATTGATCATAGGATCAATCTCATACATATTTTCTTCTGTAAGGATGAGATGACGTTCCTTTTCAGGCTCAACTTGATCGTCCGTTTGAAAGTACATTTTCAATTTTGTATCAAAAGAAGTCATACGACCATGTCCAAGTGTTTGTATTCCTTGATTAAATGCCTGTTCTTCACCACACACGACTAATGATTGTTTCGCTCGTGTTAATCCAGTATATAATATGTTTTTCTGCAACATTCTAAAATATTGCTTAACTATCGGCATAATGACAATTGGAAATTCAGAACCTTGTGATTTATGAATCGAACAACAATACGCGTGTGTAATTTCTGATAAATCTTGTTTTGTATACGTAATATCATTGCCCTCATAATCAACGATGACGACATCTTTACCTAATGCGTTCTCTTCTGCTTTATACACACCTGTAACGACACCTATATCACCATTAAAAACATTATCATCTGGTCGATTAACCAGCTGTAGTACTTTGTCATTTTCTCGGTATTCAATATCGCCGTATTCTAAGTAACGCATATCTTCATCTTTAGGATTGAGAATATCTTGCAGTAGCTGGTTGAGTTTATTTATACCCGCTGGTCCTCGATAAATAGGTGCTAATACTTGAATATCTTGCATATTGTATCCCTTACTTACAGCACCTTGAACGACTCTTTCTACTACAGATGCAATTTGATGACTCGTACAGCTTATAAAGGATCGATCATGATGTTTTTCACTAATTGACACAGGTAATCCATTTTTTATTTTATGGGCTAAATCAATAATAGATGAGCCTTCTTGTTGTCTATATACTTCAGTTAAATTGACTCTTGGAATAACTTTTGAATCGATCAAATCTTTAAAAATTTGTCCTGGTCCAACTGAAGGCAATTGGTCTTCATCACCAACAAAGATAATTTGTGCATAATCAGGCACTGCTCTTAAAAATTGATACATCAACCAAGTATCTACCATGGACATTTCATCCAAGATTATTAAATGTGCATTAATTTCATTATCTAATACATCATCAGGCTGAGTATCTTTACTCCATCCGATTAATCTATGAATGGTCATTGCTTCCAAACCAGTAGATTCGCTCAACCTTTTCGCTGCTCTTCCTGTAGGTGCTGCTAAAACGATTGGAAAATCTGAATTCTCGTCATAATCATCATAATTTAAGCTCACACCATGGATTTCAGAATATAATTCACATATCCCTCTTATTACTGTTGTTTTACCTGTACCAGGTCCACCCGTTAACAACATCATTTTATTGTTAATGGCTGTTTCCAAAGCATGTTTTTGTCCATCAGCATACGAAACATCATTCATATCTTCAATTTGTCCAATATGAAGTTGTAAATCGCTTGTTTCTATATCTTTTAATTCATCTTGATGTTGATATAATCGATGGATAATTTGAACACTTTTTGCTTCTGAGTAATATAAAGAAGGTAAGAAGCAATGTTGATCTTCAATAATAATTGCTTGTTCCTCACTCATCTCAATGATTACATCGTTAATTTGATCTTTATTCACCACATTTGGCTGTTGATGATTCAACAGTTCATATACGCCATTCACTAAAATATCTACTGGCAAATATGTATGTCCGTTCTGTAATGATTGTTGATTTAAATAATAACTAATTCCTGCGACAAAACGATCATGATGATCTTTCGAAATCCCTACTTGTTCAGCAATTTGGTCTGCTCTTTGAAATCCTATGCCATTAACATCCATTACTAATCGATATGGTGTTTGTTTCAGTACATTTAGAGTTTCTTCTTTATATACTTGGTAAATTGACATCGCAAGTTTTGGACCAAAACCAAGTTCATTCAATTTAATCATTATTTGTTCAATCACTTGATTCTCACGGATTGATTCAGCGATTGTTTCTCTCTTTTGTTGATTGAGTTTAGGAATTTGTTTAAGTACATCTGGATCTTCTATAATCTTCTTAAGTGCATTTTCTCCTAAAATTTCAACGATCGATTCTGCCGTTTTCTTACCAATTCCCTTAAATAAATCACTTGATAAGTAATGGATAACGCCTTGCTTTGTTTGTGGTAATTCTTTCTCAAACGTTTCTGCTTGCAGTTGTTTTCCGTATTTCGGATGATTAATGACTTTACCTTTAAACAAATACGTTTCACCTTCAACAATTTGCGGCAGATAACCAACAATGGTAACCTCTTGGTCAAAATCTTCATTTGATTCCATCACATCAACTTTAATCACAGTATAATAGTTATCACTATTTTGGAATAAGATTCTAATCACTTCACCTTTAACATGTGAAAGATCAAATAAAGATAAATTTTCCATTGTTAGTCCTCCTCTTCTGCTAATTGTTCAAACATTTTTATCGCATGACCGCTCAATAAATGGTCTGGTTGTATTTCTACTGCTTTTCTAAAATATGTTAATGCTTCATGTGGATTTTCATTTTTCATATATTTTGCTAATCCTAAATTATACAATGCATCTACATGTTTATCATCGTTACTTAATACGAGCTCTAATTGTTGAATGGCTTCATCGAACATTTCAAGTTGGCATAAAGTTAATCCATATTGGAAACCAATTTCTATGTCCTTTTCATTAAGTTCGTGTGCACGCATTACATAAGGTAAAGCTTCTGTATGTGCACCTAATTCATTAAAACTCATGCCTAGCATAAAGTTTGTATCCGCATCATTCAAGCCTCTTTTCAATGCATGTTGATACAATTTAATTGCTTCTTCAAATCGTTGTTGGTTGTAATATAAATTTGCCAAACTATAATATGCCCCACCATGATTTTCATTTACAGTAATTGCTTTTTGGAAGAATTTCTCTGCTCTTTCAAGGTCATTTGCTTCAGATAAAATCGTACCAGCATTAATATAATTCGTCACTTCGTTTGGATCTTCTTCTATATTTTCAAACAAATATGTAAGTGCTTGGTCGAATTTTTTGTTTTGTATAAGTGTTACTATTTCTTTTTCGTTATGCATGTTGTAACTCCTTTAAATATCATTAAATGTAATTATAACAAAAATAAATAGAGTCTGGGACACAAATAGATGTCGCAGACTCTATGAAATTTAAACCATATAATCTAATTGTTTTTCTGTTTTATAAACTTCATCAATTGTTGCGCCGCCTAGACATACTTCGCCATCGTATAACACTACTGCTTGTCCTGGTGTAATTGCGCGAACTGGTTGATCAAAAGTCACTTTAATTTGATTGTCTGAAAGTTTTTCAACGGTCACGTTTGTATCTTTTTGTCTATATCTAAATTTAGCAGAACATTTTACTGGCTGACTAAAATCAATATCGTTTACAAAAGAAATATCTGACGCGATTAAATAATCACTGTATAAAGCATCATGATGGAAACCTTGTTCTACATATAAAATATTTTCTTTTAAATTTTTCCCTACTACAAACCAAGGATCTCCGTCTCCGCCGATACCTAAACCATGTCTTTGTCCAATCGTATAATACATTAAACCTGAATGTTCACCCATATCTAGACCATCAAGTGTTTGCATTTTACCATTTTGCGCAGGTAAATATTGTGATAAGAAAGTTTTAAAGTTCTTTTCTCCGATAAAACATATACCCGTTGAATCTTTTTTCTTAGCTGTTGCTAAATCTTGTTCTTCTGCAATTCTTCTTACTTCACTTTTTTCTAATTCACCGATTGGGAACATTACTTTAGATAATTGTTCTTGTGTTAATTGGTTTAAGAAATACGTTTGATCTTTATTATTATCAACACCACGTAACATTTCTACTTTATCACCATCACGATTTACACGTGCATAATGACCCGTAGCCACATAATCTGCACCTAATTTTAAAGCATGGTTTAAAAATGCTTTGAATTTAATTTCTTTATTACACATTACATCTGGATTTGGTGTTCTACCTTTTTTATATTCGTCTAAGAAATAAGTAAATACTTTATCCCAATATTCTTGTTCGAAATTCACCGCATAGTACGGGATGTCGAGTTGGTTACATACAGCAATTACATCATTGTAATCTTCTGTCGCTGTACAAACCCCGTTTTCGTCAGTATCGTCCCAGTTTTTCATAAATATGCCTACTACATCATATCCTTGTTCTTTCAATATATGAGCTGTAACAGAACTATCTACGCCTCCGCTCATTCCGACAACGACACGTGTAGATTGATTATTCATTTTCTTCCTCCTTAAATTGATTATATATTTTCATAATTTCACTTACGATATAATTGATTTCTGCTTCGGTTGTTAAAGCACTAAAACTAAATCTCACTGATTGTTTAACACGTTCATCCTCGCCGTACATTGCTTCAAGCACATGCGAAGGTAACGTCGAACCTGCTGTACAAGCCGATCCACTAGATACATATATATTGGCCATGTCTAATAATGTTAACATCGTCTCTACTTCAATAAACGGGAAGTATAAATTTGTAATATGTCCAGTTGTATCAATCATGCTTCCGTTTAACTCAAATGGAATTGCACGTTGTTGTAAGCCGACAATGAGTTTTTCTTTCAAATTCATTAAATGGATATTGTTTTCGTCCATATGTTCATATGCATCTGTTAAAGCAGTTGCCATTCCACATATATAAGGGACGTTCTCAGTTCCCGCTCTTCTCTTTAACTCTTGCTCTCCACCATGCACAAACGTGTCCAATTGAATGCCTTTTTTCATAAGCAATGCACCAATGCCTTTTGGACCGCCAAATTTATGTGCTGTAATGCTTAATAAATCAACTGGCATATCATTAAAATCAATTGGCATATGTCCTATCGCTTGCACAGCATCAACATGAAATGCAATTTCTTTATCTTCAATGATTTCAGCGATTTCATACAATGGTTGGACTGTTCCTACTTCATTATTAACTAACATTATTGATACTAATGTCGTTTCTGGCGTAATAGCTTGTTGTAATTCAGTTAAATCAACACGGCCATCTTCATCGACATTAATATACGATACATCAAAACCTTCACGTTCAAGTTCTTCAAACACATGTAATACAGAATGATGCTCAATTCTACTCGTTATAATATGGTTACCTTGATGTTTTCTCTTTCTTGCTATTCCTTTAATTGCTGTATTATTAGATTCTGTTGCTCCACTCGTGAAAATAACTTCATTTGGGTTTGCACCTAATATTGAAGCAACCTCTCTTCTTGATTGATCTAAATACTTTCTACCATCTCTTCCAATAGTATGGATAGATGATGGATTACCATAGTGTTCAGATAATATTTCTGTAATCTTCTCTGTCACAATAGGTTTTACTGGAGTAGTTGCTGCATAGTCTGCATATACTTTCATGTTGAACGTCCTTTCTTAGTTTTCAATGTACCTATTCTAGCACCATTTTTGTAAAATGACTAGAACTCTGTTTCTTTGTTTCTTTCATCTGTATATTGTTCTAATTCATTTAATTGATTTTTCATATTTTCAGCATTTAAAGGTATATTGACTTGAAGATTTTCGTGTATAAGCGTTTTGTCTTTTATCGTCCAAACTTGGTCTTTAACTTGTTCTTTAAAATATTGATCATGTGAAATAATTAATGTTGATCCCTGGAATGATTGAATAAGTTGAATGATTTTTTCTTGCATTTCAATATCAAAATAATTGGTAGGTTCATCAAGTATGAGTATATGAGGATTTGAAAAATATAATTTCACAAATTGTAATCTGCATTTTTCTCCCATAGACAAATGACCTACTAAATCATTGATTCGCGTTTTGTCAAAATGAAAGCTGGCTAAAATTGTTCTCGCATCTGCCTCTTTTAATCCATCAATCGTTAATATTTCTTCTAATACAGTATGCGTCATGTTGATATTACTAAAATCTTGAGAAAAATATCCAATCTCTAATTCAGGATGAACAGTTATTTCTCCGTCACTTGGTTTCAGTTGACCTATTATCAATTTAATTAAAGTTGATTTCCCCGAACCGTTATGTCCGTCAATAATTACATTTTGATTTCTTTCTATATGAAAATACATATGCTCAAATATGGACGTTTGTTCATAAGAGAATGAAACATCTTCAAACTTCATTAAAAAACGAGATTTAAAATCATGATGTTCCATTGAATAAGATTGTGTTTGTTCAACTGGTTGTTTCAGTTGATTCCCTTCAAGTTTGTTCTCAAGTTGCTTTTCTTTCGATTTGAATTTTTTAGCAAGTTTACTGAGCTGCTTTTGCTGATATGGATTTCTTACTGATGCTTTTTGAGCTGATTGTTGATACCATTCTTTATATTTTTTTATTGTATTTTCAATTGCTTGCTGTTCTTTCTTTTGTTTTTCATACTGATGTATAAGCGTTTCTTTTTCGATATCTTTTTGTTCTTTATATTGATCATAAACACCTGAATATTTTTTAGCTCCTGTTGAACTAAGTTCTAAAATTGCATCAGGTGTTTCATTTAAAAATTGTTTATCATGCGATACGAATAAGATTGCACGCCGCTCTTGTTTAAATGCTTTTGTGAGCCAGACTTTCATTTCTTGATCCATATGATTCGTCGGTTCATCAATTAACAATAGCGGTGCTTGCTCCAATCTAACTTTTAAAAATGAAACTTTCGTTTGTTCTCCGCCACTTAGTGTCGAGATACGTTGTTCAAAATGACTTTCATTTAAACCTAATTTCTTTCCCTCAGTGACCATTTCTTGTTCTATACCATAACCATCTAATTCAATGTATCGACTGAGGTTGTCCATATCATCTAAGTTAGATTTTAATTTTGCTAGTTCAGGATAACTCAACATGACATAATCCATAACATTTAATGAATTATATTTTGTTAAGTCCTGTTCCATCATTGCGGTTTCAATGGACGTATTCAAATGAATTTCTTTTAATAATGTAGACTTTCCAACACCGTTTACACCTGTAATTGCCAAATGTTCGAAATCTTCAATAGTAAAAGTTAACGAAGGAATAAGTACTTTACCTTCTACTTCTAGTGATTTTTCTTTAAATAAAAATAGCATAATGTTGCCTCCTCTTTCCATGCATTACACAGGAAGACGCACCATTACACTATTTAAAAAATGCAACGGTAACATCATATTATAGACAGACTCATCCAATTCTCATTGTGTAACACAATGGTATTTTTACGTTATTTCTTTAACTCGTAAAAATTATTGGATATCCATGCCTATTATTGATGCCACCTCTCTCTAAATTTGGATTCATTATATCTTTAATACACTGAGGAGTCAAATTTTGTTGAGCAATAAAATAGTGCATTGAGATAACGATTGATATACTTCCATTATATAAATTAGTAAGGAGAGTCATAAATGAAATCTAAATTTCCAGTCTCTGCGTTAAATCTCGTACCATTACGCAAAGGAGAAACAGAACAAGATGCTATTAAAAATATGGTGTCACTTGCACAAAATGTAGAGAAACTTGGCTATGAAAGATATTGGATCGCAGAGCATCATAATGCACCGAATCTCGTAAGCTCAGCAACTGCATTACTTATTCAACATACATTAGAACATACTGAATCTATTCAAGTAGGTTCAGGTGGAATTATGCTTCCAAACCACGCGCCACTGATTGTTGCTGAACAATTTGGTACTATGGCTACAATGTTTCCAAATAGATTGAATTTAGGTTTAGGTAGAGCACCAGGGACAGATATGATGACCGCTTCAGCATTAAGACGTGATTCTCACAAAGGTGTCTATACTTTTGGTGATGATATTAAGCAATTATTGCAATATTTCGGACCTGAAGAAAAACAATCATACGTTAGAGCTTATCCTGGCGTTAACACAAACATTCCATTATATGTTTTAGGATCATCTACAGACTCTGCTCATTTAGCAGCACGATTAGGATTACCTTATGTATTTGCTGCACATTTCGCACCAGAGCAAATGTCTCAAGCCATTGAAATTTACAGAGATTTATTTGAACCATCAGAATATCTTGATAAACCATATGTGACTGTTTGCTTGAATGTCATCGTTGGTGATACAGATGAAGAAGCAACTTATTTATCTTCAACAATGCATTTAATGTTCTTAGGCATTATTAGAAACTCACGTATGCCTTTACAACCACCTACTGATCAATTAGAAAATATTTGGTCTGAACAAGAGAAATACATGGCACAATCTAAAACAAATACGTCATTTATAGGAAGTAAAGATACAGTTAAACAACAATTATTAGCATTCCAAGATAAATATAATGTAGATGAAATTATGTCTGTAAGTTATATCTATGATTTAGACAAACAATATAAGTCATTCGAATCTTTCAAACAAATTGTTGATGACGTCTACGGTGAATAAATATTAAAACAAATGCCCAATCTTACGGAATTGTTTCCAAGAACTATCTCGTTAGCCACAAATCCCAAGCAATTTTTTGCGCTGACTCCTGCGAGAACGGCATGATTCGAAGACTACAGGCTGATAACATGCCCGCGGAAAGCATGCGCAAAAATTGCTGACGATGTATATAACTTTCTAAACAAAAAAGCATGACACCCTACTCAATAAGTAATGTGTCATGCTTTTTTGTTTAATTAGAAATAATTTTATTTTAATTGGCTGTTTATATAATCTTGAACACTTGCATTGAACAGTACACCACTATTGTGACTGTCTGGAACGCCACCATAGTGTAACCCAATCACTTCATTATTTGCATTAAAAATTGGTGAACCTGAATTACCGCCGTATGTACTTAAATCGTAAGTTACGCTACTACCGGAAGCAGATAAGATTTTACCTTTACTTTCCCATAAAGTAGCAAGTGGTTTATCTCCAGGATAACCAGTAACCGTAATTGCATCTCCTTTTTGAACTGATGAAGTATCACCAATAACAGAAGGTTGTACAGCATCACCAATAGATTGACCGTCACTGTTTTTACCTACATGTACGACTGCTAAGTCTTCACCACCTGGTGCAGTAGTAAAATCAGTTGCTGTAAATGTTCCAGCAGGATAATTGCCATATCCATTTGCACCTGGTGAGAATTTGAGTACTGATGCATCTCCGTTTGTAGCATTAACAACATGTTTGTTAGTAAGGACTGTATTTTTACCGATTACAACGCCTGATGCTATTGACGTTCCACCAACATCAGCGAACGCAATCGACTGATAATGACCAGATGTAGTGTTTGTAATTTGTGTTCTATCATTATTTGGCAGTATTACCTTTGATGAAGGTACATCTGTTTTAGCTTCCGCTTGGTGAGGTAATGCGACAACGCTTAATAGTACAATTGCGACTAATGTAAAAATGTGCATTTTGAATTGTTTCATATAATCTCCCCTTTCAAATGTATACTCATCATAATATGAATACTAATGTAAAAGAACAGATCACTCTACAATAACAAAATAAATGCCTAACTGTATTTACAATTCAATTTGTAAACAGTTAGGCATTCATTTATAACACTTGAGCATAATGATTTAAATGTAGAACATGTAACCTTCTAATTCTTCCTGGCTCGTATAATTCGCTAAATATTCTAAAGTAGTGTTATCTAACACTTCTTTAACAGCATCACGAATTCTTATCCATAATTGTTGCTGTGCTGGTGGTTCATCTTCAATTCCTTCAACAGGTGTTATTGGACCTTCTAGTAATCTAATAACATCGCCTGCAGTAATTTCAGAAGGTGCTTTCTGTAATTGGTATCCACCCTTTGCACCTCTTACGCTTTTAATTAAGTCAGCATTACGCAATGGCCCAACTAATTGTTCTAAATATAAATCACTTAAATTATTTTCCTCAGCGATAGACTTTAACGATGTACATCCTTGACCGTAACGCTTCGTCAAGGATATCATAAGAGTTAAGCCGTATCGTCCCTTAGTAGAAATTTTCATATCCTACACCTCTTATTTCCTATAAAAAATATTGTTACCTTATTTTATCATTTTTTGTACAATTTGAGTAATTAGAAAGGTTGAATACAAATGAAAAACGAACCATTAGCATATAGAATGAGACCTAAAACAATAGATGAAGTAATTAGTCAGGCCCATTTAGTTGGTCCGAAAGCCATTATTAGAAGAATGGTTGATACAAAAAGATTATCGTCTATGATTTTTTATGGACCTCCAGGAATTGGAAAAACTAGTATAGCACAAGCTATCGCAGGAAGCACACAATATAAATTTAGACAGCTTAATGCTGTTACAAATACAAAGAAAGATATGCAATTAGTCGTTGAAGAAGCAAAAATGTCAGGACAAGTTATCCTTCTTCTCGATGAAATTCATAGATTAGATAAAGCGAAGCAAGACTTTTTACTTCCACATTTAGAATCCGGAAAAATTGTACTCATAGGTGCGACAACATCAAACCCTTATCATGCAATTAATCCAGCCATTCGAAGTAGAACACAAATATTTGAACTATATCCTTTAGAAGAAGATGATATCATTACAGCATTAAAGCGCGCTTTAGCAGATTCCGAAAATGGATTGGCAGAATATAATCCTGAAGTTTCTGACGAAGCCATTCACCACTTTGCAATGGCCAGTTATGGAGATGTTCGTAGCGCATTAAACGCACTAGAACTTGCAGTATTAAGCGCTGAACAAAATGATGATAAACGACAAGTAACACTCGAAGATGCTAAAGTATGTATACAAAAAAATACATTCCAACACGATAAAGACGGCGATCAACATTATGACGTTATGAGTGCATTTCAAAAATCTATACGAGGCAGCGATGTAGATGCAGCATTACATTACTTAGCAAGATTGATAGAAGCTGGTGATTTACCAACGATAGCACGAAGATTGCTAGTCATCAGTTATGAAGATATCGGTTTAGCATCACCAGGTGCCGCTGCAAGAACACTTTCAGCGATAGAAGCCAGTGAACGTTTAGGATTTCCTGAAGCACGTATTCCACTTAGCCAAGCAGTGATAGAACTATGTTTATCACCAAAATCAAACTCAGCCATTACGGCAATTGATCAAGCATTATCTGATATTCGAAACGGTAAAGCCGGATTAGTACCCAAACACTTAAAAGATGGACACTATCAAGGCGCGAAAGAATTAGGAAATGCAATCGGTTATAAATATCCACATAACTATGAAAATAGCTATGTTGAACAACAATATTTACCAGACACATTAAAAAACAAACAATACTATGAACCAAAATTAACATCTAAATCCGAACAAAAATTCGCTGAAATATACAATAATTTAAAAAGTAATAAAAAATAAGGCTTATCGAAAGTCTTATTTTTTTATCTATTTGGGGCGTTCTTGGATTAACTTCGGAGTTAACTCACGACTTGGCTCTTTTCTTGGATTAACTTCCGAATTAACTCACGACTTGCCTCTTCTCTTGGATTAACTTCGGAGTTAACTCACGACTTTGGCTTTCTCTTGGATTAACTTCGGAGTTAACTCACGACTTGGCTCTTTTCTTGGATTAACTTCCGAATTAACTCACGACTTGCCTCTTCTCTTGGATTAACTTCGGAGTTAACTCACGACTTCGGCTTTCTCTTGGATTAACTTCGGAGTTAACTCACGACTTCGGCTTTCTCTTGGATTAACTTCCGAATTAACTCACGACTTGCCTCTTCTCTTGGATTAACTTCCGAATTAACTCACGACTTCGGCTTTCTCTTGGATTAACTTCGGAGTTAACTCACGACTTCGGCTTTCTCTTGGATTAACTTCCGAATTAACTCACGACTTGCCTCTTCTCTTGGATTAACTTCGGAGTTAATCTACGACTTTGACCATCTTGTCGCTTAATTCATCAGTTAATCTACGACTTCAACCATCTCGTCGCTTAATTCAAAAGTTAATCTACGATTTCAACCATCTCGTCGCTTAATTCATCAGTTAATCTACGACTTACCCAATCTTGTCGCTTAACTACAGAGTTAATCTACGACTTTGACCATCTCGTCGCTTAATTCAAAAGTTAATCTACGACTTTGACCATCTCGTCGCTTAACTACAAAGTTAATCTACGACTTTACCCATCTTGTCGCTTAATTCAAGAGTTAATCTACGACTTTGGCCATCTCGTCGCTTAACTACAAAGTTAATCTACGACTTTAACCATCTCGTCGCTTAATTCAAAAGTTAATCTACGACTTCACCCAACTCGTCGCTTAATTCAAGAGTTAATCTACGAATTTCTCCAAAATAAAAAAGTCCACGACACAATTTGTATCTTAGACTTTTTCATATCGTTTATTTTATTTATCTTTTACTCGTTTAACTGGAATATCTTTTAAAATGTCATTTATAACATAACTTGCACAGATTAAACCAACGACACTTGGAACGAATGCATTCGATGATGGTGGCATTTGTGCTTTTCTAACTTTCGCATTTTTATCGCCAACTACTTCTTTAACATCTTCACGTATCATGATTGGACTTTCATCACTGAACACAACATTGATGCCTTTATGAATACCCATTTTTCTTAATTTAAGTCGGATAATTTTAGCCATTGGATCAGTGTGTGTCTTTGAAATATCTGCAATTTCAAATTTAGTTGGGTCTGTCTTATTTGCAGCGCCCATACTTGAAATCACGTCAATGCCTCTTTCCAAACACTCTTTCATTAAATGTACTTTATACATGATTGTATCACTCGCATCAACAAAATAATCGATGTCATATTCGTTAAACAATGCTTCATAAGTTTCTTCAGTATAGAACATATGCAATGATGTCACTTTACAATCTGGATTAATCAATTTGATTCGTTCTTCCATTAAATCTACTTTTGATTGACCAATTGTTGTTGTTAAAGCATGTAATTGTCTATTTACATTTGTAATATCTACATCATCTTTATCAATCAAAATGATGTGACCAATATTCGTTCTTGCAAGTGCTTCAGCTGCAAAAGAACCTACGCCACCGACGCCTAAAACGACTACTGTTTTACTTTTCAATAAATCTAATCCTTCTTTACCAACTGCTAATTCATTTCTTGAGAATTGATGTTTCATATTATTTACTCCTTTACACAAAAATACGCAAGACATAAAGTCTTGCGTACCGATAGAATCCAACTGTGCCGTAATATATAGTGCTAGATCATTTTGGCCTGCTAAATACAGGTGGGTGCCCTGTTTCTTATTTTGCATGTCCTCCAATGAGGCGTATGCGCTATTAAGAAAACCTATTAAGCTCCCTGATCAAAAAGTGTTAGGTCAAAATATAAAAAGCGTATTACGAACACTTCAGATGACTACCTTATAAACACATTTTATCATAATTATTTTAAATAACAAGTATTTAAACTTTTAATTATTTTTCATCTAAATCAAGTTGCAAATGTAATTCATGTAGCTGACTATTTGACACTTCACTAGGTGCATCTGTTAATAAACAAGAAGCACTTGCAGTCTTAGGAAACGCAATAACATCTCTTAAATTTGTTCTGCCTGAAAGCAACATAACAAGTCTATCCAATCCTAATGCAATTCCGCCATGTGGTGGTGCACCATATTTAAATGCTTCAATTAAGAATCCAAATTGCTCTTGAGCTTGTTCTTCAGAGAAACCAAGTGCTTTAAACATTTTTTCTTGAAGTTCTGCTTTATGAATTCTTATTGATCCTCCACCTAATTCGAAACCATTTAATACGATATCATATGCATTAGCTTCTACATTTGTTGGATCTGTTTCTAACATGCTTTCATGGTCTTTTTTAGGTGCTGTGAATGGATGATGTGCTGCAACATAACGGTCTGCATCTTCATCATATTCAAACAACGGCCAATCTGTTACCCATAAGAAATTATATTTATTAGGATCAATTAATCCACGTTCTTTACCTAATTTATTTCTTAATTGAGCTAAACTTGCTGCCACAACGTCTTTCTTATCTGCTACGAATAACACAAGATCTCCAGCAGTAGCTTTTGTAGTACTTAATAATTCAGATACATTTTCTTCTGTGAAGAATTTGCTTATTGGACCATTTAATCCTTCTTCAGTCACTTTTACCCAAGCTAATCCTTTAGCACCATAAATACTTACAAATGATTGTAATTGGTCAATATCTTTTCTTGAGTAGTCGTTAGCAGCGCCTTCAACAACGATTGCTTTAACTTCTCCACCATTTTCAACGGCTGATTTAAACACTTTAAAGTCCATATTTGAAGCTAATCCTGATAAATTGATCAATTCCATATCAAAACGTGTATCAGGCTTATCAATACCGTAACGGTCCATTGCTTCCGCGTAAGTCATTCTTGGGAATGGCGTAGTAATATCGATACCTTTAACATCTTTCATAATACGTTTCATTAATCCTTCATTCATCTTCATAACATCTTCTTGATCAACGAAACTCATTTCGATATCTATTTGTGTAAATTCAGGTTGTCTATCCGCTCTTAAATCTTCATCTCTAAAACATTTAACAATTTGATAGTACTTATCAAATCCACCAATCATAAGTAATTGTTTAAATATTTGAGGTGATTGTGGTAACGCGTAAAATTCTCCATCATGCACACGAGAAGGTACAAGATAGTCACGTGCTCCTTCAGGTGTTGATTTTGTTAAAACTGGCGTTTCTACTTCATAGAATTCACCTTCGTCCAAGTAATTTCTAACTGAACGTGTAATTTGATGTCTCATTTTGAAAGTTTGTGCTAAACTTTCTCTTCTTAAATCAATATAGCGATATTTTAAGCGAACATTTTCATCGATATCATTCATATCAGTAATTGAAAATGGAGGTGTCTCTGATTCATTTAAAATCGTCATTTCTGACACTTGTACTTCTACTTTACCTGTTTTAATTTTATCATTAACAGATTTTTCGTCTCTTTTCGAAACTACACCTTTAATTTGGATCACATATTCTGTTCTCACTTTATCAGCAATGTTTAATGCTTCTTCTGAAAAATCAGGATTAAATACAACTTGTACAACGCCTTCTCTATCACGTAAATCAATAAATATTAATCCGCCTAAGTCACGACGTTTTTGTACCCAACCATTTAATGTAACGGTTTCTCCGATAAATGATTCTGTTACTTGCCCGCAATATGTTGTTCTTTTATTCATTATGATTCCACCTTTAAATAATTCTCTAATTCTGAAAATGCCACAAGTGTTTGCTCACCTGTTTCCATGTTTTTCACTTCTACTTCTTTGTTAGCTAATTCATTATCGCCTAACACGATTGTATGTTTTGCATTTAATCTATCAGCTTGTTTCATCTGACCTTTCAACTTTCTACCTAAATAATCTTTATCACTGCTTATTCCAGCTGATCGTAATTGATTAATCAATTGTACAGAATATTTATCAGCTTCTTCACCCATTGTCGCAATAAAGAGCTCGATTGAATCTTCTTGTTCAATTTCAATTCCTTCTGCTTCTAAAGCAAGTAATAAACGTTCAATACTTAATGCGAAGCCAATACCTGTTTCTTTTGGTCCATCTAATAACTCTAGTAAGCCATTATATCTACCGCCACCACATAAAGTAGTAATCGCACCAAATCCTTCAGCATTACTCATAACTTCAAATGCAGTATGTGTATAATAATCTAGACCTCGTACTAAGTTTGTATCCACTTCATATTCAATGCCGATTTGATCAAGCAATTGCTTAACATCATCGAAATATTGCTTAGAGTATTCATTTAAATATTCGGTAATTTTAGGTGCATTTTTAACCGCTTCTTTATCTCTATCAACTTTACAGTCGAGAATACGCATTGGGTTTGTGTGCAATCTACTTTGACAATCACTACAGAATGTATCGATGACTGGTTCAAAGTGTGCTTTCAAAGCTTCAGTATAATTCGCTCTCGTTTCTGCATCACCAATACTATTGATAACGAGCTTTAAATTTTTAAGTCCAAATGATTTATAAATGTGCATCAACATTGAAATGATTTCAACATCAATTGCTGGGTTTTCAGAACCAATTGCTTCAACACCAAATTGAACGAATTGACGATATCTACCTTTTTGCTTTCTTTCGTATCTGAACATCGGACCGTTATAATATAATTTTAGCGGTTGGTTTGGTTCACCTTGCATTTTGTTTTCGATATAACTTCTTACAACACCCGCTGTTCCTTCAGGTCTTAATGTGATACTTCTATCACCTTTATCTTTGAACGTATACATTTCTTTTTGAACAACATCTGTTGAATCGCCAACACCTCTACTAAACAATTCTGTACTTTCAAAAATAGGTGTTCTAATTTCTTTATAATTATAAATTTTCATTAATTCATGTAATTTATTTTCAATGTACTGCCATTTATAACTATCTTTCGTCAAAATATCTTGAGTACCACGTGGTATATTTATCATAAAATTTTCCTCCTTTAAAATAAAAAAAGCCCCTTGTATGCACTATGCATACAAGGGACGAAATTTCCGTGTTGCCACCCTAATTAGTATTCAAAATATATGAATACTCACTTTACAACATTGTAACGGGTGTTAACCGACTTTACTTTCATAAAGTTCCCTCTTCTTGTGTTCAAAAGTATGCGAAGTCTACATATAACTCTCAGCCAATGTTATACTCTCTGTCTTCAACTTATATTGCACACTATTCAAGAATATGCGGTGTATAATTCTATTTAATAATTTATACTAATATTAACCCTATAAATTATCTGAGTCAATAACTAATTTGAAAAGTAAACTTTCAATCCATCAACAATACCTGTTTCTACAATATGTCGATATTTTCGATCAACGATTAAATCTTCATCTGTTGGATTACTTATATATCCTAACTCTAACAATACAGCAGGTAGTTTCGTTTGTCTAATAACTTGGAAGTTTTCGCTTCTAACGCCTCTATCTGAAAGTATTGATTTTTGATTTATCGAAGTGTGCAACGTATTAGCGAAATCTTTTTGAGAATCGTGATGATAATAAACTGTTAATCCATGTGGATTTGAAGAATCAAGTGCGTCGTTGTGAATACTGATAAACACATCCCCGTCTGCTTGGCGATCTTTCAATTTAACATAATCATCATTTGAACGTGTCATTTTCACTTTAGCGCCTTCATCTTCTAACATCGATTTAAGCTCTTTCGCTGTTTTTAAAGTGATCACTTTTTCAGTAACATCTTTATGTTTAGAACTAGATGCACCTTGATCACTTCCGCCATGTCCTGGATCTAATATTATCACTTTACCTTTAAGTGGCTTAGCTACTGGATTTACGTCTTCTTTAATATCTAAGTTCGTATGCCATCCTGCTATCCAGCCTTTTTCGTTATCTTTATTACTCACTTCAAACCACTTACCTTGACGGTCCGTGATTTCAAATTTATCTCCATCTTTCACTTCAAAGATAATTGGATAATATGCAGCTGGTCCAGTTCTAAGTTCACCATCTTCTTTCATAGATAGTGTTTTAGGATCACTACCATCAGGTGTTAGTGCATTAATGAGCACTATTAGCAATATAATCACGATTGCAGCTGCACTGATAACCGGGATAGGTTTTAGCTTATTCTTTTTAAACCATAAGCGCAATTGGTTCATTGAATGTTACCTTCCTTACTTTCAAAAATAATCGTAATAGGTCCATCATTTGTTAATGAAACATCCATATGTGCACCAAATTCACCGGTCTTAACATTAATATTATATGATTCTAATTGTTCATTAAAATACTCATAAATTTTTAATGCTTCTTCCGGTCGCTTCGCGTTTGAGAATCCTGGTCTATTCCCTTTTTTAACAGATGCATAAATTGTAAATTGCGATATTGATAATATTTCACCATTAACTTGATGAATATCTAAATTCATTTTGCCATTTTCATCTTCAAATATTCTTGTTTTTGCAATTTTCTTTGCCAAAACTTCTGCATCTGAATATGTTGATGATTCTCCGATACCGACTAATAACAAGTAACCTTGGTTAATTTCATTTTGTATATTTCCTGATGTAACCTTAGCTTGGCTTACTTTTTGTAAAACAACTTTCAAATCATTCACCTCTTAATTCCAAACACGGCTAACTGTATAAATGTCACCTAATTGTTTGATTCTATCAACGATTCTATAAACATCATTTACATTTTTAACCATGACACTAATATTAATCACTGCGTTTTTATCTATATCTGCTTTACCAGAAACCTTAACAAGCTGAACTTTGATTGCATTCACAACTTGTAACACTTCATTAAGCAAACCATTTCTGTCATATCCAGTGATTTCTAAATCAACTTGATAATTTTTTTGTTCATTTGAATTTTTAACCCATTCAACATCAATTAATCTTTCTGTTTCATTAATAATATTTGGACAATCTTTACGGTGAACTTTCACGCCATGGCCTTTTGTAATATAGCCAATAATTTCATCACCTGGAATTGGATTACAACATTTAGATAGCTTAATAAGCATATTATCTAAGCCTTCAACGTATACTCCCGTATCTGTTTGTATATCCTCTTTAATCGGCATCGATTTACTTACTTCTTGTACTTGATTTAAAGACTGTTTCTTACGTTCGATTCTTATCTTCTCAGAAAGTCTATTAACGGCTTGTAATGAAGTAATACCCCCGAATCCAACTGCAGCATATAAATCATCTTCATTTGAAAAATTATATTTATCATTTACGATTTTTATATTTTCATCAGTAAGTACATCATCAACATTGAATCCTTGTTCTTTAATTTCAGATTCAATCATGAATTTACCTTTTTCTATATTGGCAGAACGGTCTTGTTTTTTGAAGAAACTACGAATTTTACTTTTAGCACTTGAAGATCGGACAATTTTCAGCCAATCTCTACTTGGTCCATATGAGTGCTTACTCGTACGTATTTCTACAATATCACCTGTCGATAATCGGAAATCAATCGGTACAATTTTACCATTAACCTTAGCACCAATCATTTTATTACCGACTTCACTATGAACTGCATATGCAAAGTCTATCGGAACTGCACCGTATGGTAATTCGACAACATCACTATCTGGTGTGAATACGTAAACTTTATCGCTTTGCAAATCATATTTTAAAGATTCCATAAATTCTTCAGCATCAGGTGACGTGTTATCAGTTTCAGCAATTTCTTGTAGCCAGCTCATTTTTTGTAAATATTCTTCAGATTTATTGCTTAAATTCTTACCTTCTTTATATGCCCAGTGTGCTGCCACACCGTGTTCAGCAATCTCGTGCATTTCATACGTTCTTATTTGAATTTCAAGTGGATCCCCATTAGGTCCAACTACAGTCGTATGTAATGATTGATACATATTTTGTTTAGGCATCGCAATATAGTCTTTAAATCTACCTGGCATAGGCTTCCATAAAGTATGTACAAGGCCTAATACAGCGTAACAATCCTTAATAGAAGGCACAATTACTCTAATGGCTAATAAATCAAAAATTTGCTCAAATTGTTTCTTTTGTTTAACCATTTTTCTATAAATGCTGTAGATATGTTTCGGTCTACCATTTATTTCACCAGCGATATCCATATCTTCCATTTCTGATTCAATATCCCGAATCGCATTAGAAATATATGTCTCACGGTCACTTCTTTTCTTCTTCATTAAGTTTACAATTCTAAAATACTGCACACTATCAATATAGCGTAAAGAAATATCTTCTAATTCCCACTTAATTGTATTGATACCTAATCTATGCGCAAGTGGTGCATAGATTTCTAAAGTTTCTTTCGCAATCCTTTTTTGTTTTTCTTTAGGCATTGCTTTTAAAGTTCTCACATTATGTAGTCTATCTGCTAATTTAACTAAAATAACGCGAACATCTTTCGCAATTGCAATAAACAATTTACGATGATTTTCTGCTTGTTGCGTTTCTTTAGATTTATATTTAACTTTTTTTAATTTAGTTACACCATCAACGATAATCGCGACTTCTTCATTAAACATTTCAACTAAATCATCATACGTATAAGGTGTATCCTCAATAACATCATGTAGAAATCCAGCTACGATTGTTGGTCCATCCAATTTCATTTCCGTCAAAATTCCAGCGACTTGAATCGGATGCATAATATAGGGTAAATTATTCTTCCTAATTTGTCCTTGATGCGCTTTAAAAGCTAAATCATAACTCTTCACAACAAGTCGATATGCATCTTCAGATAAATAACTTTTAGCTTTATATAGGACATCATCAGCACTATAAGGATATTCTTTATTCATAGGGACACCACCTCATCATATAAATTCTCATTAATATTGCTATTATACCAATTAATAACTGTATTATGCCACAGTTATTTAAAGATAATTAAACAGGCTGGAGCATAAATGCCTCAGCCTTGTTTTTATTGTTATATTCTATTCATCGTATGATATTAATGAAACAACATCATATCCTTCAAGTTTATCAATACCATTTAAATATTTCAATTCAATCAAGAATGCGATACCTACTACAATACCACCTAATGATTCTACTAAATGAATTGCCGCTTCAATTGTACCACCAGTTGCTAATAAATCATCCGTGATAAGTACACGTTGACCTGGTTTAATAGCATCCTTGTGCATTGTAAGTACATTTGATCCGTATTCTAAATCATATTCGTAACGAATGACTTCACGTGGTAATTTACCTTCTTTACGAACAGGTGCAAAACCAATACCCATTGCATATGATACTGGACAACCAATAATAAATCCTCTCGCTTCAGGACCTACTACGATATCAACTTGTTTGTCTTTTGCATAACTCACAATTTGATCTGTAGCATATTTATATGCATCACCATTATCCATAATTGTTGAAATATCTTTAAAATTAACGCCAGCTTTCGGCCAATCTTGTACCTCTGAAACATATTGCTTTAAATCCATTATACTTCCTCCTCAATGTTGCTTATCAACGATTGAACCCACGCAATTAACGATTGGCTATCATTGTACAACAAAGTCTTCTCTATTTCTATTTGTTGTTGTTTTGCTTTATATAACGGTGCGGTATGAATGTCATGCTTCTCCGCATCTTTATTTATATTAATTATACCATCTTTTATTGTAATAAACTTCAACTCATAAAAGCAATTCAGTATAAATTTCAATTCATCAGGTTTAATTTTCAAGTAATTGCACAATGGCATACCTTCAGTTTGAATATTTGTATCTGGCTTACTATATAAAGCTTTATATACCGCTTTGAATTTCTGATCATTCGGTATGCCTTCAAAGTATGCACTCGCATTTCCTTTAAAGACTAAGTATACTTTTTGCGCCTGAATTTGACTTAATGTCTGTTTAAACGCTTCTATGTTTTTTGGTAAATCTCTCAGTACACACGTTTCAATGTCACCATCAAATTGTTCACCATAATAAATATAATTGTCGTTAAGTTTTTCCTCATTTTCGTTTATGAAAAATACAGCATTTGTTTGATTAATTTTCAGCAAATCATGCTTGTTTTTACTTCTGTAATCAAAAAATGTCTGTTCGTTACTGAAATCAATATCTTTTATGATAATTTGAGGTGATTGATGACCATTCCACTCATTAACATTTAAACTGCCGGCAACATGAATTTGCATGTCATTTGATATATCAGCAACTAGATGACCGTTATTCCAATGTAATGCCGCTATATTTTTATCTGTTAAAGCTAATTTAAGATGTTTTTCACCTTGGCCAATGCCCTTTGCAGATTGTACTTGGACATTGTTTATAGAAAACAGTGGTGACGTTAAATCTGTGCCAAATGGTCGTAATCTTTCTAAATCAAATATATTATCAACAGTTACGTCAGAAATATCAATTTGTGCATCAACAGTAAGTTGTGGTAATAAAGGTATACCTGAAGTCAATTCATGCATATCTTTGTTTAATGCTTGTTTTAACGATTCTATTGCATCGATTTCTAAAGTCATACCTGCAGCCATATGATGACCACCAAACTTTTGAATCAATTCAGAATGATTTTGAAGAAATTCAAACATAGATACTTGTTCAATACTTCTTGCAGAACCTTTAGCGTGATTTTTTTCAAGATCTACATTTAGAACAATTGTAGGTAAATGATATTTCTCTACAATTCTAGATGCGACAATACCAAGCACACCTTCGTTCCAATTTTCTTTAGCTAATATCAAGAATTGAACATTTTGTTGTACTTCTTCTTCAGCTAGTTCAATCGCTTCTTCGGTAATCTCTTCTACGATAGCCTTACGTTCAATATTAAATTGATCCACCTCTTCAGCTAAGAAGGCAGCTTCATCCAAATCTTCACTCATAAGTAATTCGCCAGCAAGTCGAGCATCATCTAATCGACCGACTGCATTTAGTCTAGGACCAATAATAAACCCTACTGTTTGTTCACTTACTTCATCAGTAAATTCTGCAACATCTAGTAATGCCTTTATACCTGGTGATGGTTCTTCATTTAAATATCTTAAACCCTTTTTAACCATAGAACGATTCTCATCAGTTAAACTCACTAAATCAGCAATCGTACCAATTGCTACTAAACCGAGAAAAGACTCAGGTATATCATTATTTAATGCTTTAGATAACTTATAAGCAACACCTACACCAGCTAAATATTTAAATGGGTAGTTAAAGTCAGGATGTAAAGGATGTACAATTGCAAATGCATTAGGTTTCGTTTTACCAAATTCATGATGATCTGTAACAATGACATCAATACCAAGATCATTAGCAACATCTATTTCATGATGTCCTTGAATACCATTATCTACTGTTATGATCAATGAGACACCTTCATCATAAGCATTTCTAAATGCAGCTTCACTCGGACCATATCCTTCTGTGAACCTATTTGGTATATACCAACCAACAATAGCACCTAATGACTCTAAAGTTTTCACTAAAATAGTCGTCGATGTTACACCATCAGCATCATAGTCACCGTATACTAATATCTTTTCTTCATTTTCAATTGCTTTATTGATTCTCGTCACTGCTTTATCCATATCACTTAACAGCATCGGGTCATGAAATAATGATGATTTAGATAAAATAGAAGTGATATCTTCTTCGGATGTATATCCTTTAGAAATCAAAGTTTTTTCTAAAAGCGGAGAAATATTAAATTTCTTAATGATTTTCTGTTCAATGGTTTCTTTGTTATCAGAAACTGTCCATTGATAACGTGCTTTAGCCATAACTCATCTCCTCATTTCTACTCAAAATATTATACATGAAAATCAATCGTTTCTCTACCAAACACTTTCAATTGAACTAATTAAAACAAATAAAGTCTGAGACATTTATTTCTGTCTCAGACTTTATTTTTAATTGATATTCAATTTATCATTTTAGATTTGATTAGTTCAATCTATTATACAAGTATTTTTTCGTCATTTGATTTTTTCTCTTCATAAACAACTAATTTACCATTTTCACTTTTCTTAAGTTGTCTCTTCTTCAACATACCCCATAAAGGTACAGCAACGAAGACTGATGAGAATACACCTGATATTAAACCGATTAATAGTGCAAGTGAGAAGTTAAAGATACTAGGTGAGCCAAGTATCAACAATGCAACAACAACAATAACGACGGTTAGTACTGTATTGATTGATCTCGTCATCGTTTGTCTGATTGATGAATTAACTATCATGTCGATTGTTTCTGGATCTTTAATCACTTTAACTTTACGTAAATTCTCACGAACCCGGTCGAACGTAACAATGGTGTCATTAATAGAATAACCGATAATGGTTAATACCGCAGCTATAAATGTGATATCCACTTCTAACCTGAATAAACTAAATACAGCTACAATCATGAATACGTCATGTAATAAAGCTAATACAGCTGTTGTACCCATTCTCCATTCGAATCTGAAGGAAACATAGATAACTATACCGAGTGCCGCGTAGAACATTGCTTTTAAAGCATTCATAGCAAGTTCTTGACCAACTACTGGTGAAACTGTACTTACATTTGGATCGTGGCCTAATTTTTTATCAAAGGTCGATTTTACATCTTGAATTTCAGATTTATTTAAAGCATCTTTAAATTGTACAGTAGCCATCTTATTACCTGAACCACTCGTTGTTACTTGTGATGGATCTAAGCCCATATCTTTCATTGTTTTCGATACTTGTTCAGTTTTAATCGCTTGATCGGACTGTAAATCCACACGCGTACCACTTGTGAAATCAATTCCTAAGTTCAATTTAAATATAGAAACAATTATTGCCCCTACTATTATTGTTATGATACTGAATGTTAATAGTGGTTTTGCTAATTTCACAAAATTAATTTTATCATACTTCGTACTTAAGTCATGAACTTCTAATCTTTCACTAATATCATGTCTATCTTTTTTACCGACACCAAACCAACTATATTTTTTCTTGAAGTAGTTTGAATTGATAAGTAAGGAAAGTAGTACTCTAGTAAAGAACACTGACGTCACAAAACTCATTAATATTGCTAATAATAACATTGTGGCGAAACCTTTAACGGAACTTTCACCAAATACGAATAGTACTAAAGCAGCTAAAATAGTCGTTAAATTGGCATCAAGAATAGTGATAAATGATGATCCAGAACCTTTTTTAAATGCTTGTTGTAATGTCCTACCTATCCGCAGTTCATCTTTAATCCGTTCGTACATAATAATATTCGCATCAACTGCCATACCGACACCTAATACAAGTGCCGCAAGTCCAGGTAACGTTAATACACCTGAAATAAAGTTAAACGCTAATAATGTTAAATACACATATGCACTTAGTGTAATTACTGCTACTAAACCTGGTAAACGATAGTATATGAGCATAAACAAGAATATAATTCCTACACCAATTGCTGAAGCAAGAATCGTTTCATGTAATGCATCTTTACCAAATTGTGCACCTACAGATGTAGAATAAACTTCATCTAATTTAACTGGTAATGAACCTGAATTTAATAAGTCAGCGATTTGTTTGGCATCTTTCACGCCATCTTCACCTTTAAATCCACCTGAAATTTCAACATTTTCAGAATTGATTGGTTGGCTAACTGTTGCAGCTGAAATATATTTCGGTTTCTTACCTTGTTGTTCTTTTTTCGCTTCTTTCGCGTAACTGTCACCTTTTTGATAATCCATCCAAATTACCATTAGATTAGGATTCATTTTGGATACTTTTTCAGTTACTTCTTTAAATTTCTTAGCATCTTTCAGTTTAAGCGTCACGGCAACTTCGTTTGTATTGTCTTTGAAGCCTTGTTTCGCTCCACCTTGAACTAAGTCTTTACCTGATAATAACACTCTGTCTTTAGCATCTCTGATTGTTAAATTCGCTTGTGTTGAAAGTACTTTACGTGCTTCACTTTGGTCTTTAATACCAGCTAATTGAACACGAATACGGTTACCTTCCTCGACTTGAATCTTCGGTTCAGAAACACCTAATACGTTTACACGTGATTCTAAAGTCTTTGCAGTCGATTTAACAGCATCCTTATCAATCTTATCTCCTTTATCTAAAGGATTAACTTGATAAAGTACCTCAAATCCACCTTGTAAGTCTAAACCTAAATTTACATTCTTCGTAATATCTTTTGTAGTTGATCCTATTAAACTAAAAATCAACACTGCTAGAAGTAAAAAGGCTATGATTCTACTCCGCTTTTTCACGATAACACCTCTTACATTTTTTAGTTCACTATATATGTTATAGCATACATCTACAGTGATTGAATAGCCATAACATTCATGTATCAAAAAAAGACATGGATAACCATGTCTTTTAAGAATAAATATGTTAAATAATAATATACCAAAATCAATTAAAAGTAAACTATTTTATGATGGGTCTACTTGTTTGATTGCTGGTTTTTCAAATGTAATTTCTTGACCTTTATCGTTTACAGATACAACAACGATTGACTCATCAACTGCTCTAACTGTACCTTTGATTCCGCCAATTGAAGTTACTTTTTGACCTACTTCTAAACGATTTAATAATTCGCGATGTTCTTTTGCTCTTTTTTGTTGTGGTCTAATCATTAAGAACCAAACAAGTGCAAAAATTAAAATAATTGGTAATAATTGTACTAACATGTCCATATTGATACTCCTTTAAAAGTTTTTTGGGTTTTCTACGTTTAGCCCATACTGCTCAAAAAATTCATCTTTGAAATCTAGTAATCGATCTTCTCTTATTGCTTGACGAACATTTTCCATCAGTTTTAATAAGAAATGTAAATTATGATAAGTAGTAAGACGAATTCCAAAAGTTTCATCTGCTTTAATCAGATGACGCAAATATGCTTTCGTATAGTTTTTACAAGTATAACAATCACATTCTGGATCAAGTGGTGATAAATCTTGTTGATACTTCGCATTCTTTATCACTACTCTACCTTGAGAAGTCATACATGTTCCATTTCTAGCGATACGTGTTGGTAATACACAATCAAACATATCGATACCTCTAATAGAGCATTCGATTAATGCATCAGGCGATCCAACACCCATTAAATATCTTGGCTTATTAAATGGCATTAATGGTGTTGTATGTTCAACCATTCTGTACATAACAGGTTTTGGTTCCCCTACAGACAAACCACCAATTGCATAGCCAGGGAAATCTAATGAAACTAAATCTTTGGCACTTTGCTCTCTAAGATCATTATATTCTCCACCTTGGATAATGCCGAATAAGGCTTGATCTTCTGGACGGCGATGCGCTTCAAGACATCTCTCTGCCCATCTAGATGTTCGCTCGATAGATTTCTTAACATAATCATATTCAGAAGGCATAGGCGGGCATTCATCAAATGCCATCATGATATCTGAACCTAGATCATTTTGTATGTGCATTGCTTTTTCTGGGCTTAAGAACAATTTAGATCCATTTAAATGGTGTCTAAAATGTACACCTTCTTCTTCAATTTTTCTCATATCACTCAAACTAAAAACTTGAAATCCACCAGAATCAGTTAGAATAGGTCCATCCCAATTCATAAACTTATGTAATCCACCCACTTTAGAAATGATATCACTTCCAGGTTGTAACCACAAATGATAGGTATTACTCAATATGATTTTCGCTTCCATTTGTTTAAGTTCTTCAGGACTCATCGTCTTAACTGTTGCTTTAGTACCAACAGGCATAAACATAGGTGTTTCGAATGACCCATGAGGTGTATGCACAATTCCTAATCTTGCACCAGATTGTTTACACGTTTTAATGTGTTCATATGTTACTGCAGGCATAGTGTAACTCCTTTTCTATATTATTATCATTGCATCTCCAAAACTGAAGAAACGATATTTATTTTCTACAGCATGATTGTATGCATTAAGAATATTATCTCTTGTCGACAGTGCTGAAACTAACATAATCAATGTTGATTTTGGTAAATGGAAATTTGTTATAAGCCCATCAATCGCTTTGAATTCATAACCAGGATAAATAAATATATCCGTCCATCCACTTGCTTCAACGAATTGATCATTTTTAGAGCGAATCGTTTCAAGTGTTCTCGTAGAAGTTGTACCAACTGAAATAATTTTATTGCCCTGTGATTTTACTCGATTAAGTAAATCAGCTGTCTCAGCTGTCATTTGATAATATTCAGAGTGCATCTCATGATCATCGATATTATCTACACTCACTGGTCTAAATGTACCTAAACCGACATGAAGTGTAATAAATGCAATATGGATGCCTCTTTCTTTAATTTCTTTTAATAAAGCTTCAGTGAAATGTAAGCCCGCTGTTGGAGCTGCTGCAGAACCAACTGCTTTTGCATATACAGTTTGGTATCTATCTTGATCATCTAAACGCTCTTTTATATATGGTGGTAAAGGCATTTCACCTAGTTCATCTAATCTTTCTTGTAATATACCTTCATAAGAAAGTTCCATGATTCTTCCGCCCTGTTCTAACTCTTCCAAACAAGTCGCAATAATTTTACCTTCACCAAAGCTAACAGATTGTCCTTTTTTAATACGTTTTGCTGGCTTAATCAGGACTTCCCATTGATTTTCTTCATGTTGTGTAAGCATCAACATTTCAACCTTTGCACCAGTTTCTTCCTTCAACCCAAATAATCTTGCTGGCATTACTTTAGTATCATTCAAAACTAAGCAATCACCTGGTGAAAGTTGATTGACTATATCTTTAAATGTTAAATCTTCTAGTTGTCCAGTCTTTCTATCACACTTAAGTAATCGACTACTTTCTCGATTTAACAGTGGAGTTTGGGCGATTAAAGATTCAGGTAAATTAAAATCAAACTCTTCAATATTCACTTACTTGTCCTCTTTCCTAATCCGTTTTAAATTTGAAGTGATCATAACTCAATGCAGTTGCTCGGCGTCCACGTGGCGTTCTTTCTATAAACCCTTTTTGTATTAAATAAGGTTCATATACATCTTCCAACGTAATGCGTTCTTCACCAATTGTCGCAGCAATTGCATCCAAACCAACTGGACCACCTTTATAATTATTCAATATGCAATGCATAATTTTATAGTCAATATGATCTAAGCCTTCTTTATCTACTTGTAATAAGTTAAGCGCATGCTCAGTGACTTTCATCGTGATATCATCATTGCCTTCTACTTGTGCAAAGTCTCGCACTCTACGCAATAATCTGTTCGCAATACGAGGCGTTCCTCTACTTCGTTTAGATAACTCTTGTGTACTAAGGTCATCGATATCGACTTCAAATACGTCAGCCGTACGTTTAATGATTTGTTCTAAACTCTTATCGTCATAGTACTCTAATCTTAAATGAACACCAAAACGATCTCTTAAAGGCGCTGATAAACTTCCGACTCTAGTTGTTGCACCCACAAGCGTAAATGGTGGTAAATCAATACGAATACTTCTCGCTTCTTCACCTTTACCAACAACAATATCCAAGAAAAAATCTTCCATTGCTGGGTATAATACTTCTTCTACAACGCGACTTAATCTATGAATTTCATCAATGAACAAAACGTCTCCGGGTTGTAATGCAGACAGTATCGCCGCTAAATCACCCGGTCGCTCTATGGAAGGACCACTTGCTGTTCTTAAATTAACATCCATTTCATTAGATATAATATGCGCTAAAGTCGTTTTACCTAATCCAGGTGGACCATATAATAAACAATGATCTAAAGGTTCTTCTCTTAATTTAGCTGCTTTTATAAAAATATCTAAATTTGATTTAATTGTATGTTGTCCAATATATTGTTGTAATGTATCAGGTCTTAATGACAATTCACTATGAATATCTTCATTGTGTTCATGTTCATCAACTAATCTCTCATCCAAAAAATCACCTCATTTACTGAATAAGTAAAGCTAATCCTCGTTTAACACATGCATCTACAGTTTCAAATGATTCTTTTTCTAACTGTTTCTTCACTTTAGTTAATTCTCGTTTAGAATATCCTAATGCTTCTAATGCTAACAATGCTTCATCTAATAAGTCTTGATGTGAGTCATTATCTTCAAAGAATAATTCTGATTCTTCTGTGATAATCAATTTACCTTTTAAGTCTAATATAATTTGTCTTGCAGTCTTTTTACCGATACCTGGAAACTTAGTTAAATATGTTTCGTTTTCATTCTCAATGGCAATCGCAACTTCATTTGGCGTACTTGATGCTAAGATTGCTAACGCAGACTTAGGACCAATACCCGTAACTTTGATTAAGCTGAGGAACATATCTTTCTCCTCTAAGTTACTAAATCCAAACAATAATTGTGCATCTTCTCTAACAATAAGTTGAGTGAAGACTTGTGTTTCTTTGTCTAATTGTGATTGAAAACGGTATGAATTCGGTGTTTGAATTTCATAACCTATTCCATTCGTTTCAACAACGATATGAGAAGGATATAATTGTGTTACTTTCCCTTTTATATATGCATACATTTTGTTAACTTCCTTTACATACTCATTCCGATTATTTCAACTTCGTCTACAAATGGACTTTCTTTTATAGCATCCATTAATTCTTCTAATGTTAGATCAATATTTGCAGCATTTAACGAAATTGTTATTGTCGCTCGATCTTTCATTGGTAAACTTTGATGTATCGTTAACACTGAACCATTTACCTCAGCGATTTTGTTTAATACTGTCGCAAGCATTCCCACTTCATCATGAACATATAAAATCAATGTTAAATTTCGTGTTTCTGCTTCTAATCTATCTATTGGAAATATTGTATCTTTATATTTGTAAAATGCACTTCTGGATAAATTGAAAGTTTTAACGGCATCATAAATTGTAAGATTGCTATCTTTTAATAATGCATCTTTAACTTTAATTGTTTTTTGAACAGATTCTGGTAATACATCTTCTCTAATTAAATAAAACCTTTTTGTTGATTCATTTGATTTTTTCAATTGGAACACGCCCTATTCGACAAATTCAAATTCTCCACCTAGAATTCTAACGATATCACCGTTAGATGCACCACGTTCTCTTAAAGCATCATCGATACCCATTGAACGCATTTGTCTTGCAAATCTTCTTACTGCTGCATCACGATTAAAGTCAGTCATCTTGAATAATCGCTCAATAGAGTCACCTGAGACAACGTAAGCTCCGTCATCATCTCTTGTAATAACAAAGTGATCTCTTGCTTTTTCATGTTTATAAACTACACGGTGAACACCAGTTTCTTCTTCTACACTATCAAAATCCATTCCTTCTGTTGCATCTAATAAATCTGCAATTTCATACATTAATTGGTCTACATTTTTACGAGTTACAGTACTGATAGGAATAATTTTTACTTCTTCTTCTAATTGTTCTTTAAACATATCTAATTGTGTTTCTGAATCTGGTAAATCCATTTTATTCGCAACAACAATTTGTGGTCTTCTTGAAAGATTTTCGTTATATGATTTTAATTCTTGATTAATTGTAACATAATCCTCATAAGGGTCTCTTCCTTCTAATCCACTCATATCAATGATATGAACAATTACTCTCGTTCTCTCGATATGTTTTAAGAATTGATGACCTAAACCAATGCCTTCTGAAGCACCTTCAATCAAACCTGGTAAATCGGCCATAACAAATCCTCTACCGTCATTTGTTTGAACGACACCTAAATTAGGTTTAATTGTAGTGAAATGATATGCCCCAATTTTCGGCTTAGCTTTAGAAACGATTGATAATAATGTAGACTTCCCAACACTTGGATAACCTACTAATCCAACATCCGCCATCAATTTCAATTCAAGCATAACTTCTAATTCTTCACCTGGTTCACCATTTTCACAAAAATCTGGTGCTGGGTTACTTGGTGATGCGAATCTTGAGTTACCACGACCACCACGGCCACCTTTTGCTACTGTAGCTCGTTGTCCATTTTCTACTAAATCTGCTAAAACTTCTTCATTTTCAGCATTTTTAATAATTGTACCAGGTGGTACTTTTAATACTAAATCGTTTGAACCTCTACCGTGCATATTACTACTTTGTCCATTTTCACCTTTTTCAGCTTTAAATTTACGTTGGAATCTGAAATCTAATAGTGTACGTAAACCTTCATCTACCTCAAACACTACTGATGCACCTTTACCACCGTCTCCACCTGCTGGACCACCAAATGGAACATACTTTTCACGACGAAAAGCAACTAAACCGTTACCGCCATCACCAGCTTTCAATGATATCTTGACCTGATCTATAAACATGCTTACACCTCTAATTCATTTATATTAATTAAAAATTCTATTTCTTTCTCTTTATTATCATGTGTGACTATATCATAATGATACCCTTTGAAAATTCGATTTAACTTCAATTCATCTATTGAATAACCAGTTAAATTAACGCCCAAAATGACATATTCTTGTTCAACCGCTAAAGCTAGTTTAACATGCTTATCGTCATTTTGATTCTCGATTTCTGTTTTCAAAATTTGATAAATGCGATATAGTACGTCATCTGACAATTTAAGATTTGTTTGATAATAATCTTTGGATGACCACTCAATTTCAAATGTCCATTTAGAGCCTGATATTTCTATTTTGTGTTCAAAAACCGCTTGTACAAATTTTCTACAAGGCGCATTCAAAAATAATTGTTCTTGTTTCAAATCCGCATACATTTCTTCAATTAAAGCACTGACTTCATCTTCTTTACCTAACTGTTTATATGTATATAACAATTGGAATTGGTTCACAAAATCATGTCTCGACTTTAAATACACATTTAAATTATTCATTCAACCACCTATATTATCCGTATTCATAAAAACCATTATACCATTATCTATATACGTTTAAAAAAAGAAACACCAGAAAAAATTCTGGTGTCTCAATTTAGTGATTATTCAGCAGCTGCATATACAGATACTTTCTTTTTGTCACGACCAAAACGTTCGAATTTAACAACGCCGTCGATTTTAGCGAACAATGTATCGTCACCACCGCGACCTACGTTTTCACCAGCGAAAACTTTAGTTCCACGTTGACGATAAAGGATAGAACCACCTGAAACGTATTGACCGTCAGCACGTTTAGCACCTAAACGTTTTGATTCAGAGTCACGACCGTTCTTTGTAGAACCTACCCCTTTTTTCGATGCGAAAAATTGTAAGTTTAATTTTAACATGAGTTACACCTCACTTGTAATTTAGTTTAATATATTGGCCATATTCTTCTTCGATAGTCTTCAAAGAAATGATGAGCCCTTGTAATAACGTTTGCGCTTGTTCATTATCTAAGTTTACACTACGTATATGAAAATATCCACCATCGTCACTGTAATCAATGTCAGGAGTTTCATCAGTTAAACCAATGATTGCATTTGCAGAGCCAAAGACTACTGCAGATGCCCCGGCACAGACTAAATCTTTACCATATTCACCTGAATCGGCATGTCCAGACATTTCTACATCTGTGACTTGCCCTTCTTGATTCAAAGTAATATCAACGTTAATCATTGATTATGCGTTGATTTTTTCGATAGTTAATTTAGTGTAAGGTTGACGATGACCTTGTTTACGCTTGTAGTTTTTCTTAGCTTTGTATTTGAATACAGTGATTTTTTTACCGCGTCCTTGTTTTTCAACTTTAGCAGTAACAGTAGCACCCTCAACAACTGGTGATCCTACTTTAACTGAATCTCCACCTACAAATAATACTTGGTCAAAAGTGAATGAATCACCTTCGTTTACGTCTAATTTCTCAACCCAAACTGTTTGACCTTCTTCTACTTTAACTTGCTTTCCGCCAGTTTCAATTATAGCAAACATACTTGCACCTCCTAATTTTTTAAGTCACGCCATTCATAGGTGACATACGTCCTTATAAAACCTATGATTGAGCGGTTGTATGTAGCCTGAAACTACTCAACTTCAATAGATTACCATCTACAACAGTTGATGTCAATAACCTCAACCTAATTTGTGTTTCTTTCTAGTAATTTTAGAATGAATGGGAAAATAATAACTAAACAAATTGAATTAAATATAACAGTTGGTATGAGTCTAAAGAATAATATCTGTCCTAAGTTAATAGAACTCATTCCCAAGAACCCATAAAAAATCATTACCCATATCTCTAACAACACAACTGAACTGATAAGTAAGATAACCATCATTAAAATATCTCTATAGAATACTTTAAATAATTTATCCATCATGATTACGAAGATGGCATAGCCAAATGTATATATGCCATATATACCTCCGAAATAAATATCAGTAAATATACCGGTAACTATTGCTAGTACAATGGCCACTTTAGGATTTTTATACACAGCAATAATCAATAAATATAAAAATGTTAGTCTCGGTACAAAAATGAACGTTTCATTAAACAAATGGATGGGTGACAATCGTGTTAATAACACATCCAAATAGAATAGTACGACACCGATTAATGGTATAACATAAAACCTCACTATTCCTCACCACTTTCATCTGATGAAGGTATTGTTTGAGGATCACGTTTAGCTACATAAACATGATTTAAATCTTTAATATTCGTTGATGTCTTTATGTATGCCACTTTAGACAATCCATACTCATCATTTTCTACTTTTTCCACTTTACCTACTAATATACCTTTAGGTAATTGGTCACCTAAACCATTCGTCACAACTTTAGAACCCTTTTGAATATTATATTTGTTATCGATATCACTAATGACAAGTAAATCTTTATCCTCATCATAACGATCAATCATACCAAAAATATTTTCAGAATCCTGTTGTATATCGACAGATAGCTTACTTGTTTTAACACTTGTAGAAATCAATTCAACTTGTGAAGAAAACTGGTTCGCCTTTTTAATACGACCAACTAAACCTTCACTTGTAATAACAGCCATATTTTCTTTGAATCCACTTTTCTTACCTTTATCAATAATGATTGTATTCATCCATTGATCAGGACTTCTACCGATAACAGTTGCTGATATCGGATTAAATTGCGAAATATCTTTCATATCTAATTCTTTTTTCAAAGCTTTATTCTCTTTTTCTAAACGAGATTTGTCAGCTTTAATTTGATCTGTGCTTTTTACTTCTTCTTTCAACTTATTTACATCATCATCGGAAGTAAATACTCCAGAGAAGAAACTAGAAACTACATTTACCGGATATGAAACGATTCTTCCTCCAAACGAGGATGTATCACTTGCATATTGTTCACTAAGCGATGCAGATTGCGCTCTCACAGAATAACCAACAATCACAATCAATAAAACCATTGAAATCAGAAAAAATACTAACTTATTATTTTTAAAAAAATTCGACAATCCAAACACCTCTTAATTTTCAAATGTCTAAAACAACAATGTTATTTACTATTTTATCTTACAGCTCCATTTAAATAAAGTAAGAGCGTGCCGAAATTAAAAATTAATATGAAGTTTTTGGTAATAGCTTAATATTAGAGTTCATTTCTTGAAGATCGTTTAATAAATCTTGTTCGGTTTGATAAACATACATCTTTGGTTCACCAAATTTATATAAAATATATTCCGTACCACGTTGACCAGCAACATAGTTATCGTCATACCCCATACGTTCTAATCCAGAAACATCCATAAATTCACTTTTACTTATCCACTTAAAAGCTTGTTTTGTTTGTCCAAGTGGAACGTTTTGTAATAATGGATTATCTTCAACAGTATAAGTAGAATTAGCTCTTTGTGGCGCTACAGACTCAGTATTTTTATCAGAGCTGTGATCGAATGGATTCAATTCACTTATAGCTGGTACATTTTTATATACAATCACTATTAAAATGATGATCATCACTAATGCAAGTAAATTTCTAATCAACCTAAACAACCATCTCATATTTTTGTCCACCTCTCATTATTTTTCATTATACAAAATCACTGCAAATTACTCATCGGACTTAGGACCGAACTGTATAATCATTCTGTAGTCTGATGCATTTTCAAGCATTCTCATTTATAATTTGATAAAGAGGTGAAATGATGTGGAATTAATATATATATTTTTAGCAATCCTGTTTTTAATTATCTTTTTCAGATTTTTTGTTGGTGTTTTAAGATTTGTCATAAAACTCGCAATCATCGCATTAGTGATTTACTTTATATATCAAGGTGTCATGTACTTGATGTGACCATAAAAAAATAAAAACCATTTGAAACGACTTAAATCGTTCAAATGGTTTTTATTGATTTCTAAACGCTTTATTCTAATGAAAGTGATTGCATCTGGTACATATTATGATACTGTCCTTCTAACTGAATTAATTCATCATGTGTCCCTTGTTCTATTATTTCACCTTTATCAAGAACAATGATTTGATCAGCATTTTTAATAGTTGAAAGACGATGTGCAATGATAAATGATGTACGATCTTTAGACAATACTGTCATTGCCTTTTGTATGACCGCTTCTGTTTCAGAATCAATACTTGAAGTAGCTTCATCTAATATGAGTATTTCCGGATTAAATGCTAAAGCTCTGGCAAAGGAAATAATTTGTCGTTGACCTGAACTTAATGTTCTACCTCTTTCAATGACAGGCTCATCTATTCCTTTTGTAAAGTGTTCTAACACACGATCTCCACCAACAGCATTTAAACTAGCAATTGCTTGTTCTCTAGTAATACGCGGGTCATCCAAAGTAATGTTAGATAAGATCGTCCCTGTATATAAATATGGATCTTGTAAAACAATGCCCATATGTTTTCTCATATCTCTTTTATCCATTTGGATTGTTGGTATTCCATCTATTTCAATCGTTCCATGAGTAGGATCATAAAATCTAAATAATAAATTCATAATTGAACTTTTACCGGAACCTGTATGCCCTACTAATGCAATTGTTTGTCCTTGTTTCACATTTATATTAATGTTCTGCAACACATAGTCGTCATCTTTATACGCAAATGAAACATCTTTGAAATTAACCGTTCCATTTATTTTTTGAGGTAACTTAATAAGGTGTTTAGGAATTTCTTCTTTTTCAACATTCATCATTTCAAATACTCGAACACAAGAAACTCTCGCTTGTTCTAATTGTCCTAATACATTCAATACACCAAATAGTGGATCAAATAATCTTGTTATATAATTGACAAGAATATATAACGTTCCGACTGATATTGCTACAGAAGCATTTAAGAATTGTGTTCCAAATACAACTATGAGTAACAAGAATATTATACTTCTAATCGTTCCTAATAAATTATGTTCTGTAAGTGAGTCAAATTGAATGATTTTTTTATAGTTATTTAAATACGTGTCATTCATTTTATCAAAATCACTCATAATTTGTTTTTCTTGTTTAAATGCTTGAATGATATTCATACCATTAATCGATTCGTTTATTAATGCATTCATGTCACTGTTTTTTTCTCTAATTACATAATTATATTTACCTGTCACTTTTTTATACCAAACCAACCAAAGCATGACAAATGGTATTGTAACGAGTGCAATAAATCCTATTTGCACATTTATAAAGAATATCGCAATGATCACACCTGCCATAGTTATAAACGCAGATAAAAAGTTTGGCAAAATCACTGTGAATAATTCTAAAATCATTTGTGTATCATTTGTAATTCTTGCGACTACTTTCCCAGCTGGTAAATTATCAAAATATTTAATTGGTAGCTGTTGCACATGTTTAAATAATTTAATTCTCAATTCTTTAATTACATCAGAACCAGCTCTCTGTAACACAATCGTTTGAAAGTAACTTAATACTGCATGTATGAATGAAACCGCGAAAAAGAGACTCAATAACAACAATACAGGTCTTAGTTGTATTATTTGTTCAGCAGAAGTTTTGACATAATGATCAATAATATACATTGCTATCAATGGGCCAGTTAGTTCAAATAGAACTGCAAAAACTAATATAATCGTTCCAATTATAAATTTACTTTTATATTTACTCACATATGGAGTTAATTGTTTAATTACGCTCACTGATTATACACCTCTTTCAATCTTTGACGTTCAAATTGAGATTTATACCATCCTTTACTATTTAATAAATCTTCGTGTGTTCCTTGTTCTATAATTTCACCATGATCCATGACCACAATTTCATTTGCATGTTTTACGCCTGAAAGTCGATGCGTTGAAATAATAGTTGTTTTACCTTGTCTGAAAGCTTGTATATTTTCAATAATTTGTTTTTCTGTTTTAGCATCTACTGCTGATAATGCATCATCCAGTATGAGTATTTTAGGATTTTTAATTAAAGCTCTCGCTATCGCAATACGTTGCTTTTGACCTCCGGAAATCGCTATTCCCTTTTCTCCTACGAGTGTATCTAATCCTTTAGGTAAACGTGCAATATCTTTGTCAAAATGTGCTAACTTAATAGCTTCATTAATTTCAGCATCCGTCGCATCTACTTTTCCAAATTTAATATTTTCTTTTATCGTTCTTGAGAAAAGTATATTTTCTTGAGATACATAACCAATAAGCGCTCTTAAGTCATTTTTAGAAATAAGATTTATATTTGTATCTCCTAATATAATTTCACCTTCACCTGTTGGATACTCTTTTAAAATTTGCTTTATCAGCGTTGTTTTTCCAGAACCAGTCGCACCAACAATTCCTAAAGTTTCACCTTTATCTAAATAAATATTAATGTTATTAAGATTTACAGTTTCACTTGAAGGATATTTAAACACAACTTCATTCATGCCTATTTCATGTGAAGGAATACTTTTATCTTCGACATCAACGACTGTTTCCACTTCATTTAACGTCTCATTTACACGATCAATCGATGCATTCCCTCTTTGCATAATATTGATGAGAATACCAACTGAGAACATTGGCCAAACGAGCATATTCAAGTAAACTGTAAATGAAATTAATCCACCAATTGTCATCTCTCCTGTGTTAACTAAATATGCTCCGTAGCCAATTCCAATCACTTGGCTCATCGCTGTAATAATTATTGTAATGGGTTGGAAGAATGCATCCATTCGTTCCACACTCATAAATTTTTCTACTACACTTTCTGTCATTTCTTTAAAATCATTATTTAATTTATCTTCTTGTACATAAGCACGTGCAACACGTACACCTTCTATTGATTCTAATACGCTATCATTCATATCACCGAATGACTGTTGTGATATAAGGTATCGCTTATGAATTCTTTTCCCTAATTCAATTTCTAAAATTGCTAATAGTGGAAGTGGAATTAATGCGAGTAATGTTAATTTCCATGAAACTGTCACCATCATCGTGGCAATAATAGTCGCCATAAACGTTGTTGAATCAATCAATGTTAATATACCTATGCCTGCTGTCATTCTAATTTGGTTTAAGTCATTCGTTGACTTTGCCATCAAATCTCCGGTTCTATTTTTCTCGAAGAATGTAGGACTCATCGCTAAAAATTTCTGCATCAACTTTCTTCTCATCAATGACTCTAATATTTGTGAACCTGAAAATATAAGTGTTCTCCATATATAATTCACGATATAAGCTACAATGATCACTATTAAAAATGTAATGATCAGCAAATAAAGTATACGTTCATTTAAAGATTGATCACTTATTTTATCGATTGCTTGTCCTACAAGCCATGGTGGTATAACCTCCACGACATTTGCGATTAATAATAAAACTACCGCAATGGTATATCTCTTCCAATGTAATTTAAAAAACCATATTAACTTTTTTAATGCTTGAAACATGTTTGTTCCCCCGTTCGCCCCTTAAAATTAAACACAAAAATGCACACGCATCCATATAGAACGCGTGTGCATAAAGTAAACATTCTAGATGAAGTAGATACACTACTCCCTAGATATTTTTAATTAAATTTAAGGGTAGTGATTATTTTTGAAGTTGTTAGTTGTTGTATATTTCTTCTGACTTGTCTCATAGTCACTACCTCCTTTTCTTGTAAATTTATTCTAATCATAACTTTATAATATTAAAGTGTCAATAAAACTTTTGAAATATCGCAAATAAATTTATTTGTTTAATAGTTTCTTCAAAAATAATACTGTAATACAAACTAATATCCCCCAAATAATACTTGCACCTAATGCACCGATGATATATACAAACGTCAATGATTCACCCTTACTCACGACTGTAATTAATATTGATGCAATAAACACACCTAACACACTTAAGCCCATCAATATCCCGAAATCTTTCTTTAATATCTTTCTGTTCTTTTTACTTTGAACAATTGAAATTAAATAAAGAAGCGGCATGATAACTAAAATAAAAGTAATAATTTGCAAAACAAAAACTCCTGACTCAATTTTTTTATTTTATTATACCATTGAATCAATGTTTAAGTTCATTTATTTATATCTCATCAGACATCATATCTTCACATTCAAATAAACTTGTAAACTGCCCATCTCCTATAATGATATGATCAAGTAAATCTATTCCCATTAAATCACAGCAATACAACATTCGTTTCGTTGTTTTTATATCTTCAATTGATGGCGTCGGATCTCCACTCGGATGATTATGTGCAATGACAATAGATGCCGCAGAATGTTTTACCGCTTCTCTAAGTAAATCTCTTGGATGAACAACTGCCATATTTAATGAACCGATAAATATGGATTGTTCATGGATAATTTGATTCTTAGAGTTTAAAAATAATGCTACAAAGTGTTCTTGTTTTAAATACCTTAACTTCTCCATTAAATAATTTGCAACATCCTTAGGTTCATTTATTTCTATTCTATCTAATACCGTATTACTATGCATACGTTTAGCTAACTCAATAACGGCTAATATCGTAATCGCCTTTGATTCACCAATACCTTTTACTGTTAATAACTCTGACATTGTTAAATATCTTAATTCTCTCGTATTTTCAACTAAATTTAACACTTGATTTGCACAAGCTAAACTCGAACAGGCTTTACTTCCTGAATTAATAATAATAGCCAATAATTCTCTATTCGTTAATTTATCTGCGCCGTAAGATTTTAATCTCTCTCTTGGCTTATCTTCGTGTTGTAAATCTTTAATTTTAATACCCATAATGGCCTCCTAGAAAATATTGTTCAAATTGTTGATTAAAGAATAATACGATCAACATCGCAATCGTTATAAAAGGTACAAGCGGGACTTTCGTTATTTGTCTTTTAGTAATTAACACATAAAATAGGACAAATATTCCTGAAGTCATAAATGAAAGCATAAAAGTAAACAAAAATTGATTTACTGATAATAAAACACTTAAAATTGAAAATAATTTAATATCTCCATAGCCGATACCGCCTTTGGATAAAAAATATATCAAATGTAAGACCACAATCATCAACCAACTATATGTAATATTAAGGTTTTGAACATCAAAAATAATCACCATAGTAAATATCATAATCATTAACATATGATTGGGTATGATCCAATTGAAAATATCATAGATAGATAAAGGAATAAGAAAGAAAATTAAATAATAATATAAAGTAAGATTAACGCTTATATGTAATAAAAAAGGAAGGACAAATAACACTGCCAAACATAACTCAACATAAAATAAGTCTCTTGGAATCATACATTTACAGAACCGACATTTCCCCTTTAAACATATAAAACTTATGATTGGTATTAAATCAATAATATGTAATCTCTTATGACAACTCTGACATTTTGAGCGATTAAAAATTGCTTTTAAATTAATTTTATCCATACTTGTTAACTGATACATAAAGCTAGCGAATACTGAACCTAATATAAAATATGTAACCATCCCGATTAGCTCCTTTAGTAATATAAATTAATATATCAAAAGGAACACAAAATCTTATAATGCCCAAATTTAAGCAATTACATCTCAAATTTAACATTTATTACCTTGAATTAAAAAAACTTGAAATTCATCATTCATTCGCAATGATTTTTTCAAGTTTTTTAAAATTTATTAAATTAATATCCTAAAGATAAAGCAATAAAAATGCCAGCCATACATATGACAACCCAGATTAATAATAACTTCCAAATAAATTTAACCCATGTTGTATATGATATACCTGCTACTGCCAAACCACCCATTAATGAAGCAGAAGTTGGGAATATACTATTACTTACTGCATCACCATACTGAAAGGCAAGAACAGCCATTTGTCGATTTATACTTAAAATATCAGAAATTGGAACCATTAATGGCATTGTTGTCATTGCTTGACCAGATCCAGAAGGAATAAAGAAGTTCAACACCATTTGAATGACAAACATCATACCAACAGTCATACTTGCTGGTAAATCTTGAATCGTATTAGTTAAATAAAATACAATTGTATCGATAATTTTGCCATTTTCTAATATAACAACGATTGCTTTCGCAAATCCGACAATGAGTGCACCAAAGAGAATAGATTTCATTCCCTCAACTAATGCATCAAATGTACCATTAAATCCAAGCCCACCTATAAAACCTGCGATGAGTCCAACAAATAAGAAGTTTGCACTCATTTCATTAAATGACCAACCAAATTTAAATATGCCAAAAACGTTGAAACAAATTGCACTTACTAATAAGACTAAACACAACGCTTGTCTTTTTGTAAATCTACCTATCTGAGTTTGTGTTACATCATTATTTATTTCTGAACCCTCTAAATCATATACAAGACTCTTCTTAGGATTCTTTTTTACTTTTCTAGCATAAAACATGACATACGCAATACCTGTGATTAAAACACAAATATAAATAATCGTTCTAAATCCCCATCCAGAGAATAGTGGAATTTCAGCAATCTTCTGTGCTACACCTACCGTAAATGGATTGAGCATTCCCCCTAGGAAACCTGCCGCAGCACCCATTATGATCATTGCAGCTCCTGTCATTGCATCATATCCAACTGCTCGAGCAATTGCGATCCCGATAGGAACAAATATGATTGTTTCTTCAGCTAAACCAATAGAAAATCCTAACACTGAAAAAATTAACATCGTAAATGGAATCATTAATTTGCCGTTGTTTCCTAATTTGTTCATTGCGGCATTTACACCATTAGTAATGGCACCTGTCTTATGTATGATTCCGAATGCGCCACCTACTAAGAAAATATAAAAGATAATATCAGCACCACTAATTAAACCTTCTGGTATCGCTCTGAAAATATCTAAAATACTAGATGGCTCACTATGTACTAGATGATATGTGCCCGAAACGACTTCCTCACGATCATTTACTGTCTTACGTTTAAATTCTCCTGAAGGCACAATATAAGTCAACACATAACTAATTGCAATAATAAACATTAAGATTGCATATGTATGAGGATTTTTAAACTTTAGTATACGATTCTTTTTTTCCCTCATATTATCTCCCCCTTATATATTTCATTCATACCCTACTTTTCAGAATATAAAGAATATTTATTCCAAAAAATAAAATATCAATAAAAAAGGGAGCGGGACAGAAATCTAATTTGAATGAAAAAGATTTCGTAGTCCCGCCCCGGCAAGGATGACTAGAGTTGAAAAAGCTTGATACAAGCGCATTTTCAACTCAGTCATCTACTGCCAAGATACTAAAAGAGACTGAGACATTATATAATGTCCCAGCCTCAATAATAGGTTTATATTATTTAACAAAAAGCTTTCTAGCTTCACTTATAAAGTATAAACTTCCGGTGATAACAAGTAATTCACCGTTATATTCTTTTATAAATTTTTCATAGTTCTGTACTTTTTCTATATGGTCATGTTCTAAATGATCATAAACTGCTTCAATTGGTAAAGCTTTCGGAAAATTAAACGTTGTAACGTAAAATCGAGACGCAATTTCTTCTAATCGATTCATCATTTTACCGATTGGTTTACCGTCTATTGCAGCAAAGAGTATGTCTATCTTTTTCTCTGGATAATATTGTTTTAACGTGCTAACTAGTGCATCTATACTTTCTTTATTATGTGCACCATCTACCAATATTAAAGGTTGATCTTGTACTTGTTCTATTCTTCCAGACCAAGTTACTTGTTCAATTGCATCTATCATTTTGTTGAAATCAAGTTGAATAATGCCTCTTTGATACATTTCTATCAAAGTTGTTATGGCAAGCGCTGCATTTTCATGCTGATGTTGACCAATCATCTTTAATTGAATGTTTTCGAGCTCATATTGTTCATATCGATACGTAAATTCTGAATCATCAGAAATGACATGGATATCTCTATCGAGTTCTAAACCTTTATTATGATGACTTTCTACAATCTCTCTGACAAAACTCAATGCTTCTTTTGGCTTTATTGCATAAATGAGAGGTACAGAAGGTTTAATGACACCCGCTTTTTCTCGAGCGATATCTAAATACGTATCCCCTAATATATTTGTATGATCTAAACCAATACTTGTGAGCACAGTCATAATAGGTTGAAAGACATTAGTAGAATCGTTCAATGCACCTAATCCAGCTTCAACGACAACAAAATCAACTGGATGAACAGTACCAAAGTATACAAACATAATTAGCGTAATAATTTCAAATTCTGTTGCTGGTCCTAAATCCGTTTCCTCTGCTAATCGTTCTGAAATAGGCTTTACAATTTGAACGAGTTCAACTAATTCATCGTTTGTAATTGGAACACCGTTAATACTAATTCGCTCATTGAATGTGACAATATAAGGTGATGTAAATGTACCAACTTCATAGTTATTAGCAATTAACGCATCTCTAATATAACTAACTGTTGATCCTTTACCATTCGTCCCTACAACATGAATACCATGTATATTATCTTCAGGATGATCGAGTTGTTTTAGCATCCATTTCATACGTTTTACGCCAGGTTTAATCCCGAATTTAGTGCGTTCATGTATCCAATGTAAACTATCTAAATAATTCATATGCTTTCCTAGCCTTTCAATTGTTCAATTCGAGCTAATACGCCATCATATTTTTCTTGATAATTAACTTTCTTCTCTTTCTCTTCGTTAATTACTTTTTCAGGCGCTTTAGCAACAAATTTCTCATTGCTCAATTTTTTATTTACACGATCTAATTCTTTTTGCCATTTACCTAATTCTTGTTCTAATCTTTCAATCTCTTTATCCATATCAATTAAACCTTCAAGAGGTAACACAACTGTCGCACCAAATACAACGTCAGTCATAGCTTTTTCAGGAATTTCTATTGTCGTATCGATGATTAACTCACTTGGGTTACAGAAACGAGTTAAGTAATCTTTGTTTTCAATAAGTTGTGCTTTTACTGTTTCATCTTTAGCTTCAATATGAATAGGCACTTCTTTAGACATTGGTGTATTTACTTCACGTCTTGCTTGTCTTACTGATTTAATGATTTCAACTAGAAGTTGCATTGATACTTTACTATTCTCATTAGACAATTCAGGTTTAACTTCTGGCCATGAAGCTTGAACGATTGTTTCACCTTCATGTGGAAGTGATTGCCAAATATGTTCAGTTACGAAAGGCATAAATGGATGTAACATTCTCATTGTTTGATCTAATGTATACGAAAGTACTGAACGTGTCATTTGTTTTTTAGTTTCATCTTCACCGTTCATTGGTATCTTACTCATTTCAATATACCAATCACAGAATTCATCCCAGATAAAGTTGTAAAGTACTCTACCTACTTCACCAAATTCATATTTTTCACTTAGCTCTGTTACATTTGCGATTGTTTCATTTAATCTTGTTAAAATCCACTCATCTGCAACTGATTTTTCTCCTGATAAGTCTATATCTTCATATTTGAAAGATTCTCCAATATTCATAATACTGAAACGAGATGCATTCCAAATTTTATTAATGAAGTTCCAAACAGATTCTACTTTTTCAGTCGAATATCTTAAATCGTGTCCTGGTGATGATCCAGTAGCTAAGAAGTATCTCAAGCTATCTGCACCGTACTCATCTATTACGTCCATTGGGTCTACACCATTACCTAATGATTTACTCATTTTTCTACCATCTTCAGCTCTTACTAAACCGTGTAAAAGTACATCGTTAAATGGTTTTTGATCAGTAAATTCTAGACCTTGGAATATCATTCTAGCTACCCAGAAGAATATAATATCATAGCCAGTTACTAATGCATTTGTTGGATAATAACGTTTGAAATCTTCGTTATCTACATCCGGCCAACCTAATGTTGAAAACGGCCATAATGCAGAACTAAACCAAGTGTCTAATACATCAGCATCTTGCGTCCAGTTTTCTGAATCTGCTGGTGCTTCTTCGCCAACATAAATTTCACCAGTTTCATTATGGTACCAAGCAGGAATTTGATGACCCCACCATAATTGTCTAGATATTGTCCAGTCACGAATGTTTTCCATCCATCTATTAAACGTACCTTCAAAACGGTCTGGTACAAAATTAATTCTTTCATCAGTATCTTGATTATCAAGTGCACGTTTCGCTAAAGGTTCCATTTTAACAAACCATTGTGTAGATAAATACGGTTCAACAACAGCGCCACTTCTTTCAGAGTGACCAACAGAGTGTTCATGCTCTTCAATTTTAATTAATTCGCCAGTTTCTTTTAAATCTTCAATTAATTGCTTACGACATTCAAAACGATCTAAGCCATTATATTTACCAGCAAGTTCATTCATAGTGCCATCTTCATTCATAACGTTAATTTTTTCTAAGTTATGTCGTTCACCGATTTCAAAGTCATTAGGATCATGTGCAGGCGTAACTTTCATTGCACCACTACCAAATTCAATATCTACATACTCATCACCTATAATCGGTAATTCGCGACCTAAAATTGGTAATATAACTGATTTACCAATGATATCTTTATATCTATCATCATTTGGATTCACAACGATAGCCGTATCACCTAACATTGTTTCAGGTCTTGTAGTTGCAATTTCAATTGAACCTTCTTCATCTTTAAATGGATATTTAATATGATAAAAATGACCAGTAATATCTTCATGAATTACTTCAATATCAGAAATAGCTGTTTTTGTTTGAGGATCCCAATTTATTATGCGTTCCCCACGATAAATGAGCCCTTTATTATACATATCTACGAATACTTTTTTAACTGCTGCTGAAAGACCATCATCTAAAGTGAATCTTTCACGGCTATAGTCTAGACCTAAACCTAATTTAGCCCATTGTGCACGAATGAAATCAGCATATTCTTCTTTCCAAGACCATGCTTGTTCAAGGAATTTTTCACGTCCTAAATCTTGTCTAGTTAGTCCTTGTTCTCTTAATTTACCTTCTACTTTAGCTTGTGTTGCAATTCCCGCGTGATCCATACCTGGTAAGTATAAAGTATCATAACCTTGCATACGCTTCATTCTTGTTAATATATCTTGTAACGTTGTATCCCAAGCATGACCTAAATGTAATTTACCCGTTACATTTGGTGGTGGAATAACAATCGTATATGTTTCTTTCTCTTTATTCTCACTTGGTTTAAAATATCCTTTTTCTAACCATTGATTGTATCGACCTTCTTCAACCGCTTTAGGGTTATATTTAGGTTCCATTTCCATGTTAATCACTCCTTGATAATATTAAAAACCCGTCCTATAAAAATAGGACGGGTTTAACCGTGGTACCACCTAAATTCAATATAATTGCTTATATTGCACTTTAACGATTATCGCTCGCTCACGCATTAATCTACTTAATTTCAATTAACGTTCAACATGAGGCTACCTTCAACTACCATTAATATGCATTCACACCAACATGCACTCTCTAAAATTAATTAATAGCATACTCTTCCTCTACAAATATTTGATTACTTTAATAATATAAGCAGTTTATAGATAAGTCAATATTGATACAAGTTAATTTCTATATTTTTTTGATTTGTTTGTTAAAAATATTTTAATTAACGGTGCGATAATTAATAATATGAAAAATATCCTAAAAATATGATAACTTGAAATCATAGCGACATCGCCACCAGTTTCTAATGCTACAACAATAATTTGTGCCATACCTCCAGGTGCTGCGCTTAAAAATAAGTCATTAATATTATAATCAATAAACAAATTGAAAATAAACACGAGAATGAAGGCACCCATGATTAATGCAACATTTTGAAATGCAATGGCGACAATAATTTTCTTATTGAGTTCATTAATTAAATTTGAAATTTGAACACCTATTCTAACGCCAAATAATATTTGCGCAACGATAATCAATGGATAATCTAATGTAAATACTTGTCCAGTATATAAATTCCAAGTCAACAAAATAAAGATTGGTGCTAACAATTGTGGAACTGGGAATTTTATTTTATAAAATAATAAGTACAGCACTGTTATTCCAATAATTAATATTAAAAATCCTGGTATATTTAACACATCAAATACAGATGGTGCTGTCGTAATATGACTAGATTGTGAATCATGATCTCCAAAGATTGAAGAAATGATTGGAACAATAATGACAACAAACATTATTCTAGAAGTTTGTGTCAATGTCACAATTAAGATGTCAGCTTTTTTGTTTTCTTCGGCCATAACAATCATTTGACTTAATGCCCCAGGAATCGCACTTAACAATGCCGTTTCAAAGGTAACATTTGCAATTTTTTTAAATACAATCGAAACAAGTAAAGCAATGCCAATAATTAATACTGACATTAAAACAATTTGTAACCATTCTTCCTTTATGTCATTTAGTACATGAGGCGTAAAAGTCGACCCCATTTGAATACCTAATATGATTAAACCTGCATTACCTAACCAAGTTGGCCAAATAATTTTTCTTTTCAACAATTTAATCATTATGACACTTGCAAAGATTGGTCCAAATAACCACGGTAAAATCATATGAATACTTTGCAGAATTAAGCCTAAAATAATTGCAAGTAAACAGACGCTTATAATATTTATTCTATTTCTATTCATTTATAAACACCTCAATAACATAATAGCACGACAAATTTGAGGTACTGTTCACTATTTAGCAATTCTTGAAAGCGCTGAATCAAATGCTTGAATTGTTTTTTCAATATCTTCTTTCGTATGTGCTGTAGATAAGAATGTCCCTTCAAATTGGGATGGTGGTAAGAATACGCCTTCTTTAGCCATTTCTCTGTACATTTGACTAAACATTTCTAAATCAGATGCATTTGCTTGATCAAAGTTTGTTACTGGACCTTCATTTAAGAAATAGCCTATCATTGATCCCGCACGATTCACTGTAATTGGCACATTGTGTTTAGCGAAAACTTCTTTCAAACCTGCTTCAAGAATATCTCCTAATTCATTAAAGTAAGTATAAGTGTCTTCAGTGAGTTCATTTAATGTTGCATAACCACTCGTCATTGCTAATGGATTACCAGATAAAGTACCTGCTTGATATACATTACCTACTGGCGCGATTTCTTCCATAATATCTCTACGTCCACCAAAGGCACCTACTGGAAGACCACCGCCGATTACTTTACCTAGACATGTTAAATCTGGTGTAACACCGAAATAACCTTGCGCACAATTGTAACCGACTCTAAATCCTGTCATAACCTCATCAAATATTAATAATGAATCATATGATTGTGTAATTTCACGTAATCCTTCTAAGAAACCTTCTACGGGTGGTACAACACCCATATTCCCAGCAACTGGTTCAACGATGACTCCTGCAATATCATCTCCAAAATGTTCAAAAGCTACTTTTACCGCTTCAATATCGTTATAAGGTACAGTTACAGTGTTCTTAGCTGTACCTTCAGGAACACCAGGTGAATCTGGTAAGCCTAAAGTCGCAACACCAGAACCAGCTTTAATTAGAAGTGAATCACTATGTCCGTGATAACAACCTTCAAATTTTAATATTTTATTTTTACCAGTAAATCCTCTTGCTAGTCTTAAAGCAGCTAATGTCGCTTCAGTACCTGAAGATACCATTCTCACCATTTCAATTGATGGCACGCGATCGATTACAAGTTGCGCCATTTTGTTCTCTAATTCTGTTGACGCACCAAATGAAGTTCCTTTATCTACCGCTTCATGCAATGCAGCTTTAACTTTTTCATGCGTGTGACCTAAAATAAGTGGCCCCCAACTTAGTACATAATCAATATATTCATTACCATCCATATCGTATATCTTAGATCCTTTACCATGATCCATAAATATAGGTGGTGTATCTACTGATTTAAATGCACGTACTGGACTGTTTACACCGCCTGGCATTAAATCTACTGCATCTTTGTATGCTTCAATGGATTGTTGATATCTAGTCATATTAATTTGCTCCTTTATCTAAATATTTACAAATATCTTTAGCGAAGTAAGTAATAATCATATCTGCGCCTGCACGTTTCATAGATGTCATTTGTTCCATTACGATTTTCTCTTCATCTATCCAACCATTTAGTGCTGCAGCTTTCGTCATGCTATACTCGCCACTTACATTATATGCAACGACTGGCATATCTGTTCTATTACGAACATCTCTAATAATATCTAAGTAACTTAAAGCAGGTTTAACAATCATCATGTCACAGCCTTCTTTAATATCACTTTCTAATTCTCTAAATGCTTCCAAACGATTACTTGGATCCATTTGATACGTCTTGCGGTCACCAAATGAAGGCGCACCATCTGCAGCTTCTCTAAATGGACCATAGAAACTAGATGCATATTTAATACCGTAACTCATAATTGGAATGTTTTTAAATCCTGCTAGGTCAAGACCATTTCTAATTTCAGCAACAAAACCATCCATCATATTACTTGGCGCGATTATATCTGCACCTGCATTAGCTTGTGATACTGCAGTCTTAACAAGTAATTCTAATGATTGATCATTATCAACATCATGCGTATGCTCATCAATCACACCACAATGACCATGATCTGTGTATTCACATAAGCATGTATCTGCAACAACTAATAAATCAGGGAATTTTGATTTTGATAATCGTGTTGCTTGTTGAATAATTCCATCATCAATAAATGCGCCTGTACCACATGCGTCTTTCTCTTTTGGTATACCAAAGAACATAACACCTCTCACACCTAAATCATATGCTTCTTGAAGCTCTTGTTCTAATAAATTCAAGCTTAATTGATATATACCCGGCATAGATGATATTTCATTTTTTATATTATCTTCTTCAATCACAAAGATTGGATAAATTAAATCTGATTTGTGAACGTACGTTTCTTTCACCATATTTCTCATTACTTCTGAAGATCTTAATCTTCTATGTCTATCAAATTTCATTTTTATACCTCTTCCACTATTGTATTTACCATACCTTCTAAACTTGGCTTGTTAGCTAATTTTGAAGGTTGATGATATGTATTTAATGTTGCTTGCGTAATTTCACCTATTGCTAAAACTTCAATCGATGGATCGATTGGTCCATAAACATCAAAGTAGCTTCTTACTGCTGATGAACTAGAAAATGTAATGTGCGTTATTTCTTTGTTCTCGATGAATTGATGAACTTGATGTATATGCTTTTCAACAGTAAGTGGTTCATATATATGCAATCGTTGAACACGATTTTGCCATTTACTCAATTGATCAGTTAACTTATCTCTCGCATATTTACTACAAGGGATGAGTATATTTTGCTGTGACATTTGCTTTTTAAAAGATTCAATTAAACCCTCTTGTGTATAGGTTTCTGGCATTTTATCAACTGAAATATTAAGTTGTTCGGCCATTTTCTTTGTATTCGCACCAATAACCGCAATATGATCCACATTTATTTCTTTTAAAAATGGTTCAAATATTTGAATTGCATTTACAGACGTAAAAATAAGCCAATCATAATGTGTGCGTAAGTTAGACTGGTCAATTGGAATCGGAACAATATCTATAAATGGATAATGTCTTATCTCTACGTCTTCACGTTGAACAGTTCTTGTACTTGTCACCACTATAATCGGCTTCATTTTAACTACTCCTTATTCTGCTTCTTCATTTAATTTCTTAATAATTTCATATGCACCTTGTGATTTTAATTCCTCTGATACTTGTTTACCTATTTCAATTGGGTTCGTACCAACTTTAGTAGATTCGTATCTCTCTTGACCATCTGGCGACATAATTAATCCTGTAAATGAAATTTCATTTCCTTGTTTTGTTGCATATCCCGCAATCGGAACTTTACAGCTACCGTCCATTTCATTTAAAAATGTACGTTCGCATGTCACACATGATAATACTTCTTCATCATGTACAGATTTTAAGATATTCAGTAACTCCGTATCATCACTTCTACATTCAATACCCAATGCACCTTGACCAATAGCTGGAAGCATCGTTTCTTGATCTAAATACTCAGTGACAATATCATCACTCCAGCCCATTCTTCTTAATCCAGCTGCTGCAAGGATAATGGCATCATAATCTTCAGTTTCTAATTTATTTAATCGTGTATCAATATTACCTCTAATCCATTTAATCTCTAAATGAGGATATTTTGCTAATATTTGTGCGCCACGTCTTAAAGAACTTGTCCCTACAATACTACCAGGTTTTAATTCTGATAATTTAACATGACCTTTTGCAATATATGCATCAAATGGAATTTCTCGTTCTGGTATACAACCAAGTGTTAATGCTTCTGGCAATTCACTTGGGACATCTTTTAATGAATGAATTGCAAAATCAATTTCTTCATTAAATAATGCTTGTTGTATCTCCTTAACAAACAATCCTTTTCCGCCAACTTTTGATAATTGAACATCAACAATTTTATCACCTTTAGTGACGATTTCTTTGATTTCAATATCTAAATCAGGATATTTCTCTTTTAATTTATCAATAAATTGCTGACTTTGTGTCATCGCTAATTTACTTTTTCTAGATCCTACAATAATTTTACGCATAATTTCCTCCATTATTGTTAATTAAACCATTGGTGAAAACCTGAATACTTTGAAACGATTAAATAATTAATCATACATACTAAAAATATCATAATATTTGCTATGACCAAAGTTTTAGAATTGATTGTCTTCCTCACACGTAAGAATAAATATATACCGTATAAAACGAGTACAAATAACGAACCGATTACTTTCCAGTCATACCAAATCTCGCTACCTATTATAATTAAGCCCCATTGAACACCTAGTATTAAACTAATGAGCAATACTAAAAAGCCAATTAAACTAAATCTAAATACGTTTTGTTCTAACTGTTCAATACTATCCATTCTAAAAAATTTTTGGTCAAATTTCTTTTCTTTTAAATTTTTTCTTTGAATTAAATACAGTACTGCATATGATGTACTCAATGCAAAAAGGACATAACTTAAAATTGCTAAAGATATATGTATGAACAGTAGTTCGTTCATCAATTTTGCTGCTGTATTATCTGTATCATATTGTTCAGGTCTAAAGGTATGAATAACAGAAAATACAAAACCAATCAAGTTAATTATAAATACTGTTAAATCTGTTGATTTAAAATAGTTTAAAATTAATGAAACAGTAATAATCATCCATGTATAGAAATAAAATCCTTCAAATAAAGTTAATATAGGAAATTGTTTCGTTGTAATGATATACATGCACAAAAAGATTGTTTGAAATATCCAAACAATCCCTAGTGTATAATAACCAAACTTTCTAACTTTATAATTCTTTTGTATAAAGTCGTAGAAATAACAACCTAAACAAATCATGTAAATAATTAATACCATTTCATGCAATCGTACTGTAATTACTTCATGCATAGCATCACCATTTATTCTAATTAAGATTCAATTGGACTTGCTGACAATTGAACTTTATTTGTTTCTCTCTTTGTTTCATTTATACGTTCTACTTCATTTGTGATATTAAATATTTCTTGGAATAGTTCTAATTTTTCTTTAGACTTTTTGTCTGTAGATAATTCTTTTGCTTGTGTGATTGGATCTTTAAGCAATTGGTTAACAATACTCTTCATATGCTTAGAAATCACTTTGCGTTCTCTATCTGTCATATCTGGGAGTTTACGTTCTACGCTAGTCATTGTATCTTGTTGTATGTGTGATGCTTTCTCTCTAAGTGCTGTAATAACAGGTACAACACCAAGCATATTCACCCATTCTGCATGTTTGTCTATTTCTTGCGCAATCATTAATTCAATTTCACGTGCTGCTTGTTCACGTTCTGCTAAGTTTGCATCGACAAGTCCATTTAAATCATCAACATCATAATTAAACATTAATTCTAAATCGTTGACTGCAGGATCAATATCTCGTGGAACGGCAATATCAATTAATACAAGCGGTTTGTTTCTTCTAAAACGTTCTACATCTTTCATCATATCTTTAGTTAAAACATAATGTTCTGCACTTGTAGAACTTATAACAATATCTGCTTCCATTAATGAACACTGTAATTCGTTCATACTTTTAGCAGTACCTTTGTATTGCATTGCTAATGCTTCTGCCTTCGCAACTGTTCTATTTAAAACGGTAATATCATTAACGCCACTACCATTTAAATTCGCAACTGCTAATTCTGCCATTTCACCTGCACCGATGATCAATGCTTTTTTATTATCTAATTTACCAAGTACTTTCTTTGATAATTCAACTGCAGCATAAGATACAGATACAGCATTCGAAGCAATATCTGTTTCATGATGTGCACGTTTTGCTAAAGTTATGGCTTGTTTAAATAATCTATTAAACATTGTTCCTGTTGTTACTTCAGTTTGTGCAACTTGGAATGCATCTTTCATTTGGCCTAATATTTGTGTTTCACCTAGAACCATAGAATCTAATCCAGATGTTACTCTAAATAAATGATCTACTGCTTCATTCTCAGTTAGAACATTCGTATAGGTTTTAATAGTGTCTAACGATTGACCAAACCAATCTGCTAAAAATGACTGAATGTAGTATCTACCTGTATGTATTTGATCTACAACAGCATATACTTCAGTTCTATTACAAGTTGATAAAATGACACATTCTAATATTGATTTCTTATTACTAAGAGTTACAAGCGCGTTTTCTATTTCTTGATCATTAAATGCTAACTTCTCACGCATCGCAACGTCTGCAGTCTTATAGTTTACACTTACTACAACTACATGCACTTCTAACGCCCCCATTAATTTATATCCAATGCTCAAATTATAACATTTCTAATCTAGGAATGTGAGTTATTTGCTTAAATAAATTGTGACAATAATGACCAAATTTGATCCGTCTTATCTTTATTTAATGATGAATAACTTACTAATTGATCATCTGGATCGACTTCTAATGTTTGTCTGATGATTTTTAAATGTTTTTGTACTTTCCCTTTTGGAATCTTGTCTTCTTTTGTAGCAATGATAATCGTAGGGATTCCAAAATGTTTCAAATAGTTATACATTAAAACATCATCTTGTGTTGGTTTATGACGAATATCTACAAGTTGAACAACACATTGCAACGATTGTCTCGTCGTTAAATATTGTTCTATCATCTTACCAAATTGTTCTCTTTGTTTCTTACTGACTTTCGCGTAACCATAACCAGGTACATCTACGAATACAAGTTGTTCGTCGATATTAAAGAAATTTAATGTTTGTGTCTTCCCTGGTTTAGATGACGTTCTCGCCACTTTCTTCCTTGAAATTAAGGTATTTATAAATGTAGATTTTCCTACATTTGAACGACCACTTAATGCTATTTCAGGCAATCCTGTTTCAGGATATTGTTTAGGGTCTACTGCGCTTATTATTATGTCTACATTATTTGGATTTATTTTCATATTAATCTCCTACACATTCGTTTCTTCTATTATAGCTTACTTGCTAATGATTTTAAACATAACTAAATGATAGAGGCTGAGACAATTATGTCCCAGCCTCTATCATTCATTAGTGATTATGCTGATGTTTTCTCATCATTTATTAAATTACCTTCACTATCATATAAGTTCGGTTGTTTGTTATCTCTTATTGTAGCTTCAGTGATAACGACTTTACTTATTTCATCGCTTGAAGGAATATCAAACATAATATCAATGAGTGCTTCTTCAATAATAGAACGAAGTCCACGTGCACCTGTTTTACGCTCAATTGCCATTTCACTAATTGCATTTAAAGCTTGCTCGTCAAATTCTAATTCAACATCATCAAGTTCAAGCATTTTAGTGTATTGTTTTACAAGGGCGTTTTTAGGTTGTGTTAAGATATTTTTCAATGCTTCAACATCTAAAGTTTCTAAATTAGCTACAATTGGAATTCTACCGATAAATTCTGGTATTAATCCATAAGATTGTAAATCTTCAGGTCTAATTTGAGACAATAATGATGCTTCATCATTGAAATCTTCACTCGCACTACTAAATCCGATTACTTTTTCACCTAATCTACGTTTGATTACTTCATCAATTCCGTCAAATGCACCACCTAATATAAATAGAATATTAGTTGTATCAATTTGAATGAATTCTTGGTTTGGATGCTTTCTACCGCCTTGTGGTGGAACACTTGCAGTAGTACCTTCTAATATTTTAAGAAGTGCTTGTTGTACACCTTCACCTGAAACATCACGTGTAATTGAAGTGTTTTCAGATTTACGAGCGATTTTATCAATTTCATCTACATAAATGATGCCTTTTTCTGCACTTTCAACATCAAAATCTGCAGCTTGAATTAATCTTAATAATATATTTTCAACATCTTCACCAACATAACCAGCTTCAGTTAAACTTGTCGCATCTGCAATAGCAAATGGTACGTTTAATGATTTAGCTAATGTTTGTGCTAATAATGTTTTACCGCTACCTGTAGGTCCGATTAATGCGATGTTACTCTTTTGTAAATCCACACCATCTTCGCTATCTGTCGGTTGTTGTACACGTTTATAATGATTATATACAGCAACTGCTAATGATTTTTTAGCATTTTCTTGACCAATAACATAATCATTTAATTGTTCCAATATCTCTTTAGGTGTAGGAACTTCAGTAAATTGTTCTGGTTCTTGTGACTTCAATTCTTCCTCAACGATTTCTGAACAAAGTTCAATACATTCGTTACAGATATATACGCCACTCCCAGCAACAAGTTTTTTAACTTGATCTTGTTCTTTTCCACAGAAAGAACATTTTAAGTTTTCTTCACCATCGTTAAATTTAAACATTTTTACACCCCTATTCTTTTTAGACTATACTAAATCTGTTTTATTATTTCAAATTAAACGGTTTATAAAAAGAATTCAGGCTGGGACATTAATGCCTCAGCCCAAATTCTTAGTATTTAATTTAGTAAGTTCTAAACAAATATTATTCGCCTTTTGATTCAGAAACCAATAAGTCGATTACTTTTTGGATTTTAAGGTCATTGACTAAGATGTCATTGTTACCTAATGTTGATTTAATATCTTCAACAGATAAACCAAATTGTTCGCTCATTTTAGTTAATTCAGCATCAACATCAGCGTCAGAGATTTCAATGTTCTCTGCATCAGCGATTGCTTTAAGTGTTAAGTTAGTTTTAACACGTTTTTCAGCGTCTTCTTTCATTTGCGCTTTAAGTTCTTCTTCTGATTGACCTGAGAATTGATAGTATAACTCAAGGTTTAAACCTTGTTGAGAAATACGTTGTTCAAATTCTTGCATCATACGATCTAATTCAGTAGTAACCATTGCTTCAGGAATTTCTACTGTAGCATTGTCAGAAGCTTTTGTGATCGCTTCTTCTTTTTCAGTTGCTTCAGCTTGATTCAATTTAGCATCTTCTAAATCTTTACGTAATTTTGCTTTATATTCGTCAACAGTTTTAACTGATTCGTCAAGCTCTTGAGCTAACTCATCATCTAATTCTGGAACTTCTTTACCTTTAACTTCATTTACATCACATTTGAATGTAGCTTCTTTACCAGCTAATTCTTCAGCATGGTATTCTTCAGGGAAAGTAACAACAACATCTTTGCTATCATTAGCTTTAAGACCAATAAGTTGTTCTTCGAATCCTGGAATGAATGATCCAGAACCAATTTCAAGGTCATATCCTTCAGCTTTTCCACCTTCAAATGCTTCTCCATCAACGTAACCATCAAAGTTAATGTTAACTACGTCGCCTTCAGCGATTTCGCCTTCTTTAACTGATAATTCAGCTTGACGACTTACAGCATCGTTTAAAGCTTTGTCGAATTCTTCTTCAGTAACTTCGCGGTCTTGTTTTTCAATAACTAAACCTTTATAGTCACCTAATTCAACTTCTGGTTCTACAGTTACAGTAGCTTCAAAGATAAGTTCTTTACCTTGTTCCATTTGAGTAACGTCAATTTCAGGACGATCAACTGGATTGATTTCTGCTTCTTCAACTGCATTACCGTATGCTTCAGGTAAAATGAAATCTAATGCATCTTGGTATAAAGATTCAACGCCAAATCTTTGTTCAAATAATGGTCTTGGCATTTTCCCTTTACGGAAACCAGGTACATTAATTTGTTTAACGACTTTCTTGAATGCTTTATCTAAACCTTTATCTACTTCTTCTTTAGGAACCGTTACTGTTAATAAACCTTGGTTACCTTCTTTCTTTTCCCATGTTGCTGTCATGAATAAAAACCTCCGTGATTATCCTAATTTATAAATTTTCAACTCTTTAATTATAACATAGCTTTCTGATGTTTCAACTATAGTGTTTATATTCATGTTAATTTCTGAATAAATTCAATAAAAACATCCCAATCTTCTTGGTCAACACTATTATAGTTAGCGTCTATATTAAGGCGTTCCGTCAAAAGTTTCAAGTAACATGCAATAATTTTTTCATCATCCATGGATTCTATTGATAATGGATACATCATAATCGCATGTTGATTTAATAAACTTGTAGCTAATTCAATCGATGACGGACTGTCATTTTCAAGTTGGTCTATAACTTTAGGAATGATTTTTGTTTTAAAATGTGTTCGTTCTATACCTTCAAGTTCAGTTGGACATACAGTTATCGTTTCTTCTAACTTTTCAAAAGTGACATCTGCAGACCATTCACTTAGTCTCAAGTACTCTAATATTAAACTTTGAACATTCGTATGCAATGTTTCATTTTCAATAATTTGAGCTAAAGTTAAATTAAATATGCCTAAGTGATTTTCAATTAAATCGATTAGCAATTGAATTTGTTCTTCAAATGCTGTCTTCTGAAATATCGCTAATATTTCAGATGCTTTCATTTGTCTTTGGTCAAGTTTAGCTTTTGCCATATCTTGTATCGGCAGTAAAGCCATTCTTGTACTGTGTTCAATGTTTTCGTCTTTAATTTGATTTATAATTTCTACTACAGTTTGATATTGTTCAAGATGGAATAAACTTTCTACAAAGTATATGACTATTTGATCATAATATTCGTGACCTTGATTTAACAATATACTTGCTTCTTCTCTTAATTCCAAATAATGACCACATGATTTTAATACTTCGCACTTTTTCAGCGATAACACTTCGTCCATCACAAAGTGTTGCTCATATTGTTCAAACAATCGATACGCTTCATCGAAGTCCTCTGCTTGAATCGCATGGTTAATATTCGTGATAAGTTGTTTTTTCAATTTTGGAAACGGAATAATTTCACTCAAGGCTATTCACCTCTTTTATAAATGCCATCAATAATAAGACTACTCCATGTTTCATAATTGTTATTTGAAGCTAATTCAGATTGCTTAACCCAGTTAATTCTAAGTGTATCTGTTTCTTTCGCTTCAACACTTGATTTTTTAACTTTTAATTTAAACACAACACCAATATGAACTTTGCCAACTTCATTCTGATCGTCATTAATAAATCCGATTAAGTCTAATTGAGCAACGTCTTCTTTATTCAAACCTACTTCTTCTTGTAACTCTCTAGCTGCATTTTCTCGTATAATTGCATCAACATCTGATGCATCAGGCACGTCATTCATATGACCACCAACGCCGATCGAACTCAGGCCATGCAATCTACCTTCTCCACCACCGGTTAATCGTTCATATACAAGTACGTCATTATCTTCATTTTCTAAAATACAATATGAAATCAATTGTTTATATGAAGGATCTTCTTCCATGTCACCACGACGTTTGATTTCATATTGATTAATTGTTTCATAAACATATTTCATTTCTTCATCTTCAATAGATTTAAATCCATTGAATTGATATGCTTCATTATTAAAAATTTTAGCTCTTGGTACTACTGTAATCATTTCATCAAATTTAGACATAGTTCTCTCCTTATTTGTTTTACTATACTAGTTTATCAAAGCGTTTAAATGGCGTAAAGGAGTTGAAATCTCAATTGTTAATTTATATAAAAAAATGACTTGAACAATTCATTGTTCAAGTCATTTTTAAAATACTTATTTAGCTAAAGCGTCTTTTGCTTTAGTCGCTAATTCTGCGAAAGCTTTCTCGTCTGAGATAGCAATTTCAGAAAGCATTTTACGGTTGATTTCAATACCTGCTACTTTAAGACCATTCATTAAACGGCTATAGCTGATATCGTTTTGACGTGCTGCCGCATTGATACGTGCAATCCATAATTTACGGAATTCACGTTTCTTCTGACGACGGTCACGGTAAGCGTAGTTACCTGATTTCATTACTTGTTGCTTAGCAACTTTATATAATGTATGTTTTGATCCAAAGTAACCTTTAGATAATTTTAAGACTTTTTTACGACGAGCTCTCGTCACTGTTCCACCTTTAACACGTGGCATGATAATTCCTCCTTAAATTGGACCTTCAGTCCCATATAATTATTATTTTACGTACGTTAACATTTGTTTTACGCGTTTAGAATCTGATTTAGATACTAATGATGCTTTACGTAATTTACGTTTTGCTTTTGTAGATTTGTTTGCGAATAAATGTGAAGTGAACGCTCTAGAACGTTTTAATTGTCCTGAACCAGTTCTTTTAACACGTTTAGCTGCTCCACGATGAGTTTTCATTTTAGGCATTGAATTTTTCCTCCTATTATTTCGGTTTATTTGTCGTTTGAAATTGGCGCTAACATTAAGAACATTGAACGCCCTTCCATTTTAGGTCTTTGTTCAACAGTTGCTATGTCTTTACAAGATTCTGCAAAGCGTTCTAACACACGTTGACCAATTTCTTTATGCGTAATGGCACGCCCTCTAAATCTGATAGATACTTTAACTTTATCTTCTTTAGATAAGAATTTTTGAGCATGCTTTAATTTAGTTTCAAAGTCATGTTCTTCAATTGTTGGACTTAATCGAATTTCTTTAACATTAACGATTTTTTGCTTCTTACGCATTTCTTTTTCTTTTTTCTGCTGTTCGAATTTGTATTTACCGTAATCCATGATTCTTGCAACAGGTGGTTTAGCATTAGGTGCTACGATTACAACGTCTAAATCTACTCTTTCAGCCATTTCAAGGGCTTCAAATTTAGATTTAACACCTATTTGTTCACCATCTTGGCCAATAAGGCGTAGTTCTTTTGCACGAATTTTGTCGTTAACTTGAGTTTGATCTTTAGCTATGGTTGACACCTCCTAGAATTTTACGAAGTCGTCCAAGAAAAAAAGAACGAATGCACAATGCACCCGCTCTTATCCATAAACATTAAAGGTTTATTTTTACCTGCTAACTGCATTTCGCGTCACTACAGGTGAGAAGCGGGTATGCTTCTACTTGGTCCGTTTCGTATTCAACAAAAACTATCATACCAAGTATAAACCGTCATGTCAATGTTTATTTAATATTCTTTTCGAATTGTTCCATATCAACGTCTTGACTTAAGTCAACTTGTTTAAGTGGAATCATTTTCGTTTTATATTTTACTTTATGGAAGATATAAAATACTAAGAACACTGGTATACCCATATAAGTGATAAAGAATCTGCGAGGATCGAAATCACCTGTTTGAATAAAATCAACATCTTGGCCAACTATAACAATTGCACATAATGCAAAAGCAAATAACGGACCGAATGGGAACCACTTAGCTTTATATTTCAGTTTCGATTTATCATAATTTTGAAGATCGAACGCTCTTCTAAATCTATAATGACTAATCGCGATACCTAACCATGCGATGAATCCAGTCATACCTGACGCAGCGATGATATATTCATATGCACCACCACTTAAATGTTCAATTGCAAAGATTAACACAACAACTAACGCAGTTGCAAATAATGCCATATATGGTACACCAGATTTGTTTGTTTTAGAAAATACTGGTGACGCCAATTTATCTTTACTCATTGAGAATAACATTCTTATTGAAGCATACATTCCTGAATTACCTGCTGATAATACAGAAGTTAAAATAACTGCATTCATAAATGAAGCTGCGAAGACAAGTCCAGCATTTTCAAATACAAGTGTGAATGGGGATTTTGCAACTTCATCTCCACCCATTAAATTCGGATTAGTATAAGGAATAATCATTCCAATAACAAATATTGCTAAAATGTAAAACAATAATATTCTCCAGAATACTTGTTTAATTGCTTTCGGAACAGCTCTTTCTGGATTTTCAGATTCACCTGCTGTTATTCCGATTAATTCTGTACCTTGGAACGAGAATCCGGCAACTAAGAACACACCTAATACTAATAAGAATGTATTAACATTAGAATGTCCTAAGAACGGCGCATCCCCTGCTACAAAGTTTTCAAATCCTAAGTATTGACCACCGAGTATACCGAATATCGTCAATAATCCAATACCAATAAATATAATTACCGTTGCTACTTTAATAAAAGCAAACCAATATTCGCTTTCCCCGTATACGCGAACAGAAAGTGCATTCAGACCGAATATTATCAGCATGAATATAACGCTCCATAACCACGATGGTAGAATTTCTAATGGTTGCCAATAACTAACCACTTGTGATGCAATCGTAATGTCCGCTGCAACTGTGATTACCCAGTTAAACCAGTAATTCCAACCTAATGCAAATCCTAATGAAGGATCAACAAAACGTGTTGCGTACGTACTAAACGAACCAGATACAGGAAGATACGTCGCCATTTCTCCTAATGAAGTCATAAGGAAGAATACCATCAAGCCAACAATAGCATATGCTAACAAGGCTCCCCCTGGCCCAGCATCTCTAATCGCTCCGCCTGAAGTCATAAACAAACCTGTTCCGATACAACCACCAATAGCTATCATCGAGATATGTCTGTCTTTCAATTTTCTTTGTACATTGTTCGTTGAATTTTCTTGAGACATGTTTTTTTCCTTTCTCCATTCCACAATCGAGCCACTAAAAAAGCCGCATATCTATTTGAGATATGCGACCGATATATGATCATTCCATATGGTAGCACATCACTTAGTGTGACAGTTCAACACTTATTAAATGCTGACCCAACGAATAATACTATGGTTACTATTCGTTTCGGCAACATCCCCTTTCTTCATTTCAACATACGCGCCATAACGCTTCTGAATGATTACTGATGAATATTGCAACCTCTAACTCATTACTGAGGAATATTTAATTAAATTTCACTATTAAAACTATACCCGATGACTCATCGAATTTCAATAGTATATTACTTTTTCAACCTAATATCATCAACTAAACTCCAAATGAATTCATCTTTTTCTACTGTTTTTGAATCTTTTGAGCCATATTGACGAACATTCACTTCTTGATTTTCTACTTCTTTATCGCCTACAACGAGTTGATAAGGAATTTTTTGCATTTGCGCTTCACGGATTTTATAACCCATTTTTTCGTTTCTATCATCAATATGCACACGAACACCTTGAGATTTCAATTCATCTTGTAATGATCTTGCATATTCATAATGCATATCTACATTAACAGGAATGATTTCTACTTGCTTAGGTGCTAACCAAACTGGGAATACACCTTTAGTTTCTTCTATTAAGAATGCAGTAAAACGTTCCATTGTAGAAATAACACCTCTATGAATTACAACTGGACGATGTTCTTCCCCATCATTTCCAATATAATTCAAATCAAAACGTTCTGGTAATAAGAAGTCTAACTGAGCAGTTGAAAGTGTTTCTTCTTTACCCATCGCAGTCTTCACTTGAACATCTAATTTAGGACCGTAGAATGCCGCTTCACCAATTGCTTCTTCGTATGGTATTTCCATTTCATCGATAACTTCTTTAAGTACAGCTTGTGCACGATTCCACATTTCATCGTCATCGAAGTACTTTTCTTTATCTTCTGGATCACGTAAACTCAATCTAAATGTATAATCTTCAAAACCAAAGTCTTTGTATACATCAAGTATCATATTTACTACGCGTTTAAATTCTTCTTTAATTTGATCAGGTCTTACAAATATATGCGCATCGTTTAAAGTCATTCCACGAACACGTTGAAGCCCTGAAACAGCACCACTTGCTTCATATCTATGCATCATACCTAATTCTGCAATTCTAATTGGCAGTTCACGATATGAGTGGCGACTGTTTTTATAAATCATCATATGATGCGGACAGTTCATTGGTCGAAGTACAAGTTCTTCATTTCCTAAATCCATAGTTGGGAACATATCTTCTTGATAGTGATCCCAGTGCCCTGATTTTTTATAGAAGTCTACATTCGCCATGATTGGTGTATACACATGGTCATAACCCATTTCTACTTCTTTATCTACAATATAACGTTCTAATTCGCGTCTAATTGTAGCACCATTTGGTAACCATAAAGGTAATCCAGCACCAATATCTTGATTTGTAGTGAATAATTCAAGCTCTTTACCAATTTTTCTATGGTCACGTTCTTTTCTTTCTTCTAATACTTTTAAGTGCGCTTTTAATTCTTTCTTATCGAAGAAAGCTGTACCATATATACGTTGTAACATTTTATTATTTGAATCTCCACGCCAATACGCACCAGCTGTAGAAAGTAATTTAAATTCTTTGATTTTTGAAGTTGATGGTACATGTACTCCGCGACAAAGATCTGTAAATTCGCCTTGTGAATATAAAGTAACATTTTCATCTTCAGGAATTGCATCAATCAATTCTAATTTATATTCATCGTTACTGAAAAATGCTTTCGCTTCATCTCTACTTACGACTTTACGTTCAACTTTGAAGTTTTCATTTATAATTTGTTTCATTTCTTTTTCAATCGCTTCAAAATCATCGCTAGAAATTTTGTGTTCTGTATCTACATCATAGTAGAATCCACCTTCAATTACTGGACCGACACCAAACTTAACATCTCCATATAATCTTTGTAAGGCTTGTGCCATAAGGTGAGCTGTAGAGTGTCTTAACACTTCTAATGCTTCATTACTACCTGGTGTAACGATTTCGATATCCCCATCGCTTTCCAATGGTCTAGTTAAATCTACTAATTGTTGATTAAATTTACCAGCAACAGCTTTTTTTCTTAAACCAGGACTAATAGATTGAGCGATTTCTTCAGTTGTAGTGCCTTGCTCAAACTCTTTTACATTACCATCTGGAAACTTAACATTTATAACACTCATAATGACATCCTCCTCAATATTAATAAAGAACATAAAAAAGAGACCTCATCCAAAGGGACGAAATCTCTCGCGGTACCACCCTCATTAACGTACATAAAAACGCGTACGATAACTCTACATAAGATAACGGTCTTGAGCCGAATGTGGATTAACACACCATGTATGAGGGAGTAACCATATATATTGCAATATCTCAATTCCAGCAAGATGAGATTCTCTGTGATTGCGCCATAGACGTCATGTCCTCTAAATTTTTATATTCATTTATGATAATACAATTATACAACGCTCATTTAAAATATCAAGTTTAAATTATGCTCTATAATTTTTACCTTCAAGCATCATCTCTTCAGAAAGTGTTTTAACTCTTTCCATAATTCGACTCGCTTTCGTCAGTTCGACACCTTGTCTCGTCTTGCTTAAATGCTCTTCTAATTCATTCAAATTGAAGTTTGAACTAAAGAACGTCGGCATTTTATGAACCATTCTATAATGCAGTAATGGTCCTAATATTTCGTCCCTTACCCATGCGGTTAACTCTTCTGCACCAATATCATCTAATAATAATACTTCTGCTTCACGAACTGCTTCAAATCTCGCACTAAATGAACCATCATTAAATCCATTTTTTAGAACGCGAATAAATTCTGGTAAATAAATAATCGTAGAGGATTGTTTTTTAACTTTTAATTGGTTAGAAATTGCACCTAGTATAAATGATTTACCAGTACCAAATGGACCATGAATATATAAACCTTTTGTTTCTTCACCAGATACAATATGATTACAAATTTCCATAGCTCTTTTGATCACATTCATTCTCGATTCATTATCGACATGGATATCTTTAATCGTTGCATTTAATGTTTCTTCAGGCATTTGGAATGCAGTGACAAGGTTTGATTCAAACTTCTGCTCATCATATGCAACTTTATTTGGACATGGCAAATAACGGGTCTTTATATGATCGTTTTGAATATACAATTCTGGTCTATGTCCTTTAACAAAGTTGATGCATTTGCCATAGCTTTCACATTTTTCACAGCATTTAGATTGATCCTTATATGCTTGTAATTGATCCAAATCAGTATCAATGATACTATTCGTCAGTTCAGAACGATGTTCAGTTAAGAATGCCTTAACATCTTTATCTGCTAACGTCTCTTTTTTAATTTGGTCTAATTTTTTCTGAAATTCTTTATTTTGCTTTAAATGTTGGCCTAATGGTTCCATTATTTTTCACCTTCATTCCAAAAAGCTTCCATTTCTTTTTGGAGCTCTCGTTTTCTTTTTTCAAAATCTGGATCATGTTCTTGCTGTTGTTGTGTATCTTCTTTATTAGCATCTGCTGCTTTTTGTTTCAGAAGCCACTCTGGCGTTTTTTCAATAGATCTCAATTTATAACCACCAGTTGATTTTTGACTACGTTCAGATTTCTTCTCAGCAATTTCTTTGTCACGTTTCTTAGTATAATTATACGCTTCTTCAGCAGATTTTAATTTTAATTTTTTCCAATTCGAAGCAATTTCTTCTGTATATGCTCTAGGCAATTGCATACTTTGAGAGAACATCACGTATTGCAACAGAATATTCATTACGCCATAAGGTAATTTTTCGCGATTGACTATATCCTCAACTAATCGTTTTTGAGCCACAGTTGGTTCTGATTCTGTAAAGGAAGACAACATTTCTATTGGACTCGTCGTATCCAGTAATTCAAACCAAGATACTAGCGAATCTACTTCCCCACTTGATTCTGTCGTGTTTTTCTTAATTGTTCCTTGTTTCAATTCTAATGATGGATACATGCCATCATGTTCAATTTGATAAATTGAACGTGCATGCTTTCTTAAATCTTGAAGGGAAATCGTTTGATTACTTGTGATAGATTTCAATATTATTGACTTCATCTCTACCGGTGTAATGCCATATAGTGTTGCAATTTGTGTAATGACTTCTTTCGTTTGTTTATTCAACAATTCTTTTGAAATCAAATGATTACTTAACAACATTTCTAACATTTCAAAATCAAATTTAACATCCGATAAATCTAAACCTGTATTTTTACTGTCTGGCTTAATTTGAATCGAATCATCTGTACTGATATCTGAAAGTTTAGGTACTTTAAATACATCGGTAAAACTTTTAGTCACTTCATTATATCCATTTGTTGAGATCGAATGATCCTTATATCTATTTTTTAAAGCGATAAATCTTGATTGACCAATTTGTTGATATAAATATACAGAAAGTAACGGGTCATTAAAGAATTGTTCTGCAGTTGCTGGTTGTTTCAACATATATATAAACATTTGTTCATCTGTATTCGTCTTATGAAATGTTCTCATCAAACCTATACCTTCTAATAAGTCTAACGCATCTCTAAAACTTGATAGATTAACTTTCAAATCGTTCATTATTGTATAATGATTATTTGCTAATGGCTCATTATGGTAATTAAATTGCGATAGATATAAATAAACCCCTATTGCATCTGTACCAATTAATGGCGTGTATAAACTTGTTAAAATATCTTGATGAATATGTGTGTAATTATAATTCGATTTAACGTAAAAACCATCACTTGGTTTTATACCATTAAAATATTCCGCCATTATGTTCACCTTACTTTCGATCTTTCAAAATACCTTGCATAGATTTTAATAGTTGATCTACATCTTTAAATTCACGATAAACTGATGCAAATCTTACGTAAGAAACTTGATCCACTTCCATTAAATGTTCCATCACTTTCTCACCTATATCATTCGAAGAAATTTCTGTAATTCCTTCAGACCTTAACTCTTTTTCAACTTGATTTGTTATATCTTCTAATATTTGATATGCAACAGGTCTTTTTTCGCATGAACGAACTAGACCGTTTAATATTTTATCACGATTAAACGCTTGTCTTGCACCATCTTTTTTTACAACGATTAAAGGTGTTAATTCCACTCTCTCAAAAGTTGTGAAACGAAAACCGCATGATTCGCATTCTCTTCTTCTTCTAATTGCAACCATATCATCTGCATGTCTCGAATCTACTACTTTAGAATTTTCATACTTACAATTTGGACATCTCATTCGTTTCACCTCTTATCGTTTTATTGTCTCACGTAGATTATACAGTAGTTTCGCATATTTTTAAACGTTCACCCGTTCCTTTACGGCATATAATCATACAACAAATCACTAGTAAAATAAAATTAAATGTAAAATAATGAAGCTGGGACATAACATTCTGTCCCAGCTTCATTCCAATCAATTTATATTAAGATATTTTTTGTTCTCTCGTAGCTGATAAAATACTCGCAACTTGTTCTGCTAGTTCAACCACTCTCATTGAATAGCCCCACTCATTGTCGTACCAAGCAAGTACTTTCACTTTATTTGAACCGATAACCATTGTTGTTTGCTCATCAACAATTGCTGAATGTGGGTTTGTATTAAAGTCGATTGAAACTAATGGTTCATCACTAATGTCTAAGATGCCTTTTAACGCACCTTGACTTGCACGTCTTAAAGCTTCATTCACTTGTTCTACAGAGACATCTGTTTTTAAATCTACTACTAAATCTACAAGTGAAACATTCGACGTTGGTACTCTTAATGCCATACCATGCATTTTACCTTCAAGTTCAGGTAATACGAGTGATAAAGCTTTTGCAGCGCCAGTTGATGTAGGTATAATGCTATCTGCACATGAACGCGCTCTTCTTAAATCTTTATGTGGATTATCTAAATTTTTCTGATCGTTAGTAAATGCATGTACTGTTGTCATCAATCCATTTTCAATACCGAATTCATCATTGAGTACTTTTGCAACTGGACTTAAACAGTTCGTCGTACAAGAAGCATTCGATATAATATCAAATGAATTTAAATCTAAATCACAGTCATTTACACCGCGAACTATCGTTTGAACTTCTCCACCTTTAGATGGACCAGTTAATATCACTTTTTTAGCACCTGCATTTATATGTGCTTGTGCTTTATCTCCGTGATTAAACTTTCCAGTTGCTTCTATAACAATATCAATATTTAAAGTCTCCCACGGTAATAAATTTGGGTCTCTCTCAGAAACGAGTAGTATTTTATGGCCATTAATCACAATACCATCATCAACAGCTTTAATTTCATCTTCTAACTTGCCATGAGTTGAGTCATATTTAATTAAGTGTGCAATCGTTTCAGCAGGATAAGAAGCATTTATTGCGACAATATTTAAATGATCTGATTTCAATGAACCCCTTAACACCATTCTTCCAATTCTTCCTAAACCATTAATTGCAATATTTTTCTTCATAATCGAGAACCCCTTTTAATGTGATATACTATTTATTGCAATTAGTATATCACATTAAAAGTTTATTGAAAACGTTTTCCACAATAAATTTCACAAATGTTAAATACCCTTAAAATCCTTTGCTTTCAAGAAAAGTTTTTAAGGTTTTCTTTAAGTCATCTAACGATTTATTATTATCTATAATTTCATCAGCACGTAATTTTTTATCCTCAATTGAAAGCTGCGACTTTATTCTAGACATCGCTTCGGTTTCACTTAAGTTATTTCTTTTCATTAAACGTTGCTTTTGTATTTCTTCCGTCGTATAAACTAACCATGTTTCATCAACGGTATCTTCAAGTTTATTTTCGAAGAGCAATGGAATATCCATGATGACATTTTGATTATTACTTAAACCAATATTTTTTTCTTCTTCCATAATGTTTCTTACAATAGGATGTATAATTTGATTTAACTTTTCTCTCATTTGTTCATCATTAAATACAATAGATCCTATATAGGGTCTATTCATTTCACCATTTAATATCGCTTGTTCTCCAAAAGTATCTTTCACTTGCTGAAGTCCTTCGCTTCCTTTTTCAACTGCTTTACGACTTGCAACATCAGCATCTACGATATAGAAATTATAATCTTCTAATAATCGTGAAACGGTAGATTTACCAGTTGCAATACCTCCTGTTAAACCAATTACTTTAGTCATCTTTTCCACCTACTTTTGACAATTTGGACAATAATGTGTATTTCGTGTAGCAATGACTTGCTGGTGGACTGTACCTCCACATTGACCGCAGATTTTCTTACCATAAACCAAATGTTTTTCTTGCATCGTACCTTTTTCACCATCTGCGTTATAGTAATCTGAGATACTCGATCCACCACTATCTATACCATCTTGTAGCACTTGAACAACTTCTTTAAATACTCTTTTCAGTTCAATTTGAGTTAAATCACTCACTATTCTTGTCGGTAACACACCTGCTCTTATTAAAGCTTCACATGCATAAATATTGCCACATCCTGCTATAACAGTGTGATCCAAAATTCCTACTTTGATAGGTTTTGAAATGAATTTTTTAGATAATATTTTATCTAAATAATGATCATAAGCTTCTGTAACAAATGGTTCAGGTGCAATCTTTAATACTGAAGGATATTCATGCAAATCCTCTAGCGCTCTTATTTCACCAAATCTTCTTATATCTGTATAAATGAGTTTTAGACCATTATCTAATTGAAATATGACATGCCAATGTTTCTTATGTGTCTCTATTCCTATATCTTCTAATTCAGGAACAGTAAAGAATGCACCGGTCATACCAAAGTGACACATCATTATTTTAGTTTCGTTGTTCTTTTCCAACTCAAAGAATATATATTTACTTCTTCTATATATTTGAACGATTTTATATTGATTTGTTCTTTCTTTAAATGTTTCTAACGATGTGCCTTTTATGATTGTTGCTTTTCCACTATTCTTACCCGCTATAACTTTTTCTGAAAAAGTAACGTCTGTAATTGTTGCACCTAATATTTTAGGTTCGATTCCTCTTTTTACATTTTCTACTTCTGGTAATTCAGGCATATTGAGTCTTCCTTTTATTCATTATTTTGCATCGTACCATGTCTCACCATAGCTAGACTCGACACTTAAAGGCACTGATAAATCTAATGCGTGATTCATAATCTCTTCTACAAATGGCTTAAATGCTTCTATTTCTCCTTCAGGTACTTCAAATATCAATTCATCGTGTACTTGTAATAATAATGTTGCATTAAAATCTGCATCTTTCATTTTTTGAGAAAATTGAACCATAGCTAGTTTTATAATATCCGCTGCGCTACCTTGAATTGGTGTATTCATGGCTGTTCTTTCAGCAAAACTTCTTAAGTTAAAGTTTCTATTTGTAATATCCGGTGTGTATCTACGTCTATGAAGCAACGTTTCAACATATCCTTTTTGCTTTGCATCTTGAACGATGGTATCCATGTATTCCTTAACTTTAGGAAAACTATCTAAATAATCATCTATGAATTTTTTAGCTTCTTTACGAGTAATGCCTAAACTTTGGCTTAATCCATAGTCACTAATACCATATACAATTCCAAAGTTAACCGCCTTTGCTTGTCTTCTCATATTTGATGTTACGTCTTCTTTTTCTACATTAAATACACGCATCGCTGTCGTTGTATGAATATCTTCTTGTGCAGTGAAGGCTTCTTTCATATGCTCGTCACTAGTAATATCCGCTAACACTCTTAATTCAATTTGAGAATAATCGGCAGCAAATATGACATGATTCGGCTTACTAGGTCGAAACGCTTTTCTAATTTTTCTACCTTCTTCTAATCTAATTGGTATGTTTTGTAGATTTGGTTCAATTGAACTTAATCTACCTGTTTGTGCCAACGTTTGATTAAATCTTGTATGAATTTTACCTTCGTCAGTTATCATCTTCTGCAATCCTTCAATATAAGTAGATTGTAATTTAGATAACTGTCTATAAACTAAAATGTCTTCGATAATCGGATGTTCGTTTCTTAATTGTTCTAAAACGTCAACAGCAGTTGAATATCCAGTCTTTGTTTTTTTAATAATTGGTAATTTTAGATCTTCAAATAATACAACACCTAGTTGTTTAGGTGAATTGATATTAAAGTCTGACCCTGCATGTTCATGGATTTGTTCAATCAATTTATCTAAACGCACTTTTAAATCAGTTTGCATTTCAATTAACGTTTCTTTATCAACTGATATACCGATGTACTCCATCTCTGCTAATACACTTGCTAAAGGCAATTCAAGATCATCATGCAAGCGCAATTGATTTCTTTCTTCTAATAATTCAATCATTTTATCTTTTGTTTCAAAAATAGCCATCACTTTTTTCGCGATATTTTCAAATAAGATATCATTTTCTGGAACGTGTAACTTTTTGCCTTTTCCATAAATACTTTCATCATTATTTACATAAAAAATGCCATATTCAGAAACGACAGAATATATATCATCTATCGTTCTAGATGGGTCTAATATATAACTTGCTAACATCGTATCAAAATGAACTTGATTCAATTTAATACCTAGTCTCTTACATAATATGATTGTCTTTTTAGCATCATAAGTTGAAAACTCAACATTAGCACTTTCCAACCAATCACGAAGCTGGGTATTATTTTTCAACTCATCTTCAGTAACAACAAATGTTTTGTCTGTTGTTTGAATCGCAAATCCAAGAATATCTGCTTTCAAATAATTATTTTCGTTTGTTTCAAAATGAATTGAAGCACTTGTTGTTTTTTCAAAATCAAAATCTTGTAAATCGTTTTTATATTCTATAACGCGATCATCTGATGCTTCTGTACTAGCATCCATTTGATCAAGTAATTGTTTAAACTCTAATGTTTTAAATAGTTTAATTTTCTCTTCATTATCAGTTTCTATTAATTTCAAATCATCTATCTTCACTTCTATAGGGCTATCTCTATTAATTGTAGCTAATGCCTTACTTAACTTGGCACTTTCTTCATTTTCAATCAATTTTTCTTTCATTTTTGATTTTTTCAATTCATCTATGTGTTCATAAACACCTTCAACCGTTTCAAATTGTTTAAGTAATTTTATCGCTGTTTTTTCGCCTATTCCAGGAACACCAGGAATGTTATCGGATTTATCCCCCATTAGACCTTTCATATCAATGATTTGGTCAGGAACTAAACCGTCATATTTTTCAGCAATAAAAGTAGGCGTGTAATGATCAATATCTGTAACACCCTTTTTAGTATAATAAATTGTTACATGTTTACTCGCTAGTTGTGTTAAATCTCGATCCCCAGTAATGATAATGGTTTGTAGCTTTTGCTCATCCGCTTGTTTTGAAAGCGTACCTATAATGTCATCCGCTTCATAATTTTCCAATTCATAATGTTTAATATTATAACTTTCTACCAGTTGTCTAATATATGGTAACTGGCTTCTTAATTCATCCGGTGTCTTTTCACGACCACCTTTATATTCACTATACATATTATTTCTAAAAGTCGTCTTCCCAGCATCAAATGCAACCATAAAATGCGTCGGCTCTTCTTCTTTAATAATTTTATCTAATATCATTGTAAAACCATAAATTGCATTCGTATAAACACCTGCTTTATTTGTCAATAAAGGCAATGCAAAAAACGCTCTAAATGATAAGCTATTACCATCAATTAATACTAATTTTCCCACTGTATAATACCTCCATCATTTTATTGATTTCATTTTATCATATTCAACTCAATAAATAGATTGAAAGGCATAATAAAAAGCGAAATACCGAAGTATTTCGCTAAATCATCAAAATGAAGGGGTCTACCTATATTCTAACTATCGTTGATTAATTCAATGTGAATACAATGTAAATTTTATATGAAGATGTCGAATAATCTAAATATTTAATTCGTGTTATTTATCAAATAATTTCACAATGAAATTCGACCCTTCACCTAATGTAGATTCTACTTTAATTTGTCCATTATGTGCCTCTACGATGTGTTTAGTGATAGATAATCCTAACCCTGTTCCACCTGAATCTCGACTTCTTGCTTTATCTACTCTATAGAATCTTTCAAATATTCTTTTTTGCTCATCTTCAGAAATACCAATGCCGTTATCTTTAACAGATATGATTTGTCCATCTGATTCTTCTTTAATCGTTAATATCACTTCACTTGATTGAGGGGAATAACTGATTGCGTTTGATAATAAATTAATAAGCACTTGCGTAATCTTACCTTTATCACCTAATGCGTTTACTTCTGATGTTATGTTATTCGTTAATTGAATCTCTTTTTTCTCAGCTAATGTGGATACTGCTTTTAATGCATGTTCACCTAAATCAGATAGATTCATACATTCTTTAGGTATTTCTGTATTTTGCTCAATCTTAGATAAATCGAGTAAATCTTGTACTAGCGATTGAATTCTATTTGATTCTTCTAAAATGATATTTAAAAACATATCTAATGATGCAGGATCATCCTTTGCACCATCCATTAGAGTTTCAGCAAACCCTTTAATTGAAGTTATAGGCGTTCGCAACTCATGTGAGACATTCGCTACAAAATCTTTTCTCATATGTTCTAATTTTTTCAACTTTGTAATATCATGCATAACAACAACTAGACCAAGTAATCTGCGTTTGCGCCTCGTTAATACTGGTATAACCGATACTTCAAAGAATTTATTATGAACATTATTGATATACAATTCTATTTGCTCAAAAACAGGTTTCTCTAGTTTCATTGCTTCGTTCATCATTTGTGTGATTTCAATATTAGGCATAACATCTTTAAACAACTGTCCTTCTGCATTTTGCATGCGTCCAAATAACTCATGGTACGTTTTATTAGCAATGACAATTATGCCTTCTTTATCAACCATTAATGTTGCACTTGGAATGTTTTCTAAAGTTGTCTCTAACCTATTTCTTTGTAATTTTTGCTCGTTATTTAAATCATCTAATGTTCTCGCTAAATTATTCGTATTAATAAATAATTCCTTAGTTTCTTTCACATTACTTTCTGGGACTCTTACACGGTATTTACCAGATGCCAGTAATTTCGTCGCATATGTTACTTCGTTAATTGGATGTATATACGACGTATTAATATATCGCACGATAAAATATATTAACGGCAGCGTAAAGAATAAAACAAGTAATAAATACTTCCAGATTTCTTTTTGTAATGATGAAATAGTTGTCGAATGTTTTGCTAAGACGACAGTATAACCATTATATTTTTTAGCATATATCACGTCAGCATTTCTTTTACTTACTTCGTAAAATTCATCAAATGTTTGTGCATCGGATATAGCTTCTTTTCTCTTTTGATTAAACAGATGTGTATCTACATTTGAAGAACTAAATACTTCACGTCCATTTTTCTCAATTAATACATCTTGTTCAAAAATATTTAAAATTTGATTTAAATTTTCAGGATCTTTTTTAACTATTTTGTAGATTTTATCTGATTCATCTTCTAATAGTTTTTGTTGTTGTTTGGAAATTAAATCATAACTAGAATTATGAAGGAAGAAACCTAATACAAGAAAACTTACAACAGTTACAGTTGTAAGTATAATTAATAGCTTATTATAAAATTTAATCATTATTTTTCGGTCTTTCTAACTTATACCCTAAACCCCTTACAGTTTTTATAAATTGCGGTTGTTTAGGATTTTCTTCAAGTTTATCCCTCAAATGACTAATATGTACGTCAACAATTCTAGAATCACCAGCAAATTCATAATTCCATACTGAATTCAGCATATGTTCTCTCGTAATCACTCGACCTTGTCTTTCAATCAGATATAATAACAATTCGAATTCTTTAGGTGTTAATTCTAATAATTCATCATTACGATATACTTCGAAATAATCTGGTCTAATTCTAATAGCACCTAAAATAATATCCTCATCGTCGTCTAATTGATTACTTTCAACTTGGCCAACACGACGTAAAATTGCTTTAACACGTGCAACAACTTCTCGTGGCGAGAATGGCTTCGTCATGTAATCATCTGCACCAAGTTCAAGTCCTAATACTCTATCAAACTCGTCATCTTTTGCAGTTAACATCAGAATTGGTACTTGATTCTTATCTGAACGTATCGTCTTACAAACTTCAATTCCATCCTTTTCAGGTAACATCACATCTAACACTACCAAATCAGGTTTTTCATCATTTACTTTCTCAAGTGCTTGCACACCATCATATGCTACGATTACTTGGTAACCAGCTTGTTCTATATTATATTTAAGCAATGTAACGATTGATTGTTCATCGTCTACTACCAATACCTTTTGTGACATGAAAGATCCTCCTTAAGCGAATTAACCTAATTATAACGTAATTTATTTAAAAAATAATGCATATTTAGAGAACTTTACAAAAAGTTAACATTACCTTCATAAAAGAAAGTGAACGAATATGAAATCTACCATTTCTATTAGGTTTCATATATTCGCTCACTTAGTCATGAATTTAAAATTACTTATTTACTATTTTAATTTATTGTAAGATATCTCTAACTACTTTAACTGATTCTGCAGATTCATCTAATAACTGCTTCTCATCAGTTGTTAAATCTAATTCTATAATTTTTTCTATACCATTTTCACCTAAAACAGTAGGTACTCCTAAATATATATCTTCATAACCATATTCACCATCTAAATAAGCAATTGACGGTAATACGCGTTTTTGATTTTTAAGGATAGCTTCAGTCATTTCAACTAACGCAGCAGCCGGAGCATAATATGCTGAACCATTGCCTAACAAGTTCACAATTTCTGCGCCACCTGTTCTTGTACGATCAACAATTTCATTGATCTTATCTTCAGATAATAAGCTTGTTAAAGGTACGCCCCCAGCAGCTGAATATCTAATTAACGGAACCATCGTATCACCATGACCACCTAATACAAATCCAGTAACATCTTTCACTGATAAATTAAGTGCTTCAGCCACAAAAGTTCTGAATCTTGCTGTATCTAATACACCAGATTGTCCAATAACTCTTTCTTTAGGGAAACCTGATGTTTTATAGACTGTATAAGTCATAGCATCTACAGGGTTAGTTAAGACAATTATAATCGCATTCGGTGAATATTTAACAATTTCTTCAGTTACTGATTTCATAACACTTTGATTTGTTTGTACTAAATCATCTCTTGTCATACCAGGTTTTCGTGCTACACCGGCAGTTATAATTACTATATCTGAGTCTTTTGTATCTTCATAACTTGAAGTACCAGTTACTTTTGAATCAAATCCTAGTACAGGTGCACTTTCTGCGATATCTAATGCTTTACCTTTAGTTGGATTTTCTGATTGTGGTCTATCAACAAGTACAACATCGCCTAATTCTTTCTGAGCCGCTATAAAAGCCGCCGTCGATCCTGTAAATCCTGCACCAATAATAGAAATTTTCTTTCTTGTCACTTTAATCATCTCCTTATAATAAAAGGAAGGTTAACAAGTAACCTTCCTCATTTAATGCTATATTATGGTAAATTTTTGATTAATTCATCAGCGAACTCTGAAGATTTAACTTCAGTAGCGCCATCCATTAAGCGAGCGAAGTCATATGTTACTACTTTAGAAGCAATTGTAGCTTCAACTGATTGAGTTACTTTGTCAGCAGCTTCTTGCCAACCTAAGTGTTCTAACATTAATACACCACTAAGTAATACTGAAGATGGATTAACTTTATCTAATCCAGCATATTTAGGAGCTGTACCATGTGTAGCTTCAAAGATAGCGTGTCCTGTTTCATAGTTAATATTAGCTCCAGGTGCAATACCAATTCCACCAACTTGTGCAGCTAATGCATCTGAAATGTAGTCACCGTTTAAGTTCATTGTTGCTACTACATCAAATTCAGCAGGACGCGTTAAAATTTGTTGTAAGAAAATGTCGGCAATTGAATCTTTAACAAGTAATTTACCTTCTGCTTCAGCATCTGATTGTGCTTTATCAGCAGCTTCTTTACCTTGTTCTTCAACAATTTTATCGTATTGTTGCCAAGTGAAGACACGATCTCCAAATTCACGTTCAGCTAAATCATAGCCCCATTTTTTAAATGCACCTTCAGTAAATTTCATAATATTACCTTTATGAACTAAAGTAAGGTTACGACGGTTATTATCGAAAGCATAATTAATTGCTGCTCTTACTAAACGTTCTGTACCTTCTTTAGATACTGGTTTAACACCGATACCTGAAGTTTCTGGGAATCTAATGTTTTTAGCACCCATTTCATCTTGTAAGAAGTCTACTACTTTTTTAGCTTCTGGTGTACCTTCTTGGAATTCAATACCAGCATAGATATCTTCTGTATTCTCACGGAAGATTACCATATCAGTATCTTCTGGACGTTTAACAGGTGAAGGAACCCCTTGGAACCAACGTACTGGGCGTAGACAAGTAAATAAGTCTAACTCTTGACGTAATGCCACGTTTAATGAACGAATACCGCCACCAATTGGTGTAGTTAATGGCCCTTTAATCGCAATTAAATATTCTCTAATTGTTTCTAAAGTTTCGTTAGGTAACCATTCTCCAGTTTCATCGAATGCTTTTTGACCAGCAAGTACTTCTTTCCATTCGATTTTCTTTTCACCGTTATATGCTTTTTCAACTGCAGCATCTAACACTCTGCTTGCTGCATTCCAGATATCTGGACCAATGCCGTCCCCAATAATAAACGGTATAACTGGATTGTTCGGAACATTTAAAACACCTTGGTTTGTAGTAATTTTTTCTGCTGTCATTATAAAATTCCTCCATCTAATTTGTAGTTTATAAATTTCAAAATGATACTATACTATACTATCTATTTTCAATAGAATCGTATTTGCGATCACGTTCACCAGTGTATTCTGCTCTTGGTCTCATAATTCTATTTGTTCTGTATTGTTCTAGAATATGTGCTGTCCAACCAGACATACGACTAATAGCAAATATTGGTGTAAATAAATCATGATCAATACCCATACTATGATAAACGGTCGCACTGTAGAAATCTACATTTGGAAGTAAACCTTTCTCTTCTTTCATGATTTCAGCAATACGCATTGAAATTTCGAAAAGTTCCTTCTGACCAGTTTCATCAGTAATTCGGCGACTCATTTCTTTCAAATATTTCGCTCTTGGGTCACCATTTTTATATACTCTGTGACCGAATCCCATGATTTTTTCTTTGTTTTCTATTTTTTGCTTAATGTAATCATCTGTTTTATCTAATGAACCAATTTCAGTTAACATATTCATAACTTGTTCATTTGCTCCACCATGTAATGGCCCTTTAAGTGCTCCAGCCGCCGCTGTTACACCTGAATACATGTCAGATAAAGTTGAAACTGCAACTCTTGCTGTGAAAGTTGATGCGTTGAATTCATGGTCAGCATGTAAAATCAATGCTTTATTGAAACCTTCAACTTCAACGTCAGTTGGCTCTACACCTCTTAACATGTACAAGAAGTTTGCTGCATAACTATAATCTTTCTTAGGTTTAACAACTTCTTTGCCTGATCTTACACGTGAGAATGAAGCTACTAATGAAGCCACTTTAGCTTGAATTCTAATAGCTCGCTCATAATTTGATTCTTCATCAAATTCCTCCGCAGTTGGATCAAAATGCGCTAAATAAGATAAAGATGTTCTTAGCCCTGTCATAGGATGTACTTTATCTGTTGCATAATCCTCAAAGTGACTATACATTCTTGGATTTAAAGTCATATAATCATATAGTTTTTCATTTAATTCTTTTAACTCTTCTTTGTTTGGTAATCTTAAATTCCAAAGTAAAAACATTACCTCTTCAAATAAAGCATTTTCAGTTAGATCATCTATTTCATAACCTGCGTAAGTTAATTGATTATCTATTATTGAACTAATTTGAGTTTCAGAAGCAACAATGCCTTCTAACCCTTTTGCTACTTGTGCCATAATATTATCCCCCTTACTTAATAATTGCCCATATATGTAATGGCTTTCATATTCCATTATATATAATTTCTCTCCATTTGTGAATGCGTAGAGCATTGAAACATGAAAATAGTTAGCTTTTAAATTAAGATAATAATTCGCGAATGTAATTTTATAATTTTTATTTTTTTCATATAATACATTGCAAAATATGCCTTGAAGACTATGAATTCAAGTCTTTGCGTTCATTATATCTTACTATGTATCTCAGATATATTCATAACCAAAATTCTATCCATTCATTTTTATTATTATATATGATAAAAACTATAAATCATGATTACGTTCTCAAAATAAGCATATAACATTCATTTTTTAATTGCTATTTTATTACAGTAAGTTCATAATAAAAACATAAAAAAAATGAATATGAAAGAAGGAATTAATGTTTATGGCTAACAATTTACAAAGGGAGTTAAGCAATAGGCATGTTCAGCTTATTGCTATAGGTGGAGCCATTGGTACCGGATTATTCCTCGGTGCCGGTGAAACAATTCACTCAGCTGGACCTTCCATATTGCTTACCTATATCATTATAGGGTTAATATTATTTTTATTTATGCGTGCTTTAGGGGAAATCTTACTTTCAAATACAGGATTTCACTCATTCGCTGATGTAACACATACATATATCGGGCCATTTGCCGGTTATGTTACAGGTTGGACATACTGGTTCTGTTGGATTGTTACTGGTATGGCTGAAGTTACAGCAGTTGCAAAATACATAAGTTTTTGGTTCCCAAACATTCCTACTTGGATTACAGCACTATTTACTATTCTAGTATTAATGTCGATGAACTTAATGACAGCAAAATTATTCGGGGAATTAGAGTTTTGGTTTTCAATTATTAAAGTAACAACGATTGTCGGTTTAATTGTTGTAGGTGTAATTATGATTGTTATGGCATATGAAACACCATATGGCACTGCATCTATTACGCATATATGGGATCATGATGGGATATTTCCTAATGGAATGAATGGGTTCTTCTTATCATTCCAAATGGCAGCCTTCTCATTCGTTGGTATTGAGTTAATCGGTGTTACAGCGGCAGAAACGAAAGATCCACATAAAACAATACCAAAAGCAATTAACAATGTACCGATTCGTATTATGCTTTTTTATGTTGGTTCATTAATTATCATCATGTCAATTACACCTTGGGATAAAATTGATCCAGCAGAAAGTCCATTCGTAAAATTATTTGGATTAATTGGTATCCCTATCGCAGCTGCAATTATTAACTTCGTAGTATTAACAGCAGCAGCGTCATCTTGTAACAGTGGGATATTCTCAAATAGTAGAATGCTTTATGGATTATCACAAAATGGACAGGCAAACAAAGGGTTTGGCCAAACGAATAAAGCCGGTGTACCTTATAAAGCAACATTATTTAGTTGTTTATTACTTATGATTTCAGTGTTATTAAACTACATCATCAAAGATGCTGGCGAAGTATTCAAATACGTAACATCTGTATCTACAGTTCTATTTTTAGTTGTATGGTCACTTATCGTAATAGCTTATATTAGATACCGTAAAATTGCACCCGAATTAAATAAAGCATCTAAATTTAAATTACCAGGTGGCGTACCTGTTGCTTGGATTACATTAATATTCTTTATATTTGTATTTGTATTATTAATGATTGAAAAAGTCACTCTAATTGCGATATTAATTACACCAATTTGGTTTATCATACTCACATTGATGTACTTTTATCAAAAGAAGAAAATATTTAAATAGAGCATTAATAAAGAAGTGATACAACATTTGTTGTATCACTTCTTTTATTTCTACTTCTGATTCATCTAGATCATTATGATATTATTTTCAAATAATATCTTATACAAAAAAACAACTTTCAATATTAGCACTTTTGCTAACATTGAAAGTTGTTAAATGTTTATATATTATAGTACGTTTGCATAACCTTCATAAACTTTATGTTGTTTAGGATCTAAAGTGATAAGTGTACCATCAACAATTTTTTGACGTGCATTTTCAACGCCAACGATTGTAGCAACACCTAAGTTTAATCCAACTACAGCTGCATGTGAAGTTAATCCACCTTCTTCAGTTACGATACCTTTTGCTGTTTCAAGATAAGGAACCATGTCAGCATCAGTAGATTGAGTAACTACGATAGACTCACTTAAGTCTTTACCTTTTAAATCTTCTGCAGAGTTAACTACTACTGCTTTACCTACTGCTGAATGATGACCGATACCTTGTCCTTTAACTAATTCGTCACCTACTAAATGAATTTTCATTAAGTTTGTAGTACCAGTTTCACCAGTTGGAACACCCGCAGTGATAATAATTAAATCACCATTATCTACTAAACCAGTATTAACTGCTGTAGATACTGCATTATTTAATAATTCATCAGTTGTTTGTTTACCTTTTTTAACTACTGGTAATACACCCCATACTAATGACATATGACGAGCAGTTGATTCGTTAGGAGTCACTGCAATAATATGTGAATGTGGTCTGTATTTAGAAATCGTTTGTGCTGTAGCACCACTTTCAGTTGCTGCAACAATTGATTCTACATTTAAGTTTAATGCTGTATGTGCTACTGAAACACCAATCGCATTTACTAAGTTTGTATCAATCATTTTAGAACGATCTGATAATAATTTTTTGTAATCTTGAGCATCTTCAGCCGCAACTGCGATGTTTTGCATTGTACGTACTGCTTCTTCTGGGTATAATCCAGCAGCTGTTTCACCTGATAACATAACTGCATCTGAACCATCATAGATAGCATTTGCTACGTCACTTGCTTCGGCTCTTGTACAACGAGGGTTTCTTTGCATAGAGTCTAACATTTGTGTTGCAGTAATAACTGGTTTACCTAATTTATTACATTTTTGAATTAATTGTTTTTGAACCATTGGTACTGCTTCAGGTAAAATTTCAACACCCATGTCGCCACGTGCAACCATTAAACCGTCTGAAACTTGAAGGATTTCATCGATATTTTCGATTCCTTCTTCGTTTTCAATTTTAGGAATAATTTTAATTGTATTTGTATTTTTTTCTTCTAAGATTGCGCGGATATCAAGAACATCTGAAGGACGTCTTACAAAACTTGCAGCAATAAAGTCTACGTTTTGTTCGATACCGAAACGGATATCACTTGCATCTTTGTCTGTAATACCAGGTAGGTTTACTTTTACGCCAGGTAAGTTAACACCTTTTTTATTTTTTAATTCTCCAGTATTATCAACTGAACAATGTACTTCACCTTTGCCGATATCTACAGATTTAACAGTTAATTCAATTAAACCATCATCTAAAAGAATTGTAGATCCTACTTCAACATCTTCAGCTAATTTTTCATAAGTTACAGAGAAAGCTTCAGGTGTTCCTTCAACTTCTGTTGTTTTGATTGTAACTTCAGTACCTTTAGTTAATTCAATCAAACCATTTTTCATATTATGAGTTCTGATTTCAGGTCCTTTAGTATCTAAAAGAATACCAATATTTTTATTTAATTTTGCACTTATTTTTCTGATTGAGTCGATACGGCCTTTATGTTCTTCATGACTACCATGTGAGAAGTTTAATCTTGCTACGTTCATACCTGCAAGCATTAATTTTTCTAACATTTCTTCTGATTCTGAAGCTGGTCCGATCGTACATACAATTTTTGTCTTTCTCATTTTAAAATGACCTCCATAGTTTTTACTTAATTAAATAGATAATTGATGCGCTAATTCATACATGTTCTTGTCGATATTATGTTCTGCTTGGAATATTTCGTCAAAATGCGTACATGTTAATTCATTTTGTTGAATACCAACTGCTTTTGCACTTTCACCTTGCATAAGCAATTCTACAGCATAACCACCTAATCTAGATGCTAACACACGATCCATTCCAGTAGGTGTACCACCTCTTTGAATGTGTCCTAAACAAGACACACGTGTATCAATATTGATGTATTTCTTCAACTCTTCACCACATTGATTACCAGTCATAACACCTTCGGCACAAACAATGATAGAGTGTTTCTTACCACGTTCCATACCTTGTTGAATTTTTTCAGCAATCTCTTCAATATCTGCTTTCACTTCAGGAATTAAAATAGTTTCAGCTCCTGCAGCTAATCCAGACCATAAAGCTAAATCTCCAGCATCTCTACCCATAACTTCAATGATAAAAGTACGTTCATGGCTTGATGCCGTGTCTCTAATTTTATCTACTGAATCAATAATTGTGTTAAGTGCTGTATCAAAACCAATTGTAAAGTCAGTACCATTAATATCATTATCAATTGTACCTGGCACACCAATTGTTTTAAGATTTTTAGCTTCTTCACTTAATCTTTGAGCGCCTCTATAACTTCCGTCTCCACCAATAACAACTAACCCTTCAATGCCTCTTTTTTCAAGGTTACTGATTGCTTTAGCGCGGACTTCTTTATCTTTAAATTCAGGACACCTTGCAGAATAAAGGAATGTTCCACCTCTTTGAATCATGTCACCAACTGATCCTAATTCAAGCTTCTGAATATTATCATTGATCAGTCCTAAGTATCCTTGATAGACACCATAAACTTCGATTTCATGATAAATAGCTTTACGAACAACCGCACGAATAGCTGCGTTCATACCTGGAGAATCTCCACCACTCGTTAACACTGCAATTTTTTTCATAAATATACAGACCTCTCTTGTAATATGATTGTTTATTTAAAAATAACACAAATAATAGCTTGATTCCATTAAAACTAACGTTATTTAAATATGTAAACGTCTTCTTTATGCATCGTTTATAAATTTGTAATATTCTCCAAATTGAAAACGTTTTAAAATCTCTTCATCCGAATCAAATTATTTGCATAAAAAAAGAAGGCAGTAAGTACAAATCTAAAATCCGTTTAGACTTAAATCACTTACCCCTTCTAGTTTATTTTTTAATCTATAAAACTACCAATGTTACGATATTTGTTAAATCGATCTTCAACTAAACTTTCTGGTGAAAGTTGTTTTAATTCCTCAAGATGATTAACTAATGATGTCTTAATGGTAGCAGCTTGATTTTCTAAATGACGATGTGCGCCACCAGATGGTTCTTTAATTACTTCATCAACAACATCTAATTCAAATAAATCAGGTGCTGTGATTTTCATCGTTTCTGCCGCCATTTGAGCTAAACCAGAATCTTTCCATAACAGTGCAGCTGCACCTTCTGGAGAAATCACTGAATAAGTACTGTTTTCGAGCATTAATAAACGGTTAGTAACACCTAATCCAAGTGCACCACCACTACCACCTTCGCCAATTACGATTGATATCACTGGTACTGATAATGAAGCCATTTCAACTAAATTTTTAGCTATAGACTCACTTTGTCCTCGTTCTTCTGCCGCTTTACCTGGGTAAGCACCTTTCGTATCAATAAAGGTAATAATTGGTCGATTAAATTTTTCAGCTTGTTTCATTAGTCTTAGTGCTTTACGATACCCTTCAGGATGCGCCATACCGAAGTTACGATAAATATTATCTTTTGTATCTTTACCTCTTTGATGTCCAATAACTGTTACTGGCACACCATTGAAATATGCTAATCCGCCTATTAAAGCTGGGTCATCTCTAAAGTTTCGATCGCCATGTAATTCAATAAATTCATCAAAAATATACGGAATATAATCTAAAGTTGTCGGTCTTTCTTGTAACCTAGCAACTTGGACTCGATCCCAAGGTTTTAAATTTTCATATATGTGTTTCGTTTCTTTTGTTAAAGTTGCTTCTAAAATTTCAATCTCATCCGCAAGATTAACATCATGTTTTTCTTGATATGCTTTTAATGATTCAATCTTTTCTTTAATTTCTTCTAATGGCTTTTCAAATTCAAGCATTGTCTTTCACCTCATTATAATGCATCTTAAGGACTGTACTTAATGTATGATACATATCTTGTCTATGTACAACTTTATCAAGTTGACCATGCTCTAAAAGGAACTCCGCAGTTTGGAAATCATCAGGAAGTTTCTCGCTAATTGTTTGTTCGATAATTCTTCTACCTGCGAATCCTATTAATGCTTTAGGTTCAGCAAAGTTTAAATCACCTACTGATGCGAAACTAGCAGAAACGCCTCCAGTTGTAGGATGTGTCATATATGAGATGAATAACAATCCGTTATCACTATGTCGCTTAATCGATACACTTGTCTTAGCCATTTGCATTAGTGAAATAATACCCTCTTGCATTCGTGCACCACCACTTGCTGTAAATAAGACAAATGGCAAGTGATTTTCAGTACAATAATCTACAATTCTACAAATTTTCTCACCAACTACTGCACCCATACTCCCCATTCTAAATCGAGAGTCCATGACACACACACCATAAGGGATACCATCTATTTTAGAGATACCTGTTACAACCGCGTCGTTCAGACCAGTCTTTTTACGATCTTTTTCTAGTTTATCTTCATATCCAGGAAAATTTAATGGATTAGATGCTGTCATACCTACATCAAATTCTTTAAATGAACCTTCATCACTAATCGCTCTAATTCTATCATGAGCTGAAAGTGCAATATGATGATCACAGTTGAAACAAACATTTAAATTTTGTACTAATTCTTTTGTGTACATTATTTTTTTACATTTTGGACATTTCGTCATTATACCTTCTGGAACATCGTTGTCTTTACTATTCTGAACAGTTACATATTTTTTCTTTTTATGGTTTCGATTGAACAAGTCTTTAAACATGTCACTATCCCCCTAACCTTTTTTACAATTATCTCTTTCAAATCTATCACTATATTGAGAGAGTAGTTTCCAAATCATGTACATAATGTGATTATTGTTAGAAGAAACAAGTTCTTCTTTGGATTGTATTTCACGCGTACTATGCTCTTCACAGAAGGATTCAATCATCCATTTAATTTCATTAATTTCATCTAGTTGCGATTCATTATGAATTAAGAACCTTCCGATTAAATCAAAAAGCTGGTGCTGGTACATATCACTTAGAAACGTACCTTCACCTCTTCTAGTATGTATAACACCTAGTAGCTCTAAAGCTCTAAGTGCTTCTCTTATACTTGATCGTCCTACATTTAATGTTTCACTTAAAAACCTTTCGGAAGGTAACTTTTCGCCCACTTGAATATTTTCTTCAACAATAATTGATTGAATTTGTTCGACAATCTTGATTAATCCTTTTTGCTTTTCTTTATCCAATGTGGTGTCTCCCTTCAAAGTTATGACAAGTCAGCTAACTCATATGTTTTACGTTCGATTTCATCGATATCCGCATCAATACGGGCAACACCTGACTCCATACCTGCCTTAGCTACTGCTTTAGCCACGTATGGTGCCACTCTAGGATCAAATGGACCAGGAATAACATAATCTGCATTACGTTCATCTTCACCAATCAAATTAGCAATAGCTTCAACAGCCGCACGTTTCATTTCTTCATTGATATGTGTAGCTCTAATATCCAATGCACCTCTAAAGATACCTGGGAATGCTAATACATTGTTGATTTGATTTGGGAAATCTGAACGACCAGTTCCGATTACTTTTGCACCCGCTTCTTTAGCAATATCAGGCATAATTTCAGGTTCTGGATTAGCCATCGCAAATATAATTGGATCTTCGGCCATTGATTCAACGTGTTCTTTTGTTAAAGCACCAGCTACTGATACCCCAACAAATACGTCTGCATCACGAATAACATCTTCTAAGTTACCCTCGATTTTATCTTCATTCGTCCATTTCGCAACAAAGTCTTTTGTTGGATTCATTCCATATGGACGATCTTCATAGATTGCGCCTCTTGAATCACACATAATCATATTTCTTACGCCATAACTATATAATAATTTAATAATTGCGATACCAGCAGCGCCGGCACCATTTAATACTACTTTTATATCAGATAATTTTCTGTCAGTAATTTTAAGCGCGTTAATTAAACCAGCTACTGTTACAATAGCTGTACCGTGTTGGTCATCATGAAAAACAGGTATTTTAGTTTCTTTTTTTAATCTTTCTTCAATTTCAAAACATCTAGGTGCTGAAATATCTTCTAAGTTTACGCCACCATAATTTGGTTCTAATAATTTTACTGTATTTACGATTTCATCTACATCTGTTGTATTTAATGCGATAGGAATACCATCTACACCAGCAAAACTTTTGAATAGGACAGCTTTACCTTCCATTACAGGTATACTTGCTTCAGGTCCAATATCTCCAAGTCCAAGTACTGCTGTACCATCAGTGATTACAGCGACTGTATTTGATTTCATAGTGTAATCATAAACTTTTCTTACATCTTCATGAATGTCTTTACATGGTTCTGCAACACCTGGAGAATAAGCTAAACTTAATTCTTCTTTATTAGTTACTTTAACTTTTCCATAAACACCTAATTTACCTTGATTCTCTTTATGCATATATAAAGCGTCATCTCTTAGTGACAAAATAATCATCCCTTCATTGTATATATCTATTTATACATTATACATGAAATTTTAATTTTTAAATGAATAAATTCTTCACAGTGGTCAGACCACCATGAAGAATACTATATCACAATTTATTTAATTAATAAAGACTATAAAATACGCACATTTTCATATCCGATATGATTAATAAACGCCTCTAGATCAACGGCATCTAAATTCAAATATCCAAGTGATTCAGAATGATAATTCTCATCATTAAAGTATGTCACTTTTATCCCACTAGAATTTGATTGCGTAATCCATTCTTCTTTATCTGATATCTTTCTAATCACAATTTCTTTCACTGAATTAAGTTTTTGTTGTTTATAATTATCGAGTGTCTCTATTTGATTGATAATCATTTGAACTTTACCATTTCTTTTTTCAAACTTTCCAAGGACAACTATTGGTATTTCAGTTATGTTTAATGTTTCAATATTTCTAAATACGTCCGGAAATATCACACCTTCAACTTCATTTATACCATCAATCAAATTAACAAAAGCCATATTTTGCCCTTTTTTAGTTCTGATTTTACGTAATGACGCTATCATGACTAACATATGCTTATCATTTTGAGAAGCTGTGATTGGGTAAACAGACAAATATTGATGTTGTTTAAATAAAGTACGAATTGGATGTTCAGTTGCATAAAATCCTAAATATTGCTTTTCAAGTTCACTTTTTTCCAGCAAGGACATTTCTTCAACTTGTTTGAACTCTTTTTTCACATTCAACCCTAGCTCAACTAGCAAGTGGTTGGCGTCGCCTACTGAATCACCACTATCATAAACATCATCAATGGACTGTAGCATTGAAGCTCTGTTTTGGCCAAATTCATCTAAAGCGCCAACATAAATTAATGCTTGAATTAATTTTTTGTTTTTCACTTTACTTGGCAAACGATGAACTAAATCATACATATCTTTAAAAGGACCGTGTTCTTTCCTCTCATTGACAATGGTTTTTACACTTTGAAATCCGACACCTTTTATAGAACCTAAAGATGTATATATACCGTTTGATGACGCTTTATAATACCATTCACTTTTATTAATTGAAGGTGGATATATTTGCACACCAATACGTTTCAATTCTGTAACCATTTGTTCAGTTTTCACTTCATTACCGATCACATTCGATAAAATAGAAGCATAAAAATAAGTAGGATAATGAACTTTTAAGTATGTCATTATGTAGGCAATCTTACTATATGCCACTGCATGTGCTTTCGGATATCCATAATCAGCAAATTTCAATATTAAATCGAATATTTTAATTGCAGTATCCTCTTTATAACCTCGTTGTAAACTACCATCTACAAAATGCTTTCTTTCGCTCTCTAATACTTCTCTATTTTTCTTACTCATCGCTCTTCTAAGTATATCCGCTTCACCATAAGTAAATCCGGCAAATGTACTCGCTATTTGCATAATTTGTTCTTGATAAATAATGACTCCATAAGTAGACTTCAGAATATTTTCTAAATCTGGATGTAAATATTCAATTTGTTCATTTTGACGTCGACGTTTGATATATGTTGGTATTTCTTCCATTGGACCTGGTCGATATAAAGATGTCACTGCAACAATGTCTAAAAAGTGATCCGGTTTTAACCTTTTCAAGACACTTCGCACACCTTGTGATTCAAGTTGGAATATACCTGTTGTTTCACCTTTAGATAACAATTGAAATACTTTCTTGTCATCAAATGGTATTTCTTCAATATTAACAGAAATCTTTTCCTGATATTTCACTTGATTAACCACTTGTTGAATAATTGACAAATTTCTTAAACCAAGAAAGTCTATTTTTAAGAGACCAATTTTTTCAGTTTCAGTCATCGTCCATTGGGTTAACATGCCCGTATCGCCCATCATTGTCGGTACAAATTCATGTAATGGCTGATCGTTTATAATGATTCCGGCAGCATGGGTAGACGTATGTCTTGGTAGTCCTTCAAGTTGTTGACACAGTTGGAACCACTTTTCATGCAAATGATTTTGCGTTACAAATTGCTTAAATTCATCACTTTCAAACGCCTCATTAAGTGTAATACCTAATTTGTGCGGTATCAGTTTTGAAATATAGTTTAATGTCGCATCATCAAATTGTAATATTCTACCAACATCCCTTGCAACAGCTCTAGCTTGTAAGTGCCCATAAGTTACAATACCTGAAACACGATTATCTCCATATTTGTTCTGTACATATTCAATCACTTTATCCCTTTTTGTGTCTTGAAAGTCGATATCAATATCGGGCATCGTTACACGTTCAGGGTTTAAGAATCGTTCAAATAACAATTCAAATTCAATCGGATCGATTGTTGTGATGTTCAATATATAACTGACAATTGAACCACCTGATGAACCACGGCCTGGACCAACGAGTATGTCATTATCTTTCGCAAAATGAATTAAATCACTCACAATTAAGAAGTAATCTGCAAAGCCCATGCTTGTAATAATGTCATATTCATACTTTAGTCGTTGCTCATATCGCGCATCGAACTGTGGGTATTTTGATTTGTTCTTCATCAATAAATCCCAGAGATATGCATCACTTGTCTGATTATCAGGTGTTTCATATTTAGGTAATAAATCTTGGTGGTAATTAATTTCAACGTTACATTTTTTGGCGATTTCATCTGTATTGCGTATACTTTGTTCATCTATATTCAATGCATCTATATCTTCCTGTGAGAAGAAATGACGGTTTGTTGACTGATTAAAATCAGACATGATGAGCTTTTCATTGTTTTTTATCGCATTTAAAGCGATTAAACTATCACTGTCTTCTTTATTTAAATATAAAGCAGATTGAATATATACATGCTGATATCCAAATTGAATATCAGCATCATGGGAAATATACTTATCATCTTGTTCTATTTTTATATCCTGAAATAAATATTGATTTTCTGAATTCAATTGCTTGGCTATAACGATTAAACCTTCTGCATAAGTGTTAACCCAATCAATCGGCGTTGAATAGCGTGACTTGATTGAAATTGCAGAAGATAATTTTATTAAATTGTGGTAGCCTGTTGTATTTTTCGCTAGTAATACACACTCTAATTGATTCAATTGATCATCTAAATATATCGTCAAACCGAATATTGGTTTGATTTCTGCTTTCTTACATTCATCATAAAACTGTAAAGCTCCGTGCATCACATTTAAATCTGTAAGAGCAAGCGCCTGATAATTTTCATTTTTCGCTTTTTTCACAACATCAGATATTCTAATGCTTGAATTTAACAAATCATATGACGAATGAATATTTAAATGACTTACCATGCGCTTTTCCTCCTAAATTTCAGATTTAATGTCTGCTGCTAATGACTCAAATTCTTCCCAACTATAAACAGATGCGCCCGAAGCATTTGGATGTCCGCCACCGTTGTATTTCGCAGCAATATGATTAATTTTAATACCTTTAGAACGGATACGACATCTTATTTCTTTACCTTCATCTACTGCAAACACCCATGCTTTAAGACCTTTAATATCTGCTACAGTATTAACAAATAATGATGCTTCGTTCGGTTGTAATTGGAATGACTCTAATATTTCTTTCGTTATCTTGATGTAACAGAAACCTTCACCATCGTAATTAAAGTTTTGAAGAATATAACCTTGAAAATGTAATAAATCTGGATCTCGTTCACTTAATTGGTTTAGTAATTTATTTCTTTCGAAATCTTTCTTCATTAATTCTCCAGCAACTGCCATCGTATGTGGTGTTGTATTATTAAATAGGAATCTACCTGTATCCCCTACAATCCCAAGATATAATACACGGCTAGCTTTTTCACTAATTTCAGTGTTATTTAAATTCCACTCATGAATTAAATCTACAATGATTTCACTAGTAGATGAAGCATTTGTATTTACATAATTAATATCTCCATATGAATCTACAGGTGGATGATGATCAATTTTAACTAATTCTTTCCCTTGATTATATCTTTCATCATCTATTCTTGGCGCATTTGCTGTATCACAAACGATAACAAGTGCATCTTTATATTGTTCATCAGCAACATTATCCAAATCGCCTATAAAAGCTAATGTCGGTTCTGGTTGACCAACTGCATATATCTCCTTATTTGGAAATGCTTCTTGTAATGAATATTTCAAACCTAATTGTGATCCATATGCATCCGGATCTGGTCTCACATGCCTATGTATTATAATAGTTTCATATTGCTTTATTTTATTTAATATTTCTTCCATTGTTATCCTTCTTTCTATATATTTACTTATAATTTATTAATTGATATAATTCGATTTGGTAGGAGGTTAAAATAATGACACCTGAAATCATGTCTACATTAGTTGCTATAGCAGTGACAATGATGATAATTACATTAATATTTGCGATATTAAATATTGCACGTGCTTTTAGAACAAAAAGAGACGTTAGAAAAGCTTATCATAAAGCGCGTTCAAGATTCTATTTTGGACTATTTATGATTGCCTTTATGCTTGATCAAGTATTATTGTTCCCTACTTTAGTAACATACATAATTGCTCTTGTTTTATTATTTTTCGGTATTTTAAATATCATGTATGGTCACAAAGCAAGTAAATATTTCAAAGGTAATCTACCAATTGAGAATAAAGCTTGGGAAGAATTCGAACAGCAAAAACGCAATTAAATATTTACCGGGGCGGGACAACGAAATCTTTTTGTATAAATTAGATTTCTGTCCCGCTCCCTTTTATTTTTCAAGCAATTGGCACATAAGTAATGCTTTAGCGACAGTATCATTCCCACTAACCATAGTAACTTCGAACTTAGCAAAAAGTCGACCTACATCTAGCGTTGATATTTGCACCTCAACATCTGCATCAATTTGTACAGTTGTTAAATAATAAATATCAATATGTTCAATCATGATTTCAGATTTTCTTATTTTTCTCACTTCATATCTTAATGCTTCTTCAATGACTGCTATGTATACCGACTTCGTCATCATACCAAATTGATTTGTGAGTTGTGGCGATATATTCACTACAACATTACCATTTTCCATAGTAATTTGTTTAGCAATTTGATCATGAATGGTTTCACCAATTTGTGGTTGTCTACTCATCAATTGCATCGTTTTTAAAACATCTTCTCTTGAAATAATTCCTATCAATTCTTTACTGTTATTTACTACTGGCAGTAATTCTATACCTTCCCAAATCATTAAATGTGCACACGTTGCAATCGTAGTATTTAAATGTGCCACTATTGGTGATTTAGTCATAACTGTTTTTATTAATTTATCTTGTTCTAAATTGACAATATCCTTACTTGTCACGATACCAACAACTTTTCTTTCACTATCAACAACAGGAAATCTTGTGTGAGACGTTTGTTGTGATAATTCATGCCAGTCTATTACTTTTTGCATATCATCTAAATATGAAGTTTTATCAATTGGAATCATAATGTCTTCAACCATTAAAATTTCTTTTTTAATCATTTGATCGTAAATGGCTCTATTAATGACATTTGCTACTAAGAATGTATCGTAATTAGAAGAAATAATAGGCAATTCATACTCATTGGCATATTCTATAATTTCTTCATCCGCTTCAAATCCCCCAGTGATAAGAACTGCAGACCCTCGTTTTAAAGCTTCCATCTGAACGTCTGATCTATTACCAACTATAAGCAACGTATTCTTCGTTAAATAACGAACAACATCTTTCAATTCCATTGCACCTATCGCAAATTTAGATAATGTTTTATATAAACCTTCTTTGCCACCTAAAACTTGTCCATCGACAATTTTTACAATTTCATTAAAAGTAAGATTCTCAATTTGTTCTCTAGACTTTCTTTCAATCCTCACGGTGCCCACTCTATCTATTGATGCAACAAGTCCTTGATTGTCAGCTTCTTTTATCGCTCTATACGCAGTTCCCTCTGACACATTCAAATCTTTAGCAATCTGTCTGACAGAGATTTTATGGCCAACTGATAACGACTCAATATATTTAATTATTTGTTCGTGTTTCGTCATATTTATACCCTCTATCACTATTAATGTATTACTTACTATTATACATTTTTCATACATTAAATGATATGACAATATAAGAAGGGAGCGGGACAGAAATCTAATTTATTAAAAAAAGATTTCGTAGTCCCGCCCCGGCAAGGATGACTAGAGTTGAAGAAAGCTTGATTCAAGCGCATCTTCAACTCAGTCATCTACTGCCAAGTTACTAAAAGAGGCTGAGACATTACATTATGTCCCAACCTCTTCTAATAGATTTCACTCAAATTTATAGTTTTACAGACTCACCTGGTTTTAAAATATTCACTTCAGCTTCAGTTACTGCTTGCTTAAATTCTTCAGGATCCTGCTTAATATAATCAAATGTATCGTAATGAATAGGTACGACTTTTTTAGGTTTGATAAATTCATTAATCGCATAACTTGCATCATCAATACCCATCGTAAAGTTATCGCCTATTGGAATAAAGCATAAATCAACTGGATGTCTATCAGCAATAAGTTTCATATCACTAAAGAGTCCTGTATCACCTGTATGATAAATCGTTCCTGCCTCAGTTTCTAATACAATTCCTGTAGGCATACCTAGATAAACGATTGTCCCATCTTCTTCTGTAAAGCTATTACTATGGAAAGCTTGTACGAATTTTACTTTTCCGAATTCAAAAGCAACATTACCCCCAATATTCATTGGGTGTACATTTTCTAATCCATGTTTATTAGATAAATAATCAATAATTTCCGGTAATGCAATGACAGTTGCACCTGTTCTTTGAGCTATTTTAACTGTATCGCCTAAATGATCGCCATGACCGTGAGTTAAAATGATATAATCTGTCTCTAATTGACTTGCATCTAAATCTGAAAGTGGATTTCCAGAAATAAATGGATCTACGATTACTTTATGTCCTTTACTTTCAAAATAGATTACTGATTGTCCATGAAATGATACCTTCATGAATTTCCCTCCTCACATTGTCTTATCCACATATTATATACCCTAAATTTGAATTTATGAATCAAGAAGTCTAAAATAATGTAGTAAGAAAGATAATTGGGAGGCAGAACAATGAATCATAATGAAATTACTACATTTTTAAATGACAATAACGTCGATGCGGCATGGATAACGACACCGTTAAATATTTTTTACTTAACAGGATACTTATCTGAGCCACATGAACGCCTATTTAGTTTATTAATTACAAAAGATGGCGAAGAAACTTTATTTTGTCCAAAAATGGAAGTTGAAGAAGCGAAAAATGCCGGCTTTAAAGGGAATATCGTCGGATATTTGGATACAGAATCTGCTTTTGACTTAATCGAACAAAGGGATTATGCAACATTTGCGATTGAGGCTGAACACTTATCAGTTAAACGATTACGTGAAGTTGAACAAGCATTTAATGTTCAACAAATAGAAGATATTGATCAAGTATTAAAAGATGTAAGAAACGTTAAGACGGATGAAGAAATTGAGTTACTTCACGAAGCGGCAAAATACGCTGACCTTGCTATTCAAGCTGGTGTAGAAAAATTAGCTGAAGGTGTAACTGAAATTGAAGTCTTAAATCATATTGAAACAACAATGAAGCAACATGGTATCTCTAAAATGAGTTTTGACACAATGGTACTTTTCGGTGATCATGCCGCTGCACCACACGGTACACCTGGAGATAGACAACTTAAAAACAATGAATTTGTACTATTCGATTTAGGTGTCATCTATAAAGGTTATTGTTCAGATATAACGAGAACTGTAGCATTTGGTACGCCTACAGATAAAGCAAAAGAAATTTATAACATTGTTTTAGAAGCAAATAAACAAGCAATTTCAATAATCAAACCTGGCGCTAAAATTTCTGAATGCGACAAAGTTGCACGAGATATTATAAGTAATGCCGGTTTTGGTGAATACTTCCCACATAGACTTGGTCACGGACTCGGTTTAAGTGTGCATGAGTTCCCTGATATTTCGAGCGCGAATAAAGATGAATTCAAACCAGGTATGGTGCTTACAGTAGAACCAGGTATTTATGTTCCAGGTGTAGCTGGCGTAAGAATTGAAGATGATATCGTTGTTACAGAAGATGGACATCGCATCTTAACAGGATATCAAAAATGATTAAAGAAGCATGCGTTGAAACGATTGAACAAATAGAATACGCAATTAATAATGGCGCTAATAGAATTGAGCTATGTGACAATCTATCTGTTGGTGGAACCACTCCTAGTTATGGATTTGTTAAAGTAGCGACAGAATTATGTCATCAAAACAACGTTGAAATTGCTGTAATGATTCGACCACGTGGCGGAAATTTCATTTATAATTTTTTCGAATATGAAATCATGAGAGAAGATATCATCCAATTAAAATCATTGAATGTAGATGCTTTTGTATTCGGATGTTTAGATGTACACAATCAATTAGATGAGTGGAAAATGCAAAGTTTGAAAGATGCCTGCGGAAATATAGAAGCCGTTTGTCATATGGCTTTTGATCAAATCAATCCCTATCGTCAACTCAAATCATTAGATTGGTTAATTGATAATCAATTTGCACGATTATTAACACATGGTGGAACTGAAGATACGATTATTTTTGATAACATTAATCATCTAGCTAAACTACTCATCCATTCAAAAGGCAGAATCACTATTATGCCAGGAGGCGGATTGAATAAAGATAATTTAGCAAAATTAATCGAAGACATCCCCTTTGATAACGTGCACGGTACAAAAATAGTATAGAAAATGTAAAACCAGAATCGACCTAAACAAGGTTCGGTTCTGGTTTTTGGTATATGTGATGGGTGGCGGATGGGCTTGGCTAACGGACTCTTCTCTTTAGTTTTGTCCGTTATACTACTCTAATGGACAGTTCTTCTGCTTTTTGGGTGTTAGCCTCTGCCTAATGTGCTATCCATTCCAATACTGTACTTTATATTCAATTAAAGTGAACTTTTCTCAGTCATTGGATATTACAACTGACTTTAAACCAGCTATTACTTATAATCTATATTTCTTATACCTAACATCATCTGATTTAAATCTTTTTGCACAAATCCTTTGAACTGATTTACCACTCACATTCTCACACCATGCTAGTGCTTCTTTCATTGAAAATGGCGCCTGCTTCAAAGTGTAAAGTTCCTTCAAATTGAAATACAATACTTCTTCGGTGTTTGTCCGTGCATGACAAGAGTAGCAATCAAATTTCTTTTGTCTCTCTATCCGTTTCACCGTAAACATTTTCCGGCAGTTCGGGCACTTTAATCCTTTTTTGATTTTTCAAATTCTACGTATATTTCTTTCTGATAATATTTTGAATGGATATTCTCAAATTGCTGTATTGTTCTGATTACCGCTTGATCTTCAATGGATTGATTTGGGTGGATAATTTTGAAAAGTTTATCTAGTTCATGTGGAAGTAGTACTTGAATTTCGCGAGGTCTATTACCTATTAATGAAAAATGGGGATTTGTAAAAATGATAATTGGTTCTATAACTCTATTTATTTCTGTTTTATAAAATATTTCTTGTAATTCGTTTCTAATACGCTGTATTTGTAAAACTGGAGATTGATATTTCATACCGAATGTATTTTTTATATAATCTCCATCAAAGTACCATTCATTGTTATAATGTTTGATTTCAAAGACGAATACTTTGTTGGAAGATGTGACGATGAAGTCTGCTTGAATGTGGTTGCGGCTGCCAAATTCAAAATCTCTCAACATGTTTTCAACTCCAATATTATTTAATACTGATTGAAAATATTCTTCACCTTCTCTCCCTATCGAGATAGAAGTTAAATCTTTACGTTGTTCATTAGTTAGTGGATGTCTTCCTTCTAATGATTTTAAATAACTGATATATTCTTTCTCTTTCATTCATTGACTCCTTTCTTCAATGTGTATTCTCTATGTAAAATGATTATATAAAATTCACATTCAATTTTCTATACAAAAAAGAAGCTGAGACATAACATTATGTCCCAGCCGCCGCTATTTAAATTATAAAATTTCTTTATAAGATGTGAATGGTTTATCGAAGGCTTTTGCTACTTCTTCATAAGTTAATTTACCTTGAATTGTATTCAAACCTTTTGCCAACGCTTCATTATCTTGACACGCTTTAACGTATCCTTTATTTGCTAATTGAATCGCATATGGTGTAGTTGCATTATTTAATGCGATTGTTGAAGTTCTTGGAACCGCACCTGGCATATTCGCAACTGCATAATGAACAACATCATGTTTTACATAAGTTGGTGCATCATGTGTAGTAATACGATCAGATGTTTCAAATGAACCACCTTGGTCAATGGCTATATCAACGAGTACTGAACCTGGTTTCATTTTCTTAACCATATCTTCTGTAACTAATTTTGGTGCTTTAGCGCCTGGAATAAGAACTGATCCTATCACAAGATCACTTTCAACTACTGCTTCTTCAATGTTTAACGGTGAAGACATCATTGTTTGAACTGTTGAACCAAACAAATCATCTAATTGTTGTAAACGTGTTGGATTTAAATCGATGATTGTTACATCTGCACCTAAACCAACTGCCATTTTAGCAGCATTTGTTCCAGCTTGACCGCCACCAATAATTGTTACTTTACCGCGTTTAACACCTGGTACGCCTGATAGTAAAATACCGATACCGCCATGTGTTTTTTGTAAAAATTGAGCCCCTATTTGAGTTGACATTCTACCTGCCACTTCACTCATTGGTGCAAGCAATGGTAATGAACGATCACTCAATTGTACTGTTTCATATGCAATTGCAGTCACTTCATTCTCTAACAAAGCATCTGTTAAAGATTCTTCTGCTGCTAAATGTAAGTATGTAAATAAGATTAAATCTTTCTTGAAAAATTTATATTCTTCTTTAAGTGGTTCTTTAACTTTCATGACCATATCCACTTGCCACGCTTCTTCTTGACTTACAATTTCAGCTCCTGACAATTTGTAGTCTTCGTCTGTAAATTGCGAACCGATTCCTGCGCCAGTTTCAACTTTAACGACATGATTTTGTCCAATTAAACTCGCTACGCCCCCTGGTGTTAGCGCCACTCTATTTTCGTTGTTTTTAATTTCTCTTGGTAACCCTATAATCATATTTCATTCCTCCTCGATACAATTCTAACGCCGCTAAATTGAAAGCGCAATCATATTATTCAATTTTTATATTATCTTTTTATTCTTAATTTTTAAAATATTCTAACTTCACTAATACTGTAACATATTTACAACAAAAAAGGTCAATATTTTCTATCTTTTAATAGTTAATATTTTAATTTTTTCAGAAAATTATGATATAATTAAATAAACGAACTAGGAGGCGATTTATATGTTAAGTTATAAAAATATTTTAATAGCTGTAGACGGTTCTACTGAATCAGAATGGGCATTCAACAAAGCTGTTGCCGTTGCTAAACGTAATGATGCTAAATTAACAATCGTAAATGTAGTGGATTCACGATCTTATGCAAGTGTCGAAGCCTACGATACACAAATTGTAAATAAAGCTACTAGTTTTGCAGATAGTTTATTATCTGGATATAAAGATTTCGCTGAGTCAAACGGCGTTACCAATGTAGCGACTAAACTAGAATTCGGTTCTCCAAAGACAGTTATTCCTAAAAAATTAGCCGTCGATTTTGATGTAGACTTAATTATGTGTGGTACTTCTGGATTAAATGCAGTGGAACGATTCATCGTAGGTTCGGTATCTGAATCAATCGTTCGAAACTCTCCATGTGACGTATTAGTTGTAAGAACTGAAACTATGCCAGAAGATTTCGAACCTGTTGTAGCTACTCAAGAATTATTCGACGAACATCATGATAAATAAACTTTCATAAAAAGGGAGCGAGACAGAAATCTAATTTATACAAAAAGATTTCGTAGTCCCGCCCCGGCAAGGATGACTAGAGTTGAAAAAAAGCTTGATACAAGCCCATTTTTAACTCAGTCATCTACTGCCAAGATACTAAAAGAGACTGAGACATTATTATTGTCCCAGCCTCTTTTTTATATAGTAAACATTATTTCTTTTGTTGATTCTCTCTTTTTTGTTTCTTCGCTTGTTCTCTACTTACGCTTTTAATGATTATTCTAATTAAACGCATTAATGCTCTTTCAGGTCTCATGAATTATCCTCCTTAATTTAGGGCATTAGTATGTTATAACCACTACATTAATAATTAAACATAGAAAAAAGTCTGAGACATAACATTATGTCCCAGACCTTATTGAATATTTAATTAACCTAAGTTACCGAACTTTAATACGTCTCTAGCAATCATAACTTCTTCATCAGTAGGAATAACAATTACTTTTACAGGTGAATGTGGATAGTTTATAAATGCTTCTTCACCGTGTAAACCATTGTTTAAACGTGGGTCCCAATAAACACCCATAAATTCTAATCCTTCTAATACTTTAGCACGTACTGTATCAGAGTTTTCACCTACACCAGCAGTAAATACAATTGCATCTAAGCCGTGCATTCTTGTTGCATAAGAACCCATATATTTATGAATTCTAGAAGCAAATACATCTAAAGCTAATTTCGCACGTTCATTACCTTCATTTGCATCTTGTTGAATGTCTCTTAAATCACTTGAAGAACCTGAAATACCTAGTAGTCCTGATTCTTTGTTAAGAATATTTAATACTTCTTCAGCATTTTTACCTGTTTTTTCCATAATATATGGAATTAACGCAGGGTCAAGGTTACCTGAACGAGTACCCATTGTAACACCAGCTAAAGGTGTGAAGCCCATAGAAGTATCTACAGATTTACCGCCATCAATTGCAGCGATTGACGCACCATTACCAATATGACAAGAGATAATTCTCAATTGATCTAATGGACGATCTAACAATTCAGAAGCTCTTTCTGATACATATTTATGACTTGTTCCGTGGAAACCATATTTACGAATACCAAAATCTTTATAGAAATTATATGGCAAACTGTATAGGAATGATTCTTCTGGCATCGTTTGATGGAATGAAGTATCAAACACTGCAACATGTGGAATGCTAGGTAATAATTTTCTAAATGCAGTAATACCCATTAAGTTTGCTGGGTTATGCAATGGTGCTAAGTCAGTTAATGATTCAATTTTATTTAATACTTCATCAGTTACAAGTGCTGATTCTGGGAATAATTCTCCACCATGTACAACACGGTGTCCTGTACCTTGAATATCGTTGATGTCATTAATAATGTTGTGTTTTTTCAATGCTTCTAACATGATATTAACTGCTACTTCATGATTTTCAATATCTAATGTTTCAGTAATTTTCTCCCCGTCTACTGAAATTGAAAATATTGAGTTCTTTAAACCGATTCGTTCGATTAGACCTTTTGTAATTACTTTTTCTTCAGGCATTTCAAATAATTGAAACTTTAAAGACGAACTACCGGCATTAATTGCTATAATTTTTGTCATTTAGACTTCCTCCTGATAATACTTTTCTATACTATTTAAACACTAATACAGTTACGAATCAAGTATTAATACAGTTTATGAAGAATGATTTTCTTTCATCCATTCATCAACTTCAGTTAAGAATGTTTGTAGCTGTGCTTGTGCCTTAAAGTCTGGAATATTTGCTAGCAATACCTCTACACTACGAGTGTTTCCAGGATCTTTTTTCTGTAGGATTAATAACGACTTACGTGATTGTTCTGTTTTAAACAATGCTTTCGGGAAATTCAAGAAAGCTTGCATTTCCGTTTCTGTTGCAATGTATTTTTGTAACTGTTTCACTTCTTCGCCTTCAAATAATTGACTTGGAACAATTAAAAATACGAATCCACCCGGTCTTGTCGCCGCTACAGCTTGTTCTAATAATAAATAATGACTATAGCTATGACCTTCTTCAAATCCTAATTTCATTTCTTTACTACGATCATCAAGTGGATAATAACCAACTGGTAAGTCCCCTACAACTACATCCGCATCTTCTAAAGGTAGTGGCATAATTGCATCTTGTGGGTATACATCAAATGGAATTTCTAAGAAGTTCGCTAAATGAATACTCACGCGTTGTAATACAGGATCTACTTCAATAAGATGATGCATTACAGTTTTTGCTTTATTTTGTTCATTAATTGTCGCACTTAGATGACCAGTACCACTTGCAATGTCAACAATATTAAGTGATTCCTTTTCTTTAGTAAACACATCTACTAAATAACTCAATATAAATCCAATTGAATCTGGCGTCATTTGATGATTAGGTTGAATGACTTCTTCTTTTAATAAACTTAAGTAAGCGAATTGAAAAGCTTTTCTACGCTCTTGTAAAGTTGATTGTTCTAATAAATCTCTTTGGTTGATATAAATATCTTCCATTGCTAGGCCTAAGTTCTCTATATAACTTTGCCCATTTTCGTCGTGGAGGTCTTTGCTTTTTACATCAAGTTTTTCAAATAATATTTCCATTATATTCTTTTCTTCAGTCATAATTGCCCTCTTTCGTATAAAAAGCTGCCCATTCAAATGGACAGCAATCTATGGTTGTTGATTAGTTTAAATTTTTGAATGCTTCTAATGCTTTGTCGTAATCAGGATGATTTGTTCCTTCACTTACGATTTCAGCATAAACTATTTTATTATCTTTATCCAATACAAATACTGAACGTGCTAATAAACGAAGTTCTTCCATTACTACACCAAAGTTTTGACCGAATGATAAATCACGGTGATCACTTAATGTAATTACGTTATCTAAGCCTTCAGCTGCACACCATCTTTTTTGTGCGAATGGTAAGTCATTTGAAATTGTTAAAACAACGCCATCTTGTTCATTAGCTGCTTCTTCATTGAATTTACGTGTTTGTTGACTACACACGCCTGTATCTAAAGAAGGTACGGCACTAATAAGTTTCTTTTTACCTTCATAGTCTTTTAAAGTTTTTTGAGATAAATCGTTTGCTAACACAGTAAAATCAGGTGCAATAGAACCTACTTTAACTTCCTCACCTAAAATTGTAACTGGTTCATTCTTGAATGTAACTTGCGCCATAAAAAAAAGCCTCCTTATTCTTGATATGTATATTTTATCAGAATTAAAGAGACTTTAAAATTCATTTGATTGTATTATCGTTATTTGAACGCTTTTTGAAAGTCATTTCTTAAAGAAATGTACTTATTTTTCAATACAACTGTTTCACCAAAGTAATCATGGATGCCTTTATGCTTCTTAGTAAAGGCAACAACAATGTATGGTAATCCAAGTAATGCACCAGAAATAATTCTGCCGATCCACTCTCTAAATAGTACATCAGTAAACTTGAGCTTACGTGCATCTTCTCGATATACACTTATACCGAGAATCATTTTCCCTAATGTTGCTTTAAAATAATAAGTCATAAGCACAAAGTATAAATAGAAAATGATTGCCGTTAACATGTTTTCTACACTGAAATATGGCGTTAACACATATTTATCTTGTATTGGTACTAATTTAAATAATGGAACTAAGATTATTGCTTTAAAACCTGCAAGCGCCAAAGTATCAATAACAAAGGCGATAAGGCGTATCCAAAAACCAGCAAATACAATAGATTTAATCTCAGACATATGTTTATTTACAATTCGTTCAACATCACTTTGTTCTCGAGAAGTAGCAACTTGTTCGAAACTCATATCAGCCATTTAAACACCCTCCTTATTCACCATACAAATACATTGGTTGTGGCGATTTATTTGCTTTAACTAATGATTCATATTTACTCAAATCATTCATTCCAAACATTGCTGACATTTTACTTTTTGCAGCAAGTGGTAAGTTAAAGAAGTTTCCTGATGTATCATAAGTAACAACCTGAGCATTTTTTGCTTTAATATTGTTTCTTAAATCTTTAATTGCATCATCTTCATATCCGATTTCATCAATTAAACCATTTGCTTTTGCTTGTTGTGCAGAATAAATTCTTCCATCTGCTAATTTCTTAACGTCTGCTTCTGACATATGTCTACCATTTTTAATGACATCTACAAATTGTTTGTAACTATCATCAATGATTGATTGCATAATATTGCGCTCTTCTTTAGACATATCTTTCATTGGATTCAGGATTTGCTTATGTTTACCAGAAGTTACAGATTCATCTTTAACACCTAAATCATTCGCTAACTCTGAATAATTAATGCTTGAAATAATAACACCTAAAGAACCTGTTAAAGTTTGTGAACCCGCATAGATTTTATCCGCTGGTGTTGAAATATAATATCCACCTGATGCGGCCATATTTTTCATTTGGACATACACTTTTTTATCTTTAGCTTTAATTTCTTCTAATTTCTTATGTATTTCGTCACTTTCATATGTACCGCCACCTGGTGAATTCACTTCTAATAGCACACCTTTAACGCTACTATCTTTTTTGATTTTATCTAGTTGTTTCAGAAATGCTTGATGGTCATATCCTCCACCACTAAATAATGAGTCTGATTCTCCCGTATCTTGAATTGTGCCGTTAACAGATAGTTTTACAATTTTGTTATTACTATCAGACCCGGATTGCACAGATTCACTAATTCCATCTGTATCAGTCACGCTTTTTTTCAATGAATCATCAAACATAAGGCCGACTGTACTAACAACTACACCACCAATTACTAACACTAGAGCAATGATAATTGCTATGATTCGCTTTGACATCGTATCTCCCTTTCTATTTTAAATATTTACATATATAATAATAACAGACTTTAAACATAGTGTAACTTTTGGGAGGAATTATTTATGCGTTCAAATCACCATATTTACCTTTTCACGTCAAAAGACCGGGATGTATTAGAGATATGCAAAAAAATACAAAGTGAAATGGAACCACATGGATTTGTATTTGTATCAAACTATAAAGAAGCAGATATCATTGCTTCAGTCGGAGGAGATGGCAGTTTCCTTCAAGCTTGTAGAAAGACCAATTTTAATAAAGATAAAATATACATTGGTATAAAAACAAAGTTAGATCAAAATTACTTATATGCCGATTTTAGTGTCGACGCGATTAAACATTTGATCAATTCTATTGATTCTAACGATGTTGAAGTAAGAAAGTACCCTGTACTAGAAGTAAACTTAAACGACCAAATGACATATATGTGTCTAAATGATTTTTATATTAAATCTAGTGTCATCAAACCAATGAAGATGGAAATCTATATTGACGATGAATATTTTGAAGCATTTAACGGAGATGGTTTACTAATTTCAACGCCAACGGGATCAACAGGTTATAATAAATCTTTAGATGGCGCCATCATTGACCCTAAAATTAGAAGCATGCAATTAACAGAGATTGCCTCATTAAATAACAATAATTTCAGAACAGTGAGTAGCTCAATCGTATTAGGTGATACACGTACACTTAAAATCACATTGGATAAAGAAGGTAATTATTATCCGATTATGGGCTTAGATAATGAAGCACTCAGCATTCAAGAAACAGACTTTATCACATTAAACATTAAAGACAAATATATACGTACGTTGAAACTACCTCAAAATTCATTTTGGAGTAAAGTACAAAGAAAGTTTTTATAAATATATTAAAAGCGCATTGCCTAGAATTTAATCTATACAATGCGCTTTTTTCGTTATATCGATATTATAAAATATGACTCGTAACGTAATCATAAACATTCTTTAATATTAATGAAATTGTTACGACAATAAATAAAACTTTGACGTATGATACGCCTTTTCTAATTGCAAATGTAACTCCTAAATATGAACCTACTACCATTGCGCCAGCCATACTTAAACCGTAAATGTAATTGACTTGTCCTAAAACCATAAATAAAATTAATGCTCCTAAATTAGATGCAAGATTTAAAAACTTCGCATTCCCAGCCGCATGTAAAAAATCTAAGCCGATTAATAACAATACAAACAAGAAGAACGATCCAGTTCCGCCACCTATGAAGCCATCATAATATCCAATAACAACGACGCCGACGATAAATAATATGGCTTTTTTAAGTGATAATTTTTTATATTGGTTAATGTCTCCCCAGTCTTTTTTCAAAATGGAGTAAAACGTGACAAGTGTTAATATAATAATCGCCAAAGGTTTAAAATACTCTGGTGGTAAATATGTAGCCGTTATAGCACCAAGTATCGAGCCAATAAAGCTTAATGGAAACAATTTACCTACAATATCAAAATCTACTTTCTTCGCTTTAACAAATTTCAACGTGCTTGTTAACGTTCCAAATGAACTTGCCAATTTATTCGTTCCTAAAGCTACAGCTGGATCCATTCCAACTGCAAGTAATGCTGGAAATGATATTAATCCGCCACCTCCAACAACTGAATCTATAAAAGAAGCGATTAATCCGAATAAAATAATAATAAGCAATGTATTTAAATCAAATTCCATTTGCAATTCTCCTCTACTTTATAAATAACGACATCCCAACGTCATTTTTAAAGTAGGTCATCCATCCACTCATCTTCTTGATTTTCAATTCGATCGTGTTTTGAAATAACTATCGTTTCCACGTTTGCAACAGCTTCGTCGATTAATGGTTCAAAATCAAATTTCGATTCAAAATATTCAACTTTTTCAAGTTTAGGATTTGTTTTTGGATTCTTAGGTGTGAAAATTGTACAACAATCTTCAAACGGTTGAATCGATAAATCAAATGTTTGAATTTCTTTCGCTTTTTTAACGATATCTTCTTTATCAAATGTTAATAAAGGTCTAAGTATCGGCATTGATGTCACACTATTAATCGCATACATACTACCAAGTGTTTGACTTGCAACTTGACCTAGATTTTCACCATTTACTATTGCTTGTGCATCTATTTGATGTGCAACTTTTTCAGTTACCCGTAACATCATACGTCTTGTACTTGTCATTGTAAAACTTTCTTCTACTACTTTATGAATTTGTTTTTGAAGCGCAGTAAAAGGAACAATATGAAGTTTAATATCGCCAGTTAAATGAGCTAATTGTTGAGTTAAATCAATGACTTTCTGTTTCGCTTGATCACTCGTATATGGTGGACTATGGAAATGAATCGCTTCAATAGTAACGCCGCGTTTCATTACTTCCATACCTGCAACAGGAGAATCAATACCGCCTGATAACATTAATAATGTTTTTCCACCTGTACCTACAGGAAGTCCGCCAACACCTTCAATCACTCTATTGTACATATAAATCGCATCTTTACGTACTTCAACTTTTATTTTGTGATCAGGTGTTTTTACATCTACAGAAATATGATCTGTATTTTGTAATACGTGTCCACCTAATGTCTGTTGTAATTGGAACGTATCATATTCAAATGTTTTATCTGCTCTTTTAACATCAATTTTGAAAGTATCGCCTTCTTTAAAATCTTGAGCAAATAATAAAGATACTTCTTTCATTACTTCGATATCTTTTTCTATTCTAACTACTGGGCTCACTGAATGAACACCAAATACAGATGAAATACGATTCATCATTTCTTCAATATCTGAACCTTCATGGACATCAATATACATTCTGTCTCGGTTTGCTCTTACTTTATATCCTTGTAACGGCATTAATCTACTTTTAATGTTTGATTTTAATTTGTTCACAAACATATTTCTGTTACCGCTCTTTAATGTTAACTCACCATATCTTACTAATATATGATCATAATTCATTGACTAATAACTCCCTTACTTCTTTATATACTTTATCAAAAGCCTCTTTAAATGATTCAACTTGTTCGTCAGTTAAATCTGATGCAATACTGATTCTTATACTACCTTCAATTCTTCGATTACTCAATCCCATTGCTTTTAACGTTTCATTATGTGAACTTTTTTTAGATGAACAAGCACTTGTTGTAGATAAATATATATCATACTTAGAAAATGCATTCACCAATACTTCACCTTTCACTCCAGGGAAGGAAACATTCAATATATATGGTGCAGCATCTTTAGGGGAATTTATTAAAATACTATCATATGTTTCTATAAACCCGCGAAGTTGATGACCCTTATCCGTTAATGTTTTAATGTGCGTTTCTTTCTGATCGTCCATTTGTCTCATTGCTTTCGCTAATGATACATTGATTGGTGCATTTACTGTACCGCTTCTCACACCAAACTCTTGTCCGCCTCCAAATATAATTGGTTTCAATGTTCTTAATTGATTGGTTGCGAGAATGCCAGAACCTTTAAGTCCATGGAATTTATGTCCACTTAAACTGTAACTATCAACAAGATTGATATTAAGAGGTATCTTTCCGTACCCTTGCACACCATCAACATGAAAATGTACTTTCGGATAATCTTTTAATATTTGGCTAACTTCTTCTATCGGTTGAATTTGGCCCATAACGTTATTTACATGCATACACGTAACAAGTATGACATCATCATTCATCAATGCTTTTAATGATGCTATATCTAACTTGCCATCTGAAGTCGTTTTAATATATTTCAAATTAAAACCTTGTTCTTCTAATGCGCGCATCGTTTCTAATACTGATGGATGTTCCATTTTAGTCGTTAAAATAGTTGAACCAAACCTTTTCTTTGTTTGAGCCATTCCTTGCAATGCCAAGTTATTAGATTCAGTTGCACCACTTGTAAAGATAATGTCGAACTTATCATCTAAATTTAAATATTGTTTTATGTTGTCTCTTGCTTTATCAATTAAATGCGCAATTTTCACACCTGCACTATGTGGACTATTCGGGTTAAAATAAAATTCTTTATTCATTTGATTAAATGTTTGAATAACTGCGTCGTCAGGTTTTGTAGTTGCTGCATTATCAAGATATATCATACGGTCACCTCTTTTTTTCATTCTACAATAATACCATAACTATCAGAAAAAAATAAGAGACTGAGACATGGATGTCTCGGCCTCTTATTAAATATGCAATTTAAGATTGTTTATGTACGTCTTCTTCTATTTTTACACTAATACCAGGTTCAACTTTATCAAGTGCAGTTTCTGCAATTTCAATCGCACGTTTGTATCTGTTATTAGCAAATAATCGTTCTGCTTCATTTAAGCTCTTATTCAATTCGTTATTTTCTTTTCTATATCTATTACCGTATTGAATAAGCGTTTCTGCATGTACAGCATTGATTAAGACGTCAGTCGTTTCATCTTCAAATTTGTTCATTTGTAATACAATGTTACTTACTTTATCTTTCACATATTGAACATTAATTGGACGTTGGCTAAAGATTTTATTCACTTCACGTATTTCATGATCGATTTCATTCTTCATAATAATGAATCTTTCAGGAACACTTGGTAAATTAGAAGCCAATAAGTTTCTGTAGATTTCTTCTTTTTTAGATTGTACACGCAACGTATTTTGTTGAGCTGTTGCTTCATCTTCTCTTAATGATACTAAGTGATTTTGAATTTTCTCTTGATTATCATTGATGACTTTAACATGTTCTTCTATATAAAGTAAGTTATCTTCTACTTCACTATAGCGAACATTCGTCTTAGCCATTTCTCCTAAGATTTCATCATAAACACTGATAAGATTTTGAATTTCATTCTCATATTGTCTTACTTTGTGTACATCTTCTTCAGAAATATAATAGTTTTCTTTAACGTATTCAATTTCTGTTTGTAATGTATAGTTCATGTCTTTTGCATGGAACAATTCATCTGTAATAATTTCTTTTGATTGTTCGACTGTATTTTTAGATTTAACTTCATGTTCAATTAAATCGTACATATCGTCTAATGAATCATTGATTTCATTTATAAGGTTTTCTGCTTTCGTTAATTCTAATCGACCGATTAATGGTTCAACTAAATTAAGTTTACCTCTTAACGTTTGTAAAGTACCTTCTACTTTAACATGCTCTAAATTGTAACCTTCTACTTTTAAATCTCTGCATCCAAATTTCAAATCTTGGAATTGACCTGGCAATTCCTTTTGAACGTCTTTAATTAATAACGGAATTTCTTCCATGTCTTCTTGCATACGTTTCATATCTGTATTTAATTGATCGATATGTCCACTAGCTTTAATATAATGTCCTTCTTCAACTAGTTCTTCGTACTGTTCTAGTCTCGGTAAAAATGCTTCTATATTTTTCTCGATTAAATCTGCTGCATCCCCAAATTGATGTCTATTCGCAAGCACTTCACGTTTTGTTTCTCTATAAACTTGTTTAGATTCATTGTAAAGTTGATCACTATTTTCCACTGATGTCATTAATTCTGTAACACTTTGAGTTAAACGCGTATATTTCTTTTCGATGCCATCCATAACTTTGTTGGCGTCGGCGATACTTTCCTCTGACTGTGAAAACTTAAATTTATCTAATTCTGCATCTGCATCATGAATCTTTGCATCTACAACCTTTAAATCTTCGTTTAGAACGGTTTGCCATTCTCTTTTAAATTGGTCATACTTGTCCTTAGCTTCACCATGGATGTTTAATTTTTTAAGCTTAGCTAATTCATCTTGAAAAGGTAGCTGTTTAATCTTTTGCTTACGCTGCTCAGTCTCAGTAATCAAATTTCGCTTTGATGTACGCAACCATAACATTATACCAATACCAATTAATATAATGATAATAATTGCAAGTGTTATATAAATTGCCATTATGTATTCTCCTCCTAAATCGTTCTCTTTATTATAACGTAAAATAATTATCCAACAAACCTTTTTCTATGCAAATCACATTCAAAATCTTAAAATAGATTTATAAACTATAAAATTATTGAAATGAGGAACATAAAATGGAACAAAATCAACCAAATTATGATTTATTAAATAGACAATTAGATGGCCTATTATCTGGTGAACAAGATTTCATCGCTAACTTAAGTAATACGTCAGCATTTATTAATCAATTTTTACCTAATATCAACTGGGTAGGATTTTATCTTATTAAAAACGATGCTTTAAAACTTGGACCGTTTCAAGGATTACCTGCTTGTGTAGATATTGAAATTGGAAAAGGTGTATGTGGTACTGCAGTATCTAAGAAAGAAACGCAACTTGTCGCAGATGTGAATGCATTCCCAGGACACATCGCATGTGACGCAAACAGTCAATCTGAAATTGTTGTACCTGTTTATTATAACAATGAAATTATTGCAGTGTTAGATATTGATGCACCTATTAAGTCTAGATTTAATAGTGAAGATCAAGAAGGATTGGAACAACTCGTTAAAACATTAGAGAATCATATTCATCTTTAAATTACAAATTGACATCTTTAGATCCAAACTGTATAATAGCCTTTGTGTGAATTAACGGAAGTAGCAGTTAAATATTGTAAGGCTCTATGTTATTCCCAGAGAAGGTGTGTTGTGTAACCGCGGCTGCAAGGTGAAGACACAAAAATATAACATATCCATATGAGCATTTAACATTGTTTCTTGTTTCTTCATAACATTCAAACAAGAAAAAGGAGGAACTTCAAATGGCAAGATTTAGAGGTTCAAACTGGAAAAAATCACGTCGTTTAGGTATTTCATTAAGCGGCACAGGTAAAGAATTAGAAAAACGTCCTTACGTACCAGGTCAACATGGTCCTACTCAACGTAAAAAATTATCTGAGTACGGTCAACAATTACAAGAGAAACAAAAATTACGTTTCATGTACGGAATCAACGAACGTCAATTCCGCACTATCTTTGAAAAAGCTGGTAACATGAAAGGTGTTCACGGCGACAACTTTATGGCACTATTAGCTTCTCGTTTAGATGCAGTAGTTTACCAATTAGGTTTAGCTCGTACACGTCGTCAAGCACGTCAATTAGTTAACCACGGTCATATCACTGTAGATGGCGCTCGCGTAGATATCCCATCTTACACATTAAAAGCTGGTCAAACTATTGGTGTTCGTGAAAAATCACAAAAATTAAACATCGTATTAGAATCAGTTGAAATTAGTCATCACGTTCCTGACTACTTAACATTCGATGCTGACAAATTAGAAGGTACTTTCGTACGCGTTCCAGAACGTAGCGAATTATCTGCTGAAATCAATGAACAACTTATCGTTGAGTACTACTCTCGTTAATATCATTGTAATGAAATCCCCTTTCCTTTTAGGATTGGGGATTTTTTATTTATCATTTATTCAATTTCCTCTAATAAATTAACCGCATCCGTAATTAAACCATCCACACCCATCTTAAGTAATTTATCCATCGATGCTTTATCATTTACTGTATATGGCAAGACCTTTAATTGATATGCATGTGCATGATCAATCATTTTACTTGTAGTAATCGTATAATTAGGATTGAAATACTGTGCATATTCACTTATTTCTTCTATTGCATGTTTACTGATAAATCTGTTTCGTTTACTTAATAATACACCGAGTTCTATCGTTTTATTTATATCTCTAATCTTCTTCATGCTGGTTTTATTGAATGACTGTATGATCACTTGTTCTTCACGTAAACCATTCGCTTTAATTTCATCTAACACTTCTTGTTCTATACCTTCATAACGCTCTGGTTTTTTTATTTCAATTAACAATTTAACTTCATAAGATTGAATCAATTTAAGAACATCTCGAAATAAAGGTATCCTTTCACCTACAAATGCTTCACCTTTCCATTTACCTACATCATATTCAAGTAACTCATCATAAGTTAACGCTGCAACCTCTCCGTTCTTTAGAGCTGTTCTATCAGTCGTTGGATCATGAATTACGACTAATTGGTCATCTTTCGTACGATGAACGTCGATTTCTAACATATCTATATTGAATTGCAATGCATATTTAAATGATGCCATCGTATTCTCCGGAACTTGCGTTGGTACACCTCTATGCGCCACTTTTAAAAAAGTACGTTTGTTATTATTCAGATTCATTGTCTACTCCTTAATAATCCGTCATACTATAGATTATAACCAAATATTTTTTATAAAAGGAAGGATAATGAATATGACAACACATATATTTGATTTAAAAGGAACATGGACGAAAGGGAGAAATACTTCAGGACACATTACAACAAAAAATTTATCAACACGTGTTTCAATCCCAGAAGTTATGGATGGTCCAGAAATCGGTACAAACCCTGATGAAATGTTATTAGGTGCAGCTTCAACTTGTTATATGATAACTTTAGCAGCAATGATTGAGAGATCAGACATCGATATTGAAAGAATCGAAGTAAATTCTAAAGGTCATGTTGAAGTAGAAAATGAAGTAATTACTTATAAAAAAATAGAACACTTCCCTGTTATTTTTTTACAAGAAGAACCAGATGAAAATACATTAAAAACATTAAACCGATTTGTACAAAAATCAGAAGAATCATGTATGATTACACGTGCATTAGCTGGAAATGTCGAAGTTGTGGCAGATGGTGAAATAAGATTTTAAAATGAAAGCGTTTTAATCAGAATTTTCAATATATTCACTATTATTTTACTATTTTATTTGCTACAATATAGAACATAAATTCAGTTAAGGAGTGTATATAAATATGTATCAACACGATTCTTTATTACTCGCACCAGGTCCTACGACTGTCCCTAGGGAGATTTTGGAAAGTATGAATCTTCCTATGACAGGTCATAGAACTAAGGAATTTAGTCAAATCATTCATCAAGCATCAAGAGATCTACAAACTATCTTTGGAGCTAAACATCCTGTAGCTATTCTTACTTCGTCAGGAACAAGTGCTTTAGAAGCAGCAATGGTCAACACAGTTAATCCAGATGATCATATTGTAATTATTGTATCTGGAGCATTTGGCGATAGGTTTAGAAAAATAGCTTCTTCCTACCCTTTCAATGCACATATTTTTGAAGTTGAATGGGGTAAAGGTGTCGATTTAGAAGAATTCGAAGCATATTTAAAATCACTTAATGTAGATATTAAAGCCGTATTTACACAATTTTGTGAGACTTCAACTTCAGTTAAACATCCTATCCACGATTTAGGACAATTAGTTAAAAACTTTAACCCGGACATTTATTTCGTTGTAGATGGTGTAAGTATCATCGGTGCAGTTGAAGTAGACATGGAAAATGACCAAATCGATGTATTAGTATCTGGTAGTCAAAAAGCAATCATGTTACCACCAGGTGCTGCGTTCGTTGCATATAACGACAGAGCGATAGAACGATTTAAAGAAGTTAAAACGTCTAGATTCTATTTAGATTTAAATAAATACATAACTTCATTAAACGATGATTCTACTCCATTTACACCTGCCGTTTCACTTATTCGTGGTGTTCAAGCATACTGTGATTTAATTTCTGAAGAGAAATTCGAAAATACGATTAAACGTCACGAAGTATGTAAAGAAGCAGTTAGAGAAAGTTTAAAAGCTTTAGATATAGACTTATTAGTTGAAGATCAATTCGCTTCACCTACTGTTACTGCTTTTGTACCTAAAAAAGAAGAAGTTAAACAAATTAAAGATGACCTACTTCAAAGGTTTAATATTACAATTGCTGGTGGACAACAACACCTTAAAGGCACAATTCTTAGAGTTGGACATATGGGTAAAGTATCCCCAAATGACATGTTGCAATTTGTTAGTGCATTAGAAATTATTTTATCAGAATTACGCGGTCAATCTGTACTCGGTAAAGGTGTATCTAAATTCCAGGAGGTAGTCAATCAATATGTTTAAAGTAATCGTAGTTGATCCAATATCAGAAGAAGGTTTAAAAAGTTTACACGACCATCAAGATTTTCAAATTGATGTAAATACGGATTTAAGTCAATCAGAGTTAATCAATATTATTGGTGACTATGATGCCCTTATTGTACGAAGCCAAACACAAATCACACCACCTGTTCTTGATGCAGCGAAGAACTTACGCGTTGTAGCTCGTGCCGGTGTAGGTGTTGATAATATAGATGTCGACCATGCGACTAAACAAGGTATATTAGTCATTAATGCGCCTGATGGAAATACAATTTCTGCTACTGAACATTCAATGGCAATGATCTTAGCGATGGCACGAAACATACCTGAGGCACATCGTTCTTTACAAGAAGGTAAATGGGATAGAAAAACATATCGCGGTACTGAATTATACCAAAAAACACTTGGTGTTATCGGTGCAGGCCGAATCGGTTTAGGTGTTGCTAAACGTGCCCAAAGTTTCGGCATGAATATATTAGCATTTGACCCTTACCTATCAAGCGATGATGCACAACGTTTAGATGTAACAAGAGCAACTGTTGAAGAAATAGCTGAACAAGCTGACTTCATCACTGTACATACACCTCTTACACCTAAGACAAAAGGATTAGTTGGAGAAGAGTTCTTCAATCTTGCTAAACCAAACTTACAAATCATTAATGTTGCACGTGGTGGTATCATAGACGAAGAAGCACTCATCAATGCATTAGATGAAGGTAAAATTGCTAAAGCAGCGCTTGATGTATTTACAGAAGAGCCAGCTAACAATACACCACTTACACAGCACGACAAAATCATCGTTACGCCACACTTAGGTGCATCAACTATTGAAGCACAAGAAAAAGTAGCCGTGTCTGTAGCAAATGAAATTATTGATATTTTTGAAAATAATAATGTATTACACGCAGTAAACGCACCACAAATGTCTGGTGAAGTTGAAGCGGAATTAAAACCATTCGTTGAATTGAGTAGAACAACTGGTGAAGTTGGTATTCAATTATTCGAAAAAGGACCAAGAGAATTGAAAATTAAGTATCATGGTGATATCGCCTTAGATGATACAAGTTTAATTACAAGACAATTGGTTAAAGGTGTATTGCAACAAGATTTAGGCGATCACGTTAATATCATTAACGCATTAGTGTTATTAAACGAACAAGGTGTCACTTATCAAATCGAAAAAAATAGTAAAAAACACGGTTTCAGTAACTACATCGAATTAGAATTAGTAAATAAAGAACATTCTATTAAGATTGGTTCAACTGTATTAAATGGATATGGTCCAAGAATTGTACGTATTAATGACTATCCAGTAGATTTCAAACCAGAAAAGCATATGCTTTTAATAAACCATAATGACCAACCAGGTATTGTCGGTAAAATGGGACAAATCTTAGGAGAACATAATATTAATATTGCATCAATGCACTTAGGACGACATTCAATTGGCGGCGAAGCATTAATGGTACTTTCAATTGATGATGAACCAACAGAAGAAACAATCGAAGATTTATTTAACATTGATGGTTTCCAAAGCATTAAAAAAGTAGAACTTAATCAATCACTATAATAATAGATGCCCCACGCAAAGACTTGATCTCTTGCGTGGGGTTTTATTTATGATTTGAAATAATAAAAGGGAGTGGGACAGAAATCTATTTTATATAAAAAGATTTCGTAGTCTCGCCCCGGCAAGGATGACTAGAGTTGAAAAAAGCTTGATACAAACTCATTTTTAACTCAGTCATCTACTGCCAAGATACTGAAAAAACACCCCTAAAGTTGAATTTTTAGGTTCAACTTTAGGGGTGCACTTCAACATATGTTATGTCCCAGCCTCTTATCGACTTTATAATAATACTTTTCTTATTTCTAATACATTATCTACGATATAGTTCGCATCGTAATCTTCTAACTCAGCTCTTGCTGATTGACCTTTTAATCCTGTCAGAGTACCGATGAATGTTGCACCCGTTTTTTTAGCGCTTAATAAATCTGCTAATGAATCTCCGACGATGAAAATATCTTCATTTTTAAAAATATCTTCTTGATTCTTAATATAAGTTAAGTAATTCTCAGCGTCGTTTCCTCCATTTGCTATAAGATAACTAAATGGATTTGGTTTGCCTAATGGTTTGAATTCAGGATAAGTTGTTTCAGCTTCAAGCACTTCTGAAGCAGTACCAATATGGAATTCGTCGAACTGTTTTAACCACCCTATCGTTTCAAATGGCACTAATGTTTCAGTTCTCGGTCTACCCGTAGCAATTCCGATTTGATAGCCTGCTTGTTTTAAATCTTCAAGTAATTGTGTTACTTCATCAACATCCGCTAACACAACTTCTTCTTTAATATATCCATTTTTAAATTGAGTTCTCGGTGTTTTATGTTCAACCTCTTCGTATAAATCTTTTCCTAAGTACCATTCTTGATACACTTCTTGTGCGATATCCCAGAATTTACTTTTAAGTTCGAATATAGAAGCATCTTCAAGATTAAGTTCTGCTTTCGCAAAAGCAATTAAATCTTGATAAATATTTTCTTTACCAGATGTTGCTTGAGATAAAAATTGAAGCGGCGTTTCAAAATTAATTTTTGCGCCATCTATATGATTAGCAAATGCTTTTAAAGTCGATTCGCTGAAACGATCCTTACTTAAATCTAAATCAGACACATTTGCCTTTTTAAGTAATTCAATTAAATGTGTGCTAGCAACAATGAAAAGCATATCCCAATTTGAATTTAAGCCTAGTGACTTTAATTGATTCAGAATCTTATCATTGATAAAAATGTCTTTTCTAATTTGTTCTATGTCATTTTCTTTTAACTCATTTAAGTTGATAGAACCATCTAAATTTAGGAATAATTCACTATGTAACAATTCATAAACCGTTAATGCTGATACATCAAAACATCTTTCTTCACTTAAAAATACGCCATCTACATCAAACAATACTTGTTTCATCATATGCCTCCATTTGTTAGAACATTCTGATTATAATTTTAGCATATATTACATAGGATTACAGTATGAATAGCAGAACTATCAAATGTAAACGTTTTAAAAATCGACTTCGATAAACTCGTAGTTTGATTCGAAAGTTAATCTACGAATTGGACGATCTCGTCGCTTAATTCGGAAGTTAATCTACGACTTGGGGCATCTCGTCGCTTAATTCAGGAGTTAATCTACGACTTGGACGATCTCGTCGCTTAATTCAGGAGTTAATCTACGACTTTGGGGAACTCGTCGCTTAATTCAGGAGTTAATCTACGAATTGAGGCATCTCGTCGCTTAATTCTAAAGTTAATCTACGACTTTGGACGATCTCGTCGCTTAATTCGGAAGTTAATCTAAGACTTTGGGGAACTCGTCGCTTAATTCTAAAGTTAATCTACGACTTGACCCTTCTCTTGGATTAACTCCAACGTTAACTCACGACTCACACTTTCTATGACAATCCATCCACCAACTCTATACAAAAAAGCCTAGAAGTTTTATCTTCTAGGCTCTCACTTATCTTATTTATCTCTTTTTAACTTGCTCAGCGATATAAGTTACTTCTTCTTGTAATTTATTCGTTCTTTCTTCAAGTAATTCCATTACTTTAGCGATTTTTTCACTTTTCTTTAATTCTTTTGGAAATTCATTCGGATCAATTGGTTCTCCAAATTTAATAAATGACTTTTCTCTAAATGTAAATATTGATTTTACTTCTTTTGGTCCTTCAAACGCTGCTGGAACAATTGGTTTATTACTTAATACTGCAATTGTTGCTGCACCTCTTTTTAATGGTGCTTCTCCTGTTGCCGCGCGTTGACCGGATGGGAATATTCCAACACTCTTACCTTGATTCAATAATTTCACTGGTATCTTCAATGTACTTGGGCCTGGTTTCTCTCTATCTACTGGAAATGCGTTTAATGAATGGAAAAACTTATTAGACCAATCTTTAGAAAATAATTCTTTCTTTGCCATATAATTTATTTCTGTTGGATATAAACTTAAAGCGAGCATAATAACTTCTACATAACCCGTATGTGTGCATGTAACAATATAAGGTTCTTCGGGAACTTTTTCTTTATTTATAGTTACGATTTGCTTACCGAATTTTTGAAAAACATTATGTAATAATGAACTTGCGAATTTATACATTTAATAACCACTCTCTTCTTAATGATATACATATTTTATCACTCTCATAGTTGTGTCACAAGTTATCATACAAAAAATTGTAACATTTAGAAAACATCATATTATTGGCATTTTCTCTTAATATCTATAATAATTATTTTATGTATTGTATTAAGGAGGCATTTAATGAATATGAATCAAAACGGAGAAAACCAGCATTCAACATTTAATGAATCGACTTCAAATAATTTTTATTATAAGAAGAAAAACAAAATTCCTTGGTATCAAAGTTGTCTTATCCCCTTTTTATCCGGTATATTAGGTACCGTTCTCGTCTTAGCATTATATTTTGGGGGCACTAAGATTATTGATGTATTTGGATCAAATAATGATGATGCAAAGGTTACGAAAGCGCCAGCAAATGAGAAAGGTGGAAATATTAAAGATAATTTATCTAGTAATCAATCTGTCTCAAGCATGATTAAAGGTGTATCTCCTTCAATCGTTGGTGTAATCAACAAACAAAAAGCGAGTGGCATTGAATCTTTCTTTAGTGATAAAGACTCAAATGAATCACAAGAAACAGGTACTGGTACTGGCGTCATTTATCAAACTGATAAAAATAGTACATATATCGTAACGAATAATCACGTTATCGAAGGTGCAAGTGAAATTGAAGTTCGACTTCATAATGATAAATCTGTAAAAGCACATCTCGTTGGTAGAGATGTTATGACTGACTTAGCCGTTTTAAAAATAGAAGGCAATTATAATATCAAACCTATTAAATTTGCAGATTCGTCAAAAGTTAAAGCCGGAGAAACTGTATTCGCACTTGGTAATCCACTAGGTGTAGAATTTGCTAACAGTGTAACTCAAGGTATCATTTCTTCTGAAGAAAGAACAATGAATGTTGAGACATCAGAAGGTGCGACTGAGGCAACTGTAATTCAAACAGATGCAGCAATTAACCCTGGTAATTCTGGTGGTGCACTTGTTGATTTAAATGGTAACTTAATTGGTATCAATTCAATGAAAATATCAAGACCTGATGTTGAAGGTATTGGATTTGCTATACCAAGTAATGAAGTTGATAACATTATTAAAGATATAATGAGTGACGGAAAGGTTACGAGACCTTATATTGGTATCGGCATGATTTCAATTGAAGATATCCCGAATGAGTATAAGAAAGAATTAAACTTAACTGAAGACAAAGGTGTTTACGTTTCTGAAGTCGATCGAAAAGCAAATAATGGCTTGAAGAAAGAAGACGTCATTACTGAAATCGATGGCAAAAAAGTACATTCCGTTTCTGATATTAAGAATTATTTATACAACAAGAAAAAACCTGGTGATAAATTAACGCTTAAAATCGTTAGAAATGGTAAAACTCAAACCGAGAAAATCACACTTAAAGAACAAAGTTAAAAGCACAAAAATAAGAGTCTCAAGTATTTGCAATTGAATACTTGAGACTCTTTTTTAAAATTGGATTAGAAACCTCTGCCTGCGCCGCCGCCGGAAAATCCGCCGCCACCGCCAAAGCCGCCACCTCCGGAGAATCCTCCACCAAAACCACCTGATGAAGATCCTCCAGATATATATGGCCCGGCCATTCCACGTCTTCTACCTCTTCTACTTCCACCTTTAGGAGGTTTACCCCCACCTTTGAAGAAGTAAATAATAAAGTAGAAAATGATTAAAATTAAGAATATGATAAATGGTCCTTTACCCAGTCCACTACTTTGTGGTTCTTTTTCAGTAAACTTCTTTCCATCATATCCGTAACTGTCTGCAATTTCATCCCAAACTGCATTATATAGCGCTGTTAATCCTTCGCTATAGTACATTTTGGCTTGTTTTGCATCTTTCGCGTTGGCTGCTTTTTTCTGGTATGGCATAAAGTGTTCATCAATCAATGCACCTACTTTTGAATCATTGAGCACACCTTCTAAACCATCACCAACAGCGATTTCTATACCACGATTATTATATTCATTACCATTATCCATATTAAGTAGAATAACGATACCTCTATTATGCTTTTGGTCGCCGACTTTATAATGTCGACCCGCTTCTAAAGCATAATCTTGTCGAGGTGTTTGACCGACAGATTTCATAGTCATTAATAAAATATCTGCATCCGTACCTGATTGTAGCTTCTGCCCTTTTTTATTAATTTTATCTTTATCTGCTTGATTCATTAACTTTGCATGATCTTGAACAAACACAGGTTGTTCAAGTTTAGGGAATTTCGCTTCTGCCGCTTGTGCTGTAGAACTTAGTGAAATTAAACTTACGATTAGCAAGATGCAAAATCGTTTAACCCCTTGTTTCATTAAGACTCATCTCCACCGAAATCTACTTTTGGTGCATCTTTAGCCCCATCTTTAGCTTGAAAATACTCTTTCTTATCAAAATTAAATAGTCCTGCTACTATACTTGATGGGAATCGTCTAGTTGATTGATTATATTCATTAATTGATTCGTTATAATCTTTTCTAGCAACTGCAATACGATTTTCAGTACCCGCAAGTTCATCTCTTAATCCTGTGAATTGTTTATCTGCTTTTAAATCAGGATATTTTTCACTTATTGCTAATAAACGGCTTAATGCGCTGTTCACTTCACCATTTGCTTCTGCTTTATCTTGTGGTGTTTGCGCGCCAGATAATTTGCTTCGCGCATCTGCTACATCTTTAAATACTTTTTCTTCATGCTTTGTGTAACCTTTAACTGTATCGACTAAATTAGGAATTAAGTCTACACGTCTTTGTAATTGATTATCAATGTTTGATAATGACTCATCAGACTTTTCTTCCAAGCCAACAAGCCTGTTATATGGTCCAATCATTAATAGACCGATAACAGCAATTACAGCTACAACTGCAATAATTGGTCCTAAATATTTCTTCATTCTAAGTCTTCCTTTCTGTGACAACATTGTATATCTTAATTATACATGATTGACTCTGACTTTTCTTAAGAGAACTTAACCATTGTATATTTTTTCTTACCTCTTCTTACAATTGTAAATTCGTCATCAATTTTGTCATCTGAAGTAATTTCATGGTTTACATCTTGGATACGTTCACCATTTAAGTAAATTGCACCATTATTAATGTCTTCTCTCGCTTGTCTCTTAGAAGGAGAAACACCTGCTTCAATAATGAAATCAACAAGTTGAACTGTTTCTGGATTAACTTGAATAGTTGGTACATCTTTAAATCCTGCTTCAATTTCAGCTTTAGTTAAAGATTTAATATCACCTTTGAATAATGCGTCTGTAATTCTTTTAGCTTCTTCAACCGCTTCTTCACCGTGAATAAAACCAACCATTTCTTCTGCAAGAACTTTTTGCGCTTCTCTTAAATGTGGCGCTTCTTCAACAGTTTTCTCTAATCGTTCAATTTCTTCTTTATCTAAGAATGTAAAGAATTTCAAGTATTTGATTACGTCTGCATCTTGCGCATTAATCCAAAATTGGTATAACTCATAAGCAGATGTTTTACTTCTATCTAACCAAACTGTACCTGATTCTGATTTACCAAATTTTTTGCCATCAGCTTTTGTAACAAGAGGAATAGTAAAGCCATATGCTTCTGTATCTCCATTCATTCTTCTCATTAAATCAAGTCCAGTCGTAATGTTACCCCACTGATCAGACCCACCAATTTGCATTTTACAATCGTAATTTTTATTCAAGTAACCAAAATCGATTGCTTGTAATATCATGTACGTAAATTCAGTGTATGAGATCCCTGTTTCTAAACGTGTCTTAACCGAATCTTTCGCTAACATGTAATTCACACCAACATGTTTTGCGTAGTCTCTTAAGAATGAAATTAAATCAATTTCTTTTAACCAGTCTTTATTATTTACAAGAATTGCAGCGTCTTCACCTTCAAAATCAAAAATCTTGTGCATTTGATTCATTAATCCATTAACGTTTGCTTCAACTTGCTCGTCAGTTTGTAATTGTCTCTCGTCAGAACGACCAGATGGATCACCAATCATCCCTGTGCCTCCACCTACTAAAACGATTGGTGTATGACCATGATTTTGGAATCTTCTTAAAGTTAAGTAAGGTAATAAATGACCGATATGTAAACTATCAGCCGTTGGGTCCGCACCACAATAAATTTTAACTGATTCTCTATTTAATAATGCTTCAATTTCAGCTTCATCTGTTTGTTGATAAATTAACCCTCTCCATTTTAAATCCTCTAAAAGTGCATTTGCCATAATTTTTTCCTCCTCAAAAATTTAAATATAAAAAAGCACCCTCACATAAAAATGTAAGGGTGCTTGAATACACGGTACCACCATACTTATGATGTTAAAAACATCATCGCTCATTAATGTTACGTACATTAAAAACGCAGAACTTCTATACAAGGTGTATTCATCATTATCACTTTATCAGTTCGCAGCACCACTGACTCTCTTAAAAAGTAAATAACCATTACTTCTCCTCTAGTTCTTACCATATGTAATTATTTACAAAGTATAAGGCTTACTTTTTTAAAAGTCAACACTATGTAATTATGTTATAATAGCTATGATTAGATTGGAGGTAAAAATTTGAGTTCAAATCAGTCTAAAAATAAATTCAAAGATCAATTTAATCGTTCAAGTAAGAAAGTAAAAGATACTTTTAAAGAAACAAAATGGTCTCCAAGATTAATATTCCATACAACTTACAATGTGATAAGCAATTTATTCTTTATTATTGTTTTTATAAGTTGCCTATTACTCGCATTAGGTTTGGGTATTGGTGGCGGATACTTTGCAGGACTTGTCAAAGATGAAAAAGTGATGTCTAAAAAGGAAATTAAGCAACAACTTTATTCAATGACCGAAAGTACATCTGTTTATTTTGGTTCTGGAGAGTCACTTGGTCGATTAAAAAGTGATGTCCAAAGGGATGTTATCAAAGGAAGCGATATGAGTGATAATGTTAAAAATGCACTGATATCAACAGAAGATGAAGATTTTTATAAACATAACGGAATTGTACCTAAAGCATTCATACGAGCTTCCGTACAAGAAGTGCTTGGAACACCAAATTCATCTGGTGGGAGTACATTAACGCAACAACTCGTTAAAAACCAACTACTTACGAATGAAACTTCATTCGAACGTAAAGCAAAAGAAATGCTGCTTTCAATGAGAGTTGAGAAAAATTTATCTAAAGATGAAATCATTACAAGCTATCTCAATGTCGTTTCATTTGGCCGTAATTCAAATGGTTCAAACATTGCAGGTATCGAATCAGCTGCTCAAGGTGTATTTGGTAAATCAGCTAAAGATTTAAATGTTGCACAATCAGCATATCTTGCAGGATTACCACAAAACCCTTACACATATACGCCTTTCCTTCCTAACGGTGATCTAAAGGATGATGATTCATTACAATATGGCTTCAATAGACAACATTATGTATTAAAACGTATGTATCAAGAAGAAAAAATTGATAAAAAGACATACAAAGATGCATTAAAATTTGATTTAAAGAAATCATTTGTTGAAAAAATTGAAGAGCCAAATCAAAAATATCCTTACTTAACCGAAGAAGTAGAAAAACGTACGATCGATATACTTAAGTATCATTTAGCGAAAGAGGATAATATATCTAAGAACGAATTAGATCAAACGCCTGTGCTAATGACTAAATATACCGAAAAGGCTAGCAAAGCAATGCGTAATGAAGGTTATCGAGTTGATACAACAATCGATAAAGATATGTACGATAAGTTGCAAGATGTCAAAAATAATTCAAGTCACTATTCTACGGATAGAGAAGCTTCCTATACCAATAGTGAAGGTAAACAAGATACGAAAGACTTCCAACATGAAGTTGGTGCACTATTAAAAGAAAATGAATCAGGTAAAATACTAGCCTTTGTAGGTGGTAGAGATTATGAAAAATCTCAAATCAACCATGCAACAGCAGCTAAACGTTCACCAGGTTCAACAATGAAACCATTGTTAACTTATGCGCCAGCATTTGAACATGGTTTAATCACACCAAACACAGCATTACTTGATAAGAAGTTTGATTATCTTGGGTATTCACCTGACAACTATGACAGAAGAGAATTTGGTCCAGTAACTGCTGACTATGCATTAAGAAATTCATTGAACTTAAGTACCCTACGCCTATACAGTAATGTTCAAGATTATAAGCCATGGGAGAACTTAAATAAGATGGGTATGAATGTACCTAAAGATATTCAAGATGGATTAGCACTTACATTGGGTACAGCAGACTTTACATTAGAACAAGATGTTAATGGTTATAGTACACTCGCTAATAAAGGTGAATATAATGACAGTTACATGATTAACTCCATTAAATCACGTGATGGTAAAGTTATTTATCAACATAAGAAAGATCCAAAACGTATATTTAGCGAATCTACAACATATTTAACAACAAGTATCTTAAAAGGTGTCCTCGATGATGGTTCAGGTTACCAAATCAAGAATTCATTTGACGGTAACTGGGCTGGTAAAACAGGTACATCTCAAGATGCGAAAGACAGTTTATTTGTTGGATATACACCTAAAGTAACACTTGGTATTTGGATGGGTTATGATCAACCAATTTCATTTGATGAAGAAAATCACTATCAATTGTATATGTGGAGAGATATGGTTAATGCCCTTTCTACGACAGATAGAGAAAAATTAGGCTACGATAGTGACTTTACGAAACCAAGTACAGTATCTGAAGATACAGTTTGTCAATATACAAACTCAACAAATGGTTGTAGTAAAGATGAATCTAAAGCATCTTCTACATTAATATCTGATAAATTAGATACTTCTCAAAAAGATATTAAATCAGACTATGTACTAAAACGACTTGGTCAAGGTATCGATCCTAATACATCATCAAAAGTAAAACCAAAAGAAAAAGTTGCTAAAAATTCTAAAGAAGCTTGGTCTTATAAATCAAGTAGCAACGATTCGAAAAGTAAGCCATCCAGTGGTACAAGTACAGCACCACCTGGCTAACGAACATTAAAACTAAATATTTTCAATAACAAATCGGGCTGATGAGAAATATTATTCTCATCAGCCCGATTTTTTTAATTTCAGTATCCTCTAATGTTGCTTGTCGACCTCCACTTGCAATTTTCAATTTCCCAATGTTGCTTGTCGACCTCCACTTGCAATGTTCAGCGCCCCAATGTTGCTTGTCAGCCTCCACTTGCAATGTTCAGCGCCCCAATGTTGCTTGTCAGCCTCCACTTGCAATGTTCAGCGCCCCAATGTTGCATGTCGACCTCCACTTGCAATGTTCGATGCTACTCTAGCTCTATTTTCCTGTAAAATACCTTCTAACGAGATTGTTTTCACTTTCTATCTCGTTAGATTTTTTAACAGGATTGTTTCCTAGAACTATCTCGTTAGCCATATATCTCAAGCATTTTCCCACTAACTCCTGCGCAAAATGTATGCACATAAAAATTGCCAACAAAGTATATAACTTTATCGGCAATCTGAAACTGTATTTATATTTTATTCTAGAACAATCCTTCAACTGACCCGTCTTCTTTAACATCCATATTTAATGCTGCCGGTTTCTTAGGTAAACCTGGCATAGTCATAATGTCTCCTGTTAATGCGACGATAAATCCAGCACCTGTTCTAGGTGATAATTCTCTAATCGTAATATCAAAGTCTTGTGGTGCGCCTAATTGCTTAGGATCATCTGTAAATGAATATTGTGTTTTAGCCATACATACTGGATACTTATCCCAACCATTTTCTTTTATTGTTTTAAGTTGTTTCGTAGCAGCATCACTAAATGTTACTGATTTCCCACCATATACCTTTTGTACAATTGTTTTGATTTTATCTTCTATAGGCAGTTCTAAATCATAAAGATGTTCGAATTGTTGTGGTTCATCTAGTACTTTTAATACTTCTTCAGCTAGTGCCACACCACCTTTGCCGCCTTTCTCCCAAACTTCTGTTAACGCGACTCTAACACCATTTTTCTTACACCAATCTAACACAAATTGTACTTCTGCATCTGTATCATGTATAAATGCATTGATTGCAACGACTGGTTCTACACCAAATTGTTTAATGTTATGTACGTGTCTTTCTAAATTGACGATACCTTTCTCCACTGCTTGAACATTCTCTTGTTGTAACGATTGCTTGTCCACGCCACCGTGCATTTTCAAGGCTCTTATTGTCACAACGATAACTACAGCACTTGGATCAAACCCTGCTTTTCTCGTTTTAATATTTAAAAATTTCTCAGCACCTAAATCTGAACCAAATCCACTTTCAGTAACGACAATATCAGCTAATTTTCTAGCAGTATTCGTAGCTATAATTGAATTGCATCCGTGTGCAATATTCGCAAATGGTCCACCGTGAACTAAAGCTGGTGTTCCTTCAATTGTTTGAACGATATTTGGCTTAATTGCATCTTTAAGTATGAGTGTTAACGCACCCTCTACTTTTAAGTCTCTTACTGTAACTGGTTTTTTATCTACAGTATAACCAACCGTAATGTTCGCTAAATTTTCCTTTAAATCTTTAATGTCATTTGATAAGCAAAATACAGCCATGATTTCTGACGCAACTGTAATATCAAATCCGTCTTCTCTAGGAACACCTCTCATTGGTCCACCTAGTCCTACAACGACTTGTCTAAGTTCTCTATCATTCATATCCAATACACGTTTCCATGTAACACGACGTGAATCTATATTCAATTCATTTCCTTGATAAATATGGTTATCAATAAAAGCTGAAAGTGCATTGTTTGCTGTTGTTATCGCATGTAAATCACCATTAAAATGTAAATTAATTTCTTCCATTGGCAATACTTGAGCATAACCACCACCTGTTGCGCCACCTTTCATACCAAAAACAGGACCAAGAGATGGTTCTCGCAAAGCAACCATAACATTCTGTTTTAATTGGTTAAACGCATCTGCTAATCCAACTGTAACTGTGGATTTACCTTCTCCAGCTGGTGTTGGACTTAATGCAGTCACTAAAACAACTTTTCCTTTTTCTTTTACATTTTGTAATTTTGTAATATCAACTTTTCCTTTATAATGCCCATAAGGTTCTAGTGCATCATGAGGTATACCTACCTTTTCCGCGATTTCTCCTATAGGTTTTAAAGTACTTTGTTTTGCAATTTCTAAATCTGATAAATGACTCAATATTGTTCACTCCTTAAATTTATATCACAAATGATGTGTCACTATTACATAACCCAACAACTTTAGAATATACAACTCTATGAGAATTGTCGATACATTATATGTAAATATCAGCAAATAATTTAACCGCTTTCATAAAAGATGTAAAAAAAGGCTAAAATCTCATTTAATATAAGATTTCAGCCTCCTCCTTTAACATTATCATATGTTTTGTTTAATCATTTTTAGTCTTCTAAAGTAGATAAATCTCCAGCTGGTAAATCTAATTCCCAAGCTTTTAAGACACGTCTCATAATTTTACCTGAACGTGTTTTAGGTAATTTATCTTTGAACTCAATTTCACGAGGTGCTGCATGTGCCGCTAATCCCTCTTTAACGAATTTACGAATTTCTTCTTTTAATTCATCTGATGGTTCATATCCAGATCTTACTGCGATAAATGCTTTAATAATTTCTCCTCTTACAGGGTCAGGCTTACCAATAACACCCGCTTCTGCAACAGCAGGATGCTCAACTAATTTAGATTCCACTTCAAATGGTCCTACACGTTCACCGGCAGTCATGATTACATCATCAACTCTACCTTGGAACCAATAGTAACCATCTTCATCTTTATAAGCTGAATCACCTGAAACATACCATTCATCATTGATGAAATATGAATCAAATTTAGGTTGATTATTCCAAATGGTTCTCATCATTGATGGCCATCCTTTTTTCAATGCTAAATTACCCATTCTATTTGCTGGGAGTTCATTACCTTGATCATCCACAATTGCTGCTTCAATCCCTGGTAATGGTTTACCCATAGATCCAGCTCTAATATCCATTGAAGGATAATTAACAATCATATGTCCACCAGTTTCAGTCATCCACCATGTGTCATGTACACGATGTTCAAATACTTGATGTGCCCATTTAATTACTTCTGGATTCAATGGCTCACCAACAGATAATACATGTCTTAATGATGATAAATCATATTTTTCAACGATATCATCACCAGCACCCATTAACATTCTAAGTGCTGTTGGCGCTGTATACCAAACTGTAACATTATAAGTTTGAATAAAGTCATACCATCCTTCAGGAGAAAAACGTCCACCTGCGATACAATTTGTTACACCATTTAACCATGGGCTAAATATACCGTATGATGTCCCCGTTACCCAACCTGGATCGGCAGTACACCAATAAACGTCATCTTCTTTAAAGTCTAATACATACTTACCTGAAATATAATGTACAAGCATAGCTTCTTGAACATGTAGTACACCTTTAGGTTGACCAGTAGATCCTGAAGTGTAATGTAAGATTAAACCATCTTCTTTATCTAACCATTCAATATCAAATTGCTCACTCGCACTTTCATATTGTTTATTAAAATCTATATATTCTTCGCTTACTTCATCATCAACGATAACGATATGTTCTAAATTTGGCAGTTCATCTTTAGGTATTCTTCCAACTAAATCATTCGTTGTGATGATGACTTTCGCTTCACTGTTTTCTAGTCTATCTTTCACTGCTTTTTCCATAAAGGCTTCAAATAATGGTCCAACGATTGCACCGATTTTCAATGTGCCCAATAATGCAAAGTACAATTCTGGCGTTCTTGGCATAAATATAAATACTCTATCGCCCTTTTCTACTTTCGCATCATTCTTTAAAACATTTGCGGCTTTATTACTTGCGAGCTGTAAATCTTTAAACGTATAACTATCTTGTCGATTTGCATCTTTATAATGTAATGCGGTCTTGTCCCCTTTACCATCGTCAACATGTCGATCTATACATTCATAGGCCATATTAATCTTGCCAGTTTCACTCCAACTGAATGCTTTTTCAATGTCTTCCCAACTATGATCTTTTACTGCGTCCTCATAGTTTGGAAGGTTATAGTTTTCGTTTAGCGCTTCGTATAATTCGACTTTCATTTAAATCTCCCCTTTTAAATAATGTAATCGTTTTCCTATAAAGCCTAATTCCATTATAATATAAGTATACGATACTTTTCAAAAAAATTTGATTATTCAAAATAAACTTTGCAATTTAAGGATAGCATACTTTATGAGAGGAGGTACAATGTTGAATTACAAAAAGACATTTATCACTGAGGAGATTACATATTCAAATGATGTAACAATCACAATTGAAGGCCCAGTTGATGCTCACACTTTGAGGCAAATGACTTTTGATGAAGGACTGAATAGTTTCCGAGTCCCTGAAGAACAATTCGAGGCAATCATAGAAATCGCTGAGTTACCTGAAGGAAGAATTATTGTTGCTCGTATTGATAATCATATCATTGGATATACAACATATTTGTACCCTGACCCACTTGAACGTTGGTCAGATGGTAACTTACCGTACATTCTAGAGTTAGGCGCCATAGAACTTTCATTAAATTACCGTAAATATGGTTTAGGAAACAAGATGTTAAAACTTGCGATGCAAGCACCTGAAATGGAAGATTTCATCGTCATTACAACCGAATACTATTGGCATTGGGATTTGAAAAATAGCGGTCTCGATGTATATGAATATCAAAAAATCATGCATAAAATGATGGCCAAAGGTGGACTTGAAGTATTTGCTACAGATGATCCAGAAATCATCAGTCATCCAGCAAACAGTTTAATGGCCAGAATTGGTAAAAATATTACACAAGAACAAATGGAAGCTTTTGATCAATTAAGATTTATGAATCGATTTTTCTTTTAGGAGGTTAAATATGTTAGTTGAAAAAATTATGACATCACCTTGTACAACGATAAGAGGTGACAAATCGATTGAAGATGCACTCGTACTTATGACCCAAAAAGAAATTAGACACTTACCTATCGTTGATGAACACGATCAACTACTTGGTATTATTTCAGATAGAGATATTAAAATGGCATTACCAAGTATACTTTCAGATGATGATCCGAACCAAAGTTTATCTTTATCCATTTCTAAAATTATGAGAAGAAATGTAATTAGATGTCATCCGCTTGATTTTGTTGAAGATATTGCAATCGACTTCTATGAAATGTCTATCGGTTCCATACCTGTAATTAGAGACAATAAAGTCATCGGCATTGTCACTCAAAAAGACATGCTAAATACTTTTCTAGAATTAACGGGTGTAACGATGCCAGGATCAATTATTGAAGTACATATTGATGACAAAGTTGGTGCGCTTCATGATATTACAGGTATTTTTAAAGAACAAAATATCGATATATTAAATGTCCTCGCATATACCGATCAAGAAAATATTAATAAACGGTATCTCATGTTACGTATTAAATCAATGAATCCTGAAAAGATATATCAATTATTAGAAGAAAAAGAATATCACGTCATTCACCCTTTTGGTATGAAACATGACTAATGTTAAATATATTTATTCAGAGGATTTATTGAGATACCGATTTTCTGATAGTCACCCTTTTAATCAAATGCGTTTAAAATTAACAACGGATTTATTAATGGACTTAGGTGTATTAACAACCCAACATATTTTAAAGCCAAGAGTAGCTACTGATGAAGAACTGATGCTCGTTCATGAGCCAAATTATATAGAAGCGATTAAAAAAGCTGGACAAGGTACGTTGCCCGAATCAGAATATGAAAAATATGGCTTAGCGAGTGAAGATACACCTCAATTTGTTAATATGCATGAAAATAGTGCACTTGTTGTTGGTGGCACACTTACAGCTGTAGATGCCGTAATGTCTGGAGAAGTAACGTGTGCTTGCCATCTTGGTGGAGGCCTACATCACGGATTTAAAGGTAAAGCAAGTGGATTTTGCATTTATAATGATAGTGCCGTAGCCATTCAATATATCCAATCTAAATATAAACAAAGAGTATTATATATTGATACGGATGCACATCACGGTGATGGCGTACAATGGTCATTTTATACAAATGAAGATGTCATGAATTACTCTATTCATGAAACTGGTAGATATTTATTTCCAGGTACAGGTGCATTAACAGAACGTGGTGATGGTAAAGGATTTGGTACTACTGTAAATGTACCGTTAGATGCTTATACAGAAGATGAATCCTATTTAGATGTCTTCCAAGAAACTGTCGAAGCTGTTTGTGAATCTTATAAACCTGATGTCATATTAAGTGTCAATGGCGTAGATATTCATTACTTAGATCCACTGACACACTTAAGTTGCACTTTAGATACTCTTTATAAAATTCCTTATATCGTTAAAGATCTTGCAGATAAGTATTGTGATGGCAAAGTCATCATGATTGGCGGTGGCGGTTATAATATATGGCGTGTCGTACCACGTGCTTGGTCACACGTTTGGTTTGCTTTAAATGATTTACAAACACCCCACTCACCAATACCAAAGAGTTGGATTGAAAAATACCAATCACAAGCTCCAGTTCCATTACCAGAAACATGGACTGACGAATTAGATGATTATATGGAAATACCTCGTCAAAAAGAAATATCCGAAAAAAATAACAACACGAAACATCGAATTCTAGAATGGTTTAAATAAATTCAATAATAATAAGAGGCTGAGACATTAATTATGTCCCAGCCTCTTATTATTTCGTTGTTCCTCTATATTCTAAACGATATGGGAGGATAACATTTGGTTCATCTATTTGTTCATCATTCATATATTTCGTTAGTAATCTCATACCAACTGCCCCAATATCATAAAGTGGTTGCGTTACACTTGATAATTGTGGTCTAACCATATGAACTAATCTTGTATTATTAAAACTTACGACTTGTAACTCTTCTGGAATTTTAATGCCTACATCTTGTGCTGCGTGTACAATACCAATCGCTTGTTCATCACTAATACATAAAATAGCGTCCGGTTGTGATTTAGAAATTGCATCGTATGCACGACTACCATCTTTATACGTTTCGTTTCCAACAAATTTAGCATTATCATCTATAGAAAGATTTGCTTCATTTAGCGCAATTTCTAATCCTTTAATTGCATCGTCTTGTGCTTTCTCTGAATAGCCACCACCGACAAATGCAAATTTCTTAGCACCTTTTTTAATTAAGTTTTCAGCAATTTCTTTACTTGCTTCTGTATAATTAATGTTTACTGATGCTAATTTTGAATCTTTGTCATTTGTACCTGAAACAACAACCGGTACAGATGATTTATCAATTAATTCAACTGTTTCATCAGTCAAAGTACCACCTAAGAAAATGATACCATCAACTTGTTTACTTAATAAATTATTAAAAATTTCTTGTTCTTTTTCACTATCGTTATCAGAATTAGAAATAATTGTATGGTATTTGTACATTGTCGCAATGTCTTCTAAACCACGTGCCAATTCAGAATAATAAACATTTGATATATCCGGAATAATTACTCCGACAGTTGTCGTCTTCTTACTTGCTAATCCTCTTGCGACCGCATTAGGTCTATAATTCAATCTCTTAATTACTTCATTTACTTTATCACGAGTTGACGGTTTTACGTTCTGATTACCGTTAACAACACGTGACACAGTTGCCATAGATACTTTAGCCTCTCTTGCAACATCATATATAGTTACAGTCATAATATCCTCCTTCGTTGAAAACGTTTTCTAGTATATAATATCACGTTTTCATAATGTTTTCAAAGTATATGGAAGCGAACTCACAATTACCAATTATAAAATATTAAATCTTACTTGTCGACATAATTGCACGAATAATTACACAAAATTGTAATATGTAAATTCTTTTTCTGAAAACACGTTTATAAACAAAAAACGGAAGTAAAATGGAAATCTAAAATAGTCTTAGATTGTTTCATTTTACTTCCGTTATGAGGTTATTAATTTTTAAACCTGGATACTAATTTATTTATTGTATAATTTAGCAGATTGAGTGATTTCTTTGTAGAAAGCGTCAAATTCATTTAAATCCATTTGTTGTCCTGCATCACTTAATGCTACTGATGGATCAGGGTGTACTTCTGCCATTACGCCATCTGCACCAACTGCAAGTGCTGCTTTAGCACATGGTAACATAATGTCTTTACGACCAGTACTATGCGTAACATCAACCATTACTGGTAAATGTGTACCTTGTTTTAAGATTGGAACAGCTGAAATATCTAATGTATTTCTTGTTGCTTTTTCGTATGTTCTAATACCACGTTCACATAAAATAATATTACTATTACCTTGTGAGTGAATGTATTCTGCAGCGTAAATAAATTCTTCAATCGTTGCTGATAAACCACGTTTTAATAAAATAGGTTTATTTGTTTTACCTGCTTCTTTTAATAATTCAAAGTTTTGCATGTTTCTTGCACCGATTTGGAATACATCTAAATATTGATCTGCCATTTCGAAATGAGCAGGATTAACGATTTCACTTACAACATTTAAACCGTATTTATCTTTAGAGTTTTTAAGAATTTGTAATCCTTCTTCACCTAATCCTTGGAAATCATATGGAGATGTACGTGGTTTGAATGCGCCACCTCTTATAAATTTCTCTCCTCTATCAGCTAAATCTTTAGCTACAATATCAACTTGTTCTTGTGATTCAACAGAACATGGACCAAATACGAATGATTTATTACCATCGCCAATAATTGCACCGTTATCGAATTGTACGATTGTATCTTCTGGTTTTAATTTACGTGATACATATAAATGTTTTTCGTTCTCAGATTTTTGTAAATCTGTTGAAGCTTTGAATATTTCTTTAAACAATTGTTTAATTGTATTATCGTTATAAGGTCCTTCATTTTTATCAATTAAATGATTCAACATTTCTTTTTCACGTTGTGGATCATATACTTGAGTACCTTGTTTTCTTTTTTCTTCACCGATCTTTTTAGCTAAATGACCACGTTCTGACAATAAAGCCAATATTTCGTCATTTATAACTTCTATTCTTTCTCTTAAGCTTTCTAATTCTTTTGACATCCTATTCACCTCATGTAGACAATTTAACTCACATACTTTAAAGCGATAAAATATATAAGTAATTAGGTGTTAGTATAACAATTTAAAAGCATGGATTCAACCCTTAAATATTATTTTCCGAAAATTTCTTACTCTTCTTAATAATTGTAAGCTATTTTCAAGTGAATGTAATTAACAAATATGTATTTATATATAAATAACGAAGAGCCTGGAACATAATTGTTCAATTAAATTCCAGACTCTTCGTACATTAATATTTACTTATCAAATGATTTCTTTTCTACTACTGTTTTTGGACCTTTTAAGTCTTCATCTTTAACTTCAGATTTAATTGCACCTTTTTGTGCTTTTAATTCTTCGTTATCAACGTCATCAGCTGTTACTACACCTTTGTTAGCTTTTTTCTCAGCTTGTTTAGATTTAACTTCTTCAGCTTTTTTCTTTGTTTCAGTTTTCTTTTCTTCTGCTTTAGCTTTAACTTCTTCAGTTTTTGCAGAAGCTTGTTGTTTTTTCTCTTCTACTTTTGTTTTAACTTCTACTTTTTTATCTTCAGCTTGAGTGCGAATTTCTTCTGCTTTAGATTGTGCTTGTACTTTTAATTCATCAGTTTTTGTTTTCACATCATCTAAAATTTTATTAGATTTTTCACTTAAGTCACCTTGTAATTCTTTACCTGGTTTAGGTGCAAGTAATAATCCTACTAATCCACCTACTACTGTACCTAAGACAACACCAAATACGAAGTCTCTGCCGTTTGTGTTTTTCTCATATTCTGCTTCATATGTTTCTAAACCATGTGTATATAAATCTCTATTGTATTTGTTTTCCATTTTATATTCCTCCTAGATTAATTAAAATAAGAGGCTGGGACATAAATGCCTCAGCCTTTATTCCTTAAGTTAAGTGATTCTAATTGTATTGCAAAGATAAAATTATTTGTTTAATCCTGCATTAATTTTATCTTCATCCAGGTTGTCACCTGTTGTTGATTTTTCATTATAATCTTTTGGTACTTTTGCTTCAAAATCTTTAGAAGTAGTAGCATTATTTTTAAATGATACGTGACTTCTACGATCTCTTCTTAATTGCCATTTATCTGCAACTTCCATTGCAACGTTAGACCATTGTACCACTTGTGAAATCTTATCTTCATTTTGAGAGATATTGTGTGTGATAGAATTTGTAACTCTATCTACTGAAGTATTCAATGTTTGAACTGAATCTCCAACACCTTTAACTGCATCTACAACTGAATTTAATCGTAAAGATTTATCTTGAATATCTTCAGTTAAGCGGTTTGCTTTGTGCAGTAAATCTGTAGATTCACGCGTAATACCTTGAATTTGGCCTTGAATGCCATCTAATGTTTCATTGATCCCTTTAACTGTCTTTAATAGTTGCATTAAGAATAGTGCTAAAACAACACAGATTACAAGAAATGCAACAGCAGCAATAATACCTGCTAATGGTAATAACCAATCCATACTAAACGCCTCCTAATATTTAAAAAACTAAAAATTATATGATTTACTAATAAATTATACCCTCAATCACTTAGTATAAACATATATTGGTTAAACTGTTAGTGTAGAAACATAAGCTTTTTGTATCTTTTGAATGTCTCCAGCACCCATAAATAGTATAACACCATTAGTATGTTTATTGAGTTGAGAAACTGTTTCTTCATTAATTAAATCTGAATTCTCTACAAGGTCTTTCAAATCATAAATCGTTAATTCACCTTGTTGTTCTCTAATAGATCCGAAAATGTCACATAAGTATACTTTATCTGCACGATTTAAACTTTCTGCAAATTCATTTAAGAACGTTTCAGTTCTAGAAAATGTATGTGGCTGGAATACAGCAATAACTTCATTTTCAGGATATTTTTTTCTTGCTGATTCAATTGTAGCATTGATCTCTCTAGGATGATGTGCATAATCATCAATTAGGATTTGATTAGCATGATAACTTTCACTAAATCTACGTTTAACGCCACCGAAAGTTAAAAGTGCTTCTCTTATATTTTCAATATCTAATTTCTCTAAGTGACAAACAGCAATAACAGCTAATGCATTAAGTACATGGTGATCACCGTACATAGGCGTCGTAAATGTACCAATATGTTTTTTGCCTTCTTTAAAGTAAACATCAAATGTTGTTCCTTTTGATGATGTTTCTATGTTTTCAGCATATATATCATTGTCGTTCTCAAAACCATAGAAATAGATTGGAACATCTGCTTGTATTTTTTTAAGTTCTGTATCATTACCCCAAGCGACAATTCCTTTTCGGACATTATTCGCCATTTCTTGGAATGCGTTTGTAACATCTTGTAAATCTTTAAAGTAATCAGGATGATCAAAGTCAATATTCGTCATAATTGCGTAATCAGGATAATAACTTAAGAAATGCCTTCTATATTCACATGCTTCAAAAGCAAAATAACTACTATCTGGCATACCCATACCTGTACCGTCACCAATTAAGAATGACGTCTTTTTATCACCGTTCATTACGTGTGATAATAGACCAGTAGTTGATGTTTTACCGTGTGCACCTGTTACAGCTACAGAAGTATATTGAGACATAAATTCACCTAAGAATATATGATAACGTTTAACTTCAATACCTAACTCATAGGCTTTCGCAATTTCTGGATGTGTATCAGGAAATGCATTTCCTGCTATCATTGTCATTCCTTCTTGTACATTTTCAACGTCAAATGGCAATATTTTAATGCCTTTATTTCGCAATGCAACTTCTGTAAAAACTGTATTCTCAATATCAGAACCTTGAACGCTATGGCCCATATCATGCATGATTTGCGCTAATGAACTCATCCCTGCACCTTTAATTCCAACAAAATGATATAATGTCATTTCATGTCACTCCTTCTATTTCTTATATGTTAGTTTCATTTTCTTCTATCATATCTTTAGTAATTAAAACATCTCTAGGTTTAGAACCATTCGGACCTGAAATAAATCCTCTTTCTTCTAAATTATCTATCATTCGAGCTGCTCTATTATAGCCAATTTGGAAATGTCGTTGTATCAATGAAGTAGATATATGACCTTCATTTACCATAAATTCACAAACATCATCAAATAATGCGTCTGCTGGTTGTTCATTTACTTTTTTTAATAAAGATTCTTCCTTGAATAAATAGTTTGGTTTCATTTGACTACTTACATTCGATACTGTTTCATCAATTTCATCATCTGACACAAAAGCACCTTGAACCCTGATTGGTTTATTCATACCATTACCAAGATACAACATATCACCGTTGCCGAGTAATTTTTCTGCTCCGCCAACATCAAGAATCGTTCTAGAGTCTATTGAAGATGATACCATAAATGAAATTCTAGTTGGTACATTTGCCTTAATTAATCCAGTTATAACATTAACTGAAGGTCTTTGTGTTGCAAGAATCATATGAATACCACATGCTCTTGCTTTTTGAGCAATTCTAGCAATAGATTGTTCTACTTCTTGAGGTGACATCATCATTAAATCAGCAAGTTCATCTATAACTATAATGATTTTTGCCATTCTTTGCTCATAATTTGCTTTCTTATTAAATGCAGTAATGTTTCTTACATGCAATTCTGCAAATCTTTTGTATCTTCTTTCCATTTCTTCAACTGCCCATTTTAAACTCGCAGTTGCTGCTTTTACATCTGTAATCACTGGTGCAACTAAATGTGGCAAATCATTATATGGCGCAAGTTCTACCATTTTAGGGTCAATCAATAACAATTTCAATTCATCTGGATGATTCTTATATAATAAGCTTGTTAAAATCGCATTAATACACACAGATTTACCAGATCCTGTTGCACCGGCAATAAGCGCATGCGGCGTTTTAGCAATATCCATTAATAAAGGTTCGTTATTAATTTTGAAGCCCATTGCAACTGTTAATTTACTCTCAGCTTGTTGAAATGCCTTCGAAGTAATCATTTGACCAAGTGGAATTTTCTTAGGATCTTGATTTGGTACTTCAATTCCTACTAAGTTCGTACCTGGTATAGGTGCTTCAATTCTTATATCTTTAGCTGCCAATGCCATTTTTATATCATCTTGAAGTGCCGTTATACGAGACACTTTCACACCTTTTTCAACAGATAATTCAAATCTAGTTACTGTTGGTCCTTGTATCATATTCACAACTTTCGCAGGAACATTAAAATGATAAAATGCTTCATTTAGTTCTTCTTTCTTCTCTTCTAACCATTCTGTATTATCTTCTTGTTCTACTACATCATCTAGTATAGATACTGGTGGTAACACATAAAGTGGCCCTTTTCGTTTAGTAGGTTGTGTTTCATTTTCTTCATTAGTCTCTTCAGATTCCTTCTCCTGATCTAGAGTTGAGGATTGATTTACTTTTAATTGTGGACTACTAGCTTTTTTAAATAGTTGATTTTTCCGTTTATCTGAAGGTGTCATTACAACATTAAATGGAGAAGATGTTCTACTACCACTCGGTTTAAGTACTGGTTCAAGTGATGGTTTCACTTCTTCTTGAGAAATTGGCTCAGTTGAAGTCACTTCTTGTTCTTCATTAACTTGTTCTGGAGAAACGTCAATCACTTCTGCTTGTTTCTCTTCATCATTTGAAATACTTTCAATAACTGTTTCTGCCTCTTGTTCTTGTTCCAGTTCTGGGTCTAGCTCTTCATCCACTTCTTCTACTACTTCAACGTCTTCTACATTATATGATGATTCATCCGATTCATCATTATAAAAAGTTAGTTCTTGTTCTTGTGAATCAAAGACTTCATGTTCATTTTCATAGACATGTTCAGCTTCTTCAATATTTGTTTCTTCTTGTTGTGTATCATTCACGCTATTTGTATCTTCGAAAGTTTCTACTTCATCAACCGATTCTTCAGTTGTTGGTTCTTCTTCAAATGTAAGGTCAATATTAGATGTTACTTCATCTGGTTGTTCTTCGAGCTCTATATCTTCTATATCAAATTGATCATCCGAAGTTGCTGTTTCTTCATACGCTTCATTTATTTCAGAAGTTATTTCGCTTGTTTCAACATCTTCATATTCATTGCTTTCATTTTGATTTACAGGCGTTTCTTCCTCAAAATCTAAATTTATTTCTTTAAATTCATATGTAGTTAAATCATTTACATCTGGTTGTAATGACATTACGTCCTCTTGCTGATCATTCAACGCCTCAGAAGTCGTATCATCAGCATTTGAACGCTCATCAGGATCTTGTTTAATAAACGATGCTCGTTGTTTCAATAAGTAATCTTGATTTTCAACTTGTGAATGTTCTTCTGGCGTTGTTGAATTTTGTCGTTCTTTTTCACGTTTTTCTTTCAATGCTTGTTCAAATTGTTTTTTCTTTTGAAGTTTCTTTTCACGTTCTTTTCTTATCTCAGATACAATTTGAGAAGCATAAATATTTTCGATATTAATCGTATTATCTGTTTTAGAATAGTTTGGAACTTCTTGTACAGATTGCTTAGTATCATTTTGATTTGTATTGTTAGTTTCTGATTTTTGAACATGACTTTGCTCAGAATCAGGGCGTGTTGATTCCTGTGACGTATGATGATCTCTTAAGCCACTATTTGGAACATCTTTTTGTTTTCTCATACCAAAAATTGCAGAAGGTACTTCTGACGCTTTAAATTTAGGTTGATGTAATGAATTCAATCTTTCATTAAAGTCAGTATCTTCTTGGTATTTATAACTACTACGTTTGTTTGCTTTTGATTGTGGTTCATAAGAAGAATAATTATTATTTGAACGATATCCTTTATTACTTTTACTCTCTTGTTGATTAAACGATTGTTGACCACTATTTTGATTTCTTCTACGTCTTCTTCTATTTGTAGAATAAGAAGGTTCTTTTTCTACATAAAATCTTTGATCTGACTGTTCACGTTCATAATCATCAGTATTTTCATGCATTTGATTATTTACTTCTTCATCAGATGCTTCATATTCCATTTGTATCGGAAACCTAAATTTACCTTTCGGTCTTTTATAGACTTCATCAGTACCAGGCTCATTTTCAGCTTCATAATCTACAGATGAATTTTGATTATTTGGTTTTTCATTTTTTTGATTATCTTTAGATTGACCGAATATATCATCAAACCAACTCATAGGTTCACTACCTTTCGTCTTCAAAGAATGGTGTTCCTACAGTATAACTATCATCTAATACCATTATACCTTTTTCTTTTGGGGCACCTTCCAATTCAAGTTCTTTCATTGAACAAATCATGCCACTTGATGGAACACCACGTAATTCCGCATCTTTAATAAGCATACCGCTCGGCATTACAGCGCCAACTTTAGCGACTACTACTTTTTGATCTTGATCTATGTTTGGCGCACCACAAACAATTTGTAATGTTTCATTACCAACATCAACTTGGCACACTGATAATTTATCAGCATCAGGATGCTTTGATTTTTCTTTTACATACCCTATTACAAATTTAGGTGACAAGTCAACATCTAATTTATAATCGATGCTTTCACTTTCTAATAAATCTTGAATGCTACTTATATGTTTTTCTTCAGTTTTGATATTGCCAGCACCTTCTATTTGAACGTACTTAGAAGCGTTAAAAATGTTAAATCCAACGATTTTATCGTCACTCTTAATAATTGTGATGTCTTTTTTTAATGTATATTCTAAGTTTTCATTTGTAGGTTCAATTGTAACCATTAATACGTCCCCTACGCCGTGTTTGTTGTAAAATAAATTCATTTTATAAGCTCCTTATCATTTCTTCTCATTTGATTTCATTTGTTTAAATATTTCCCTGTTTTTTTCAAGTCGATCAATCACTTCTTGGTTTCGTTTACGTGAATGATTTTTCCCTAAAATAAATATAGGTTCTAAATCTTTTTCAGGTGTGTACGAGAACGATAATGATGTAATCGGTACGAGACCATTTTGGAAAAATTGCATAGTCATTTGTGCCACAATATCATAGCCAATTTCATTTCTAATATCACATATTACTAGTACATCTTGATGAGGTGTCGCTAGAAGCATTTCTCCCTCAATATTATTAAAAACATCTTTTAAAAATGATTGATTTAAAATGCGTGATGCATCATAACCGTCATTCGTATTTACAAAGTAGAATATATTACCTTGTAATTCATCAGTTTTATATGTTGTTGGTCTTTTTTTAATATTAAATAAAGCTTGTTCTTTAATTTGTTCGTTTGTTAATTTGAGGTCCGTACGCATTGATTCATCGATAAGACGATACGTATTGCCTAAATCCAAAGCATAGTAAATATTTGTTTCTGCCGTATGTTCATCGATTATAAAGAGTCTCCCCTCTTTCGTTTCTTTATGGAAACTCGTTGAACGTATAACAGGTAGTATTTCTATTTTATTAACTTCTTTAGTAGATTCATCTTGCATTGCATTAATCGTCTCTGTTACGTAATAAACAATTTCATCAATCGTTTTATCACCGTTGTCTTTATACTTAGCAATGATTGGTGCTAATTTAACAGAGAGACCTTTTTGATTATCAACTCGCTCGATTCTTAAACTTTCATCTTCGCGATCAAATTTAAAATTTGCATTTAATGATTTCAATCTTTGCTTCAATAAATCTCTCATTTGAAAGACATTCATTTATAACACTCCTAATTTTATACCTCTCTATAGTTTACAACAAAACATCATGATGTAACAGTGATAAACTTATATATTTCAACTTCTGCAAAATAAAAAAAACAGGCTATTCGAAAATAAAAGTAACTTTTATCCGACCTGTTTTTTTATATCTTTTATTTTGTTAATCCATCTATAAATTCACTGATTTGTGGAATTGTTTTTCTTTCTTTGCCGACATATCTACCAAGTTCTTGTTGTTTATCATATGCAATAAAACTAGGAATACCCATGACATCAACTTCTTGGCATAAATCGATAAATTGATCTCTATCAACTGAAACAAATTGATATTGATTATATTTAGCTTCTAAATCTGGTAATTCAGGATCAATAAAATGACAATCCGGACACCAAGATGCTGTAAACATAAAAATAGTAGGTTCATTTGTTAATGTTTTAAATTCTTCCATTGATGTTAATTGTTTCATTTTTTCACACTTCCAATCATTAATTTTTGTTGCCCGTCTTTAATTATATTATATTTTTTGAGTATGTGGTAAACAAACAGACTGATTACTGCTGGTAATAAAAAGTGGAAAAAGGCAATCTGTAACCAAACTTCAGTACTTGAACCCATTGTTTTTATTGTCATAATTTGACCTACAAGTCCACTTGACCCCATTCCAGCACCCGCTGCATTGTTCTCCATCGGCCAGAATACTGTCATAATAGGCGCCACAATTATACTTGCCACAACAGGTGGAATTAAAATAAATGGTTGCTTCAAGTAATTTGGAATTTGTAATTTACTCGTTCCGATACCATGCGCGATGACACCTGAAATACCATTATCTTTATAACTCGTAACCGCAAATCCAATCATGTGACAACAACCACCGATTGTTGCAGCAGCAGCGGCTGTACCACTTAAACCTAGCATTAACGATAATGCTGCACTTGAAATTGGACTACTTAACGTAATACCAACAAGTAAACTAACAAACATACCCATTAATAATGGCTGTTGTTCCGTGCTTAATTGAATCCAACTTCCTAGTTGTTTCATAAATACATCTATAAATGGTGCTATAAATTTTGCTATACACGTACCAATTATTAAAGTTAAAATTGGCGATAAAATAATATCAATTTTAGTCTTACCAGAATAAAACCGACCAAGTTCACTGGCAAATACAGATGATAAATAACTACCAACTGCACCACCTTGCTCATAACCGTACATACCTGTTACTGCTGTTGCAAAAATGATTAGCGGTGAAGCACCTAATCCATAACTCACTGCCACCCCTACACCTGCACCAGTTAACTGCTGAGCAAGTTTGCCAATTTCTATTAATAAGGACGTATCGAAATATGTATTTAAAGTATGTCCCAACGTTTCAATAATGAGACCTACAATTAATGTACTAAATAAACCTAGTGCCATATAACTCAATCCATCAATAATCGTCCTATTAAAAAAAGATTTTAAATTCCCCATTTATTCACACTCCTTAGAAAAGATTATACTATAAAATCAAAAGAATGAAACATGAATAAAAATTTTACAAAATGTTAAATATTTTTCGAACGTTTAAATTTACAATTTTGTAACCACATAAAAACAAGCGTCTGAGACATTACATTATGTCCCAGACGCTTGTTTATATTTAAACTTCAATGACATTAAGGAATTTCTTTAATGCCTCTGTTTTTGGTTGTGTAAATAATTGTTCTGGTGGTCCTTGCTCTCCGATTAAACCTTCATTTATAAAGACGGTTCTATCAGAAACTTCTCTAGCAAATCTCATTTCATGAGTAACAATCACCATTGTCATTCCTTCATCTGCTAAATCTTTGATAACTTTTAAAACGTCATTTACAAGTTCAGGATCTAATGCAGATGTCGGTTCATCAAATAACATCACTTTCGGATTCATCGCTAACGCTCTTGCAATTGCAACACGTTGTTGTTGTCCACCAGATAAAGCATGAGGTCTTTGATCTTTAACACTTTCTAATCCTACTTTAATAAGTAGTTGTAAAGCCTCTTCATATGCCTGCTTTTTATTAATCTTTTTAACTGTGATTAAACCTTCCATCACATTTTCTATTGCAGTCTTGTGTGGGAATAAATTATAGTTCTGAAATACCATTCCAGATTGTTTTCTCACTTTAATTTGTGACTTTTTATTATCTGCTTGATACGTTTCACCATTAACATGAACTGTACCTTCAGTTGGAATTTCTAGGGCATTCATCATTCTTAACAATGTCGTCTTCCCAGATCCAGATCTTCCTATTAAAGTAATCACTTCACCTTTATCAACGGCAAGGTCAATTCCCTTGATTACTTCTTTATCTTTAAAAGATTTTTTAATATTTTGAAGTTCAATCATGAGCGATACCCTCTTTCAATATAGGATTCATAATAAGATTGGATGACTGAGATAATAAAACAAACAACCCAATATAATATAGCAACGAGTAAATATATCGTTAAGAATTCATAAGTTGTCGATGCAACTTCTTGTGCTTTTCTAAACATTTCTGCAACGAGTATAAAACCTAGTAATGATGTATCTTTAATTAAGCTTAAGAATGTATTACCTAAAGCAGGTACCGATACACGAATTGCTTGTGGCAAAATAATACGTTGTACAGTTTGTTTATAATTCATGCCAATAGAGTATGCCGCTTCAGTTTGTCCTTTAGGAATCGACATAATACCGCCTCTTAATATTTCAGAAGCATATGCACCTACGTTTAGTGACAAACCTATAATTGCAGCGATCACCGGGGCTAATGTTAATTGGTTATCTGCATTTCCCGTTGCCAATCTACCAATTTCAGGAATACCGTAAAAGATAATGAACAGTTGAACAATCATAGGTGTTCCTCTAATGATTGATACATAAAAACGGGCAATTCCTTTTAGAACTTTACTACTAGATATGCGCATTAAAGCAGTAAGTAAAGCTAATATCAATCCAATTATAAACGTAGCGATTGTAATTGGAATTGAATATTTAACTAATCCTTCGACCATTGGAAGAAATGCTTGTTTGGCAGCGTTTAATGCATGTAATTGTTCATCATTTAGGTTCTGAAACATTATCGCCAAACCATTTTTTACTTATTTTTTCTAATTCGCCATTATCTTTTAATTTTTTAAGACCTTTGTTAAAGTCATTAATTACTTTGTCATCTTGTTTTTTACTGAATGCAAATGCAGATTGACTTTGTTCTGCATCGCCTTGAATTGCTTTAATTTTAGCATTTGGTTTTTGCTTTTTATAATCTAAATATGAAACATTATCATTGAATGTACCTTCAACACGATTAGATTGTAATAAATCCATTGCTTGGTTAAATCCATCAACTTTTGTAATATCTGCACCTTTAGATTGAGCTAATTTACCATAATTTGAAGTTAACGTTTGAGCTAATTTTTTACCTTTTACGTCATCGAACGATTTAATATCTTTATTGTTTTCGTTAACAACTAAAACACCTTTAGAATACGTATATGGCTTAGTGAATTTATATTTCGCTTTTCTTTCGTCGTTAATACCTACTTGGTTTGCAACCATATCAAAACGACCTGCATCTAAACCTGCAAACATTGAATCCCATTGTGTTTCTTTAAATTTAACTTTATAACCCATTTCTTTCGCTACTGCTTTAGTGACTTCAATATCATAACCAGTTAACTTATCTTTTTTATCATGAAAGCTAAATGGTGCATAAGTACCTTCTGTACCTACAACTAATGTTTTGTCATCTTTCTTGCTACTTTCTTTAGATCCATTGCTGTTACCACATGCTGCTAATGCAAATACTAACGCAATAATTAAAAATATACCTTTTTTCATTTATACATCCCTCTATTCTTAGTTTCCTAATCGGATTAAACATATTTTAGTCTGAAAAACAAAAAGTGTCAATTACAATAAACTGGGTTATTTAAATTTCAAATATTCAATCTTTTCAGAACTTAGGTCAAGTACAATTGCTTCAAGTAATGATCTCGCATTTAGATAGTCTCTAACATCATAAATAGCTTTACTAGTATGGATGTATCTCGCACAAACTCCGATGACTGCAGTTGGAATTCCTGTCAACGCTTTATGAATTTCTCCACCATCTGTGCCACCTGGTGATTGGAAATATTGATAGTTAATTTCATTTTTATCAATTGTTTCTAATAAATAATCTCTCATTCGCTCTGACAATATCATTGTGCGATCTAATATTCTAACAAGTACACCTTTACCTAGCGCGCCTGACAATCCGATATGTCCTTTCATATCATTTGCTGGTGAACAATCTACTACTAATGCTAAATCTGGTTGAATTAAATTAACACTTGCTGAAGCACCTCTTAAACCAACTTCTTCTTGGACATTCGCACCTACATATAAATCAACATCAAGGTCTTGGTCTTTTAATTGTTCTAATAATTCTAATCCGACTAAACATCCGTATCTGTTATCCCATGCTTTTGCTAAAATTCTATTTTCAGTTAATCGTTCTAAATCTGTACGTGGGACAATCGTATCACCAATATTGATACCCATCTCATTCAATTGTTCTAAATTTTCAGCACCAACATCAAGCAACATATCTTCAATAGACACACCTGATTCCTTCCCAGTTCTGAAATGTTTTGGAATACTACCTACCACACCGTTATAATATTTTTGGTCTCGCGTTTTTAATTGTAAAGTTTGAGACAACCATACATCTGACGAAACGCCGCCAAGAGGTGTGAATTTTAACATACCCTCTTTTGTCTTTTCTGTAACCATGAATCCAATTTCATCCATATGAGCTGCAATTAAAACCTTTTTCGCATTTGGATTTTTAGATTTTTTTACGCCGTAAATACTACCCATATTATCTCCAATGATTTCATCAACATATGGTTCCATTTTTTGTTTTAAATAGGATCTAACTTCATTTTCAAAACCAGGTACAGCATGTAATTCTGTTAGTTCTTTCATCATATTGATAGTTTCTTGTCTAATTTGTGTCATTGTAATTCTCCTCATTTAAATATTTATCTATCGTACACGCTTTGTGTTAAACTTAACTTAAGAAAAAGGAGGCATGGTCATGCAAAATAATAAGTTACGCTTCGTCCTTTTATGTTTTTCTATATTTACGGGTGTTGGTATGCTTGCAACATATATTTATTTCAAACAATTCAAGTATTATAATTGCGAAGACATACTGAAACAAGTTAAAAAACAATTCACAAATGTGGAAGCATCTTATATATTACATATCCCAAAAACCTACCAAAAATTCGGCATTGAAACGAAAGTAGTACATGGTGGCCTAACTGTTGATAGCGAGGGAAAATCGGTCAATTATGAATTTATTGCTGATGCTTTTAACGGCCAAGTCATTGATATTTACGAAATTTAATTTTCACGCTGTGAAATATTGAGCTGAGACAATAATGTGTCTCAGCTCTTTTTTATTATTTATTCAAAGCATCAAATGATTGCTTAATTGATTGAAGTCCTTTTAATAATTTTTCTTCACTACAAGCTACATTTAATCTAAAGTGATGACTATCACCTAATTCATATGAATGACCAAGTCCTGTAGCAATCTTACCTACTGATTGTAGCGCGTTTTGAACTTCTTTTTCAGAATAACCACTTTTAGAAAAATCTATCCATGCAAGATAAGTCGACTCCGGCTTAATAAATGATAATTGATCAGACATTTCATTATCGATAAAGGATTTAAGTATGGTCATATTTTTTTCAATATGCTGATTTAATTGATCAACCCATTCCTCAGATTGTGTATACGCAACCTTTACAGCTTCAACTGCCAGTGTATTTGCTGCAGCTAAACCATAATATGCAGATAATTTTCTATTAAATTGAAGTGTCGTAAATCTATGTTTAGTAATCATGAAACTACTCGCTAAACTTGCTAAGTTAAACGTTTTACCTAAGCCTGTAACGACTAATATAGGTGAATCTAATTTCATTAAGTTTGTCATTGAGAAGAATCCTTGTTCACTTCTTACAAAATCCATATGAATCTCATCCGATACGATGAATACGTCATTTTTCTCACAGACGTCTCTCATAAATTCACATTCTTCTTTCGTCCAAACTTTACCTGTAGGATTATGAGGATTACATAGAATAAACACTTTAACATCTGATCTTGAAGCGACTTTTTCAAATTGCTCTCTATCCAAATGATACCCATCTTCTGTAGCAATTAATGGTGATTCTACCGCAACACGTTTATTACCTTCAATCAGGTTTAGAAATGCATTATATGCCGGAGTATGAATTAATACGCCTTCTCCTTCTTTAGAAAATTCTCGTATCATTTCAGTAACAGTGAAAAGTATACTAGGCACATAATAAATATCGTTTTTCTGAACATTCACAGAGAATCTTCTCTTATACCATTGTTTAATCGCAGATAAATATTCATCTTGTTTCCATACTACATATCCAAAATGAGACTGATCCAGTTTCTTTTTTAAATTTTCTATGATGAAATCTGGTGTTTTAATATCCATATCAGCAACCCAAAATGGTTCTAAATTATCATAGTCATACACTTTATATTGGCCATCATAAGCAATACTACCGGTACCGCGACGATTTATTACTTCATCAAAGTTATACTTCAATGAGATCACTCCTTTTTATTTTCCCTATAATTTCTTTGCTCTCTGAATCCATTTGAACTGCAAAATAATTTACATCGTGATAGAAAACAAACCAATAATTTTCATCGATATATTTTTTTAATAAACGTTCTTTAGCATATATTGAATCCATCGGGTAATCATCATAAGCAGTCACCCAAAGCGGGTTTAAATGTGCAAATGTTGGTAATATATCAGCCATATGTACTGCTTTATCACCATTGCTTTCAAATTCAATGACAGAATGCCCTGCACTATGACCACCCGTATGATACATCGTAATGCCTGGTATAATTTCTAACTGATCTTTGAATGTATTGATTTGATGTTCAATACCTTTATAATTTTCTTCCCAGTATGTTGCTTTACTTCTAATATTAGGAGACGTTAATTCATCCCACTCAATTTGTGAAGTATAGATTTCAGCATTTTTAAACACTGATTTACCATCCGGTGTAGTTAAACCACACGCATGGTCAAAATGCATATGAGACATGATCACAATATCAATGTCATCAAGCGTAAGATTAAATTTAGCTAATTCATTAACTATGTCACTTTCATAAGTAGTACCATAATTACGCTTTTGTTTATCTGTTAACTTTCCATTACCCATTCCAGCATCAATTATAATATTGTGATTTTTACTTTGAATTAAAATTGGATGTGTCACAAGCGGAATTTGATTCAATTCATTTACCGGGTATTTTTTAGTCCATAAAGCTTTTGGAACAACTCCAAACATTGCACCACCATCCATTTGTGTAATACCACCTTGCAATGGATTTAAGTTGAATTCACCAATACTTAACAATAAATTTCCCTCCAATCATTTCATCATTATTTTATCATTAATTAAGACATTGAACATCTTTGATGATTGTAGGATAAGGAATCTGAGGTTATATGCTTTGCGTGGGGTGATTTTCGGTTGATCGTTGTACGTTGCATGAGTCTTGATAAATACAACATTCCTATTTATCACGTTTACTCAGTCTTGATAAATACATCACCTCTATTTATCACGTTTGCTCTGTCTTGATAAATACATCACCTCTATTTATCACGTTTGCTCTGTCTTGATAAATACAACACCTCTATTTATCACGTTTGCCCCGTCTTGATAAATACAACGTTCCTATTTATCACGTTTGACGAGTCTTGATAAATAGCACTTCATAAATAATATTTTTTCGGTTTTTTGCCGACTGATTTAAAATACTTCTCTGCGACTCTTCGAATTGTTAACGTGTTACTCACTCCACACCATACTTCTGCTTCTTTTAACGTAAAAGCTTCTCTTTTACAAATATAGAGTTCTTTTAAATTATACAAATACACATATTGACGGCTCCAATTACTATCACATTCCATACAAAATAACATTTTCTTTTTATTTATCAATCTCAAGTTATTCAATGCCTTGCACTTTGGACACTTCAATCCTGGGATGACATACTTCATTGGTACTTTCTCTATATTGTTATAAATACCTGAAAAGTCGGCTCTATTTTCACTAAACACTGATAAAATTTGCTGGTTTTCTTTTGTTTTAAAATTTTTAAACATGTATTGGAGTTTATATAATTCTGTAGGAAACATCATGTGAATATTTTTTGGAACTGGAGATTTTAATGTAAATGTTGGATGGGTAAATATGAGGATGGATTTCAATTCTCGAAGTATTTTGTGGTGTTTCATAAATTGGCTTATTTCGAAGTTCGCACGGTGAATTTGTGCAAATGGTGTATTAAACATATTTCCGTATTGATTGATAAATTGATCATCTTGTATTTGATAATCACCCGAATAATGTTTAACTTCTAAATGATATACATAATGATCATCCACAATTAAAAAATCAATCTGAATTCGATTAAATAAATCCAGATTTAAATTGTGAATATAGTTTAAGTTATTAACCTGATTTAATATGGGTTCAATGATCACTTCGCCTTCCATACCTTTTAAAAAACTTTTCGTATTTTGGTCTAAGTGTTTATTGTTTAATCTATTTGTTAATGCTTCTAAATAAAGTTGATTGTTCATAGATGCACCTCCAATTATTATTATAATAACCTCTCAATTTTTTTCAAAATGAAAAGATGGCTAGGACATAATTTGTAATGTCTTAGCCATCTTTTATATCTTGGCAGTAGATGACTGAGTTGAAAATACGCTTGTACCAAGCTTTTTTCAACTCTAGTCATCCTTGCCGGGGCGGGACTACGAAATCTTTTTTATAAATTAGATTTCTGTACCGCTCCCTTCTTTTGATTTAAAACTTGCTTCCATACGATAAATTCTAAATCCTCTACTTGAGAATTTATCTTCATACTCTGTACGAATATTATCTTCTGGTTCGTTTTCATGTAAGTTTAAGTTGATATAATCGAAAGTCATTCCATATCCAGACATGCTTTCTAAACTATATTCAAATAAACGTTGGTTATCTGTTTTAAAATGTATTTGACCGTCACTTTTTAAAATAAATTGGTATATTTCTAAGAAAGATGAAAACGTTAATCTGCGTTTTGCATGACGTGTCTTTGGCCACGGATCTGAGAAGTTAAGATAAATTCTTGAAACTTCATTTTCAACAAAATACTCAGTTAACAATTTGGCATCTTGATTAATTAACTTAATATTGTCTAATTCCATTTCTTTAACTTTTTCTAGAACTCTAACCATTACATTTTTGTCTTTTTCAATTGCAACAAAATTAATATTTGGATTTTGTTTTGCTGTTTCTGTAATGAAGCGTCCCATACCTGTTCCAACTTCTATATGGATAGGTTGATCTTTATCAAACCATTCTGCCATTTTATATTGGTGGTTGAGATCGACATCAACAATATTTGGGTGACTATTCAAGAAATCATCAGCCCAAGGTTTATTTCTCATTCTCATTCAAAGTAGCTCCTCATATAAATACATTTCTAGTCATCACTTCATTAAGGAAGGATAACCAATCATTCATATCATTAAATCGTTTTTTCTCTTCGTACCATTCAACCATTGCTATAGCTTGGATTAAAGTGTACCATTTCATACGCTTTTTCAAATCGTGCGTATCGTTAATACCATATTTAGTTAACCAATCTGCCCAATCTTGTTCCTCAACATACGTATACAATATCATACCTATATCAATTGCAGGGTCAGCAATCATTGCACCTTCCCAATCCACTAAGAACAGTTCATCTTGATCAGATAATAACCAATTATTATGATTCACATCTCCATGAATAACGGTATAAAATCGGCTATCAAGTGTAGGCATATTATCTTCTAAGTATAACAATGCCTTTCTTACTGTTCTGTTTGTTAAGACGTGTCTAGACAATGAACTATTAATCTTCTTAAATAATAGCTCAGGGTGCATAGGTTTCATTTCCATACGTTTTAACATATTTAATAATTGTTTAGAAGAATGTATTTTTTTAAGAAGTTTGGCAACACGGTCAGAATTCATTTCATCTTGGACTAACTCTCTACCATTTTTCCAATGTTGTGCAGTTACTACTTCTCCTGTTTCAATTCTCTTCGTCCAAACTAACTTTGGTACTATGCCTTCAGCTGACAATGCTGTTAAAAATGGACTCGAATTACGTTTTAGGAAGAGTTTACGACCATCTTGTTCTGCCATATATGCTTCACCTGATGCTCCGCCTGCTGAGTCTAACGTCCAACCTAATTGATAAAAATGTTCCAACCTATCCACCTCACTTTCAGAAAAAGAAAAAGACTCAAGAATGTACTTTTTCAAGAGTCATATTTTAATCTTAAAAATTTCTTTTTAATTTTTGTAATTTTAGTGCGCTTGTTATAAATTTTATTATCTTTTAGTAAAGATTTCAACCACATAAATGAAAACTTTCGAGTATTTTGAACCTATTCATATACTAAAAGTCTTATAAATACAGTATTTATATGGTTTAATAAGCTTTAAAAATTACACTAATTTATTTTTTATGACTTTGACTCTATATAATTGTCGAATGCTTTTTGTAATTGTTTTGTAATTGGACCCACTTTTCCATCAGAAACTTGTTGGTCATTAATTTGAACGACTGGCATTACTTCAATAGATGTACTTGAAACGATCACTTCATCAGCGTCTTTTAAGAAATCCACTGTAAATGCCTCTTCAATAAACGGAACATTTAAATCTTCTGCTAGTTCTTTAATCACACGTCTAGTGATACCATTCAAAATCAAATGATTAGCAGGGTGTGTATAAATTTCACCGTCTTTAATCGCATAGACATTACTTGAACTACCTTCAGTTACAGTTTCCCCTCTATGCATGATTGCTTCAACAGCATCATTTTGCGTTGCTTTTTCTTTAGCAAGTACATTACCAAGTAAGTTTAAACTCTTAATATCACATCTTAACCATCTAATATCTTCTTCAGTAATTGCCTTCACACCGTTTTCTAATTGATCATACGGTCTGTCATAGCTCTTAGAAAATGCACTAAACACTGGTTTAGTACTAGCATCAGGGAATGGGTGGTTACGTGGCGCTACACCACGTGTTACTTGAATATAAACACCGCCATTAACGACATTATTTTTCTTTGCAAGTTCTTTTGTAACATCAGTTAGCCCTTCAACTGAATAACCATCTAAGTTTAATCCAATTTCTTTTGCACTTCTAAATAATCTTTCATAGTGTTCTTTAGACGTAAATACTTTTCCATTGTATATACGTATGTATTCATAAATTCCGTCTCCAAAATTATATCCTCTATCAGAAAAACTTACTTTACCTTCAGATTCATCTACAAATTCATCATTTATAAAAATATATGTCATTTTTTATCATCCTTTACACAAACATTATATATTGCTTCTAAATATATTGCTGTTGCATTAAACAATTGCTTTTTAGTAATGTATTCATTTTTTTGATGCATTAAGTCTTCTGAATCTTTGAACATTGCGCCAAAAGCGACACCTTTATCAAGGTTTCTAGCGTAAGTTCCTCCACCAATTGTATAAGGTTCTGATTGGTCGTCTGTTTGATTTCGATATGCTGATAATAATTGATGAATAAATGCGTCATCTTTATCAACATAATGTGGTACTTGATGTTTATCCATTTCAATTTCAAATCCACGTTCTGTTACTTCTTCTGAGAAACGTGTTAATGATTGATCGAAGTTAAAACCTTCAGGATATCTTAAATTGATACCAAATTGACCACCGTCAACATCTGTATAACTCATAATACCTGTGTTTGTTGTAACTTCACCCATTTCTTCAGTGGCAAACTTCATCCCCATCTTTTCACCTTTAGGAGAATTAACGAGATAGTCGTTTGCAAATTTCACATAAGAACGTGCGTATTTATCTAATTTTAAGCTGTTTAAAAATTCGATAAGTAGCAAACCAGCATTGATACCTAAAGTAGGATCCATACCGTGTGCCGCTTTACCAAATACAGTTAAATTTAAGAAACCTTCATCAATTGAAGTTTCCCCTTCGATTTCATGTTCATTTAAGAACATTTCAAAGTTTTGAACAACATTCGTCATTTGTTCTTTAATCAATAACTTCGCTTGTGCAGTGTCTGGAACCATATTAAATCTCTCACCTGAGAAGAATGCTTTTAGCTCAACTTCTGGCTCATCAATATCTTCAACATAGCCTGATTGAAGAATATTAAAAGTAACGATTCCCTTTTCACCATGAATAAGTGGGAATTCAGCATCTGGTGCAAAACCAACTGTTGGCATTTCCTCAGTTTCAAAATATCTGTCTGTACATTTCCAATCTGATTCTTCGTCAGTACCGACAATAATATGTATACGTTTCTTCCAATCTACTTTCATGTCTTCTAAAATTTTAACTGCGTAATAAGCAGCAATTGTAGGACCTTTGTCATCTAACGTACCACGAGCAATAATTGTTTCTTCTGTTTCTACAGGATCAAAAGGATCTGTTTCCCAACCACTACCAGCAGGTACAACGTCAACATGACATAAAATACCTAGTAGATCGTCTCCCTTACCTGCTTCAATTCTACCGACGATGTTTTCAATATCAACATATGAAAATCCATCTCTTTCTCCAAGTTGATACATGTAATTTAATGCTTCCTTAGGACCAGGCCCGACAGGTGCATCGTATGTACTTTCCGCATCATTTCTTACACTTTCGATGCTCAAGAGCCCCTTTAAATCACTTACAATCTCTTTTTCATATTCTTTAACTTTATTTCTCCACATCGAAAATCATCTCTTTCTAACTTGAATAGTTATCTATATAATACCTTAAATTTTTGAAAATATGAAATAGAAATAGCGTTATTTTGCTAATTTTTTAATTAAAATTTTATTTCCTGTAGGTAGCAGTATAGTTAATTACTCTTTTAAAAAAACATATTTATTATTTCCCATTGAACTGCTGAAAAAAGGTTGTTGTTTTTTGTAAAACTGGTTTATCTTGCTAATATGTCACCTCTTATTTGCACTTTCGCCTTAAAATGCTAATATAGACACCCTTATTTGCACTTCTCATTATAAAAAAATACCAACAAAGTCAATGCTTTGTTGGCACCTATGAAAAATCTAATTATTTCTTTAAGTCTTCTTCTGTAACTACTCGTAAGTTACCGTTTGCTGTTCCGCCTTCATCGTCAAACTTAGCTTCTCTTTGATCAATTGGTTCTTGATCTTGTTTTTTTAGACGACCTTTAGCATTAGAAGCATATCCTTTAGGATCTTCTTTTGCTTTTTGGTATTCTGATTTTGCTTTTTCTTTGGCAGATTGTTTATAAGAAGTTGGGTCTTCTTTATATTTAGTGTACTCATCTTGAGCTTTCCCTTTAATGTCGTTTGCTCTTTGTTTTGCTGACTCTTTATAGCTTTCTGGATCTTCTTTGTACTTGCTGTATTCGTTTTTCAATCTATCTCTATTTTCTTTTTTAGATAATACTACTGCCGCTGCAGTACCTCCAAGTACAGCTAGCGTTCTAAATAATCCTGCTTTTTTAGCCATTTTCATCCACCTCTATTTGATTAATATTCCTATATATACCCATTGATAAACACTTTAAACATTATAAATCTAAGTTTTCAAAATCTATTTCTGTTAAATGTCTATATTCACCAAGTTCTAGTTCTTCATCTAATTCTAAATTTGCTATTTTAGTTCGTTTTAAATAAGTGACTTCGCAATTGATTGAATGGAACATTCTTTTTACTTGATGAAACTTCCCTTCATATATCGTTACATATGCGATAGACTGCTCACCATTCTCGACAATCTCTAATTCACTTGGTGTTGATGTAAAGTCCCCTAAATCAATACCTTGCTTAAATTTATCAATTGCATCTTCACTTATGTGACCATCCACTTCCGCATAATATCTTTTTGGTACGCGATGTTTTGGACTCATCAATTGATGTGAGAATTTGCCGTCATTCGTTAACAGTAATAATCCTTCTGTATCTTTATCTAAACGTCCTACCGGGAATAAATCTAAATGCATGTATTCTGGTACGATATCTACAACTGTTTCATGTTCATCGTCTTCTGTAGCAGATACAAAGCCAGCTGGTTTATTCATCATTAAATAGACAACTGGTTCATATGCAATTGGAATATCATCAAATGTAACGATATCTTCTTCTGGATTGATATGCATGTCTGCTTTTTTAACAATTTCATCGTTTACAGTAACTAAATTACCTTTTAAATATTTCTTAACTTCTTTACGTGTGCCAATACCTGAATTAGCTAAAAATTTATCTAGTCTCAATTTTTACACCCACTTGATTTTACGTCTGATTTTAGCAGTGATATCGCCTAAGAATTCATCTGCTAAACGCGTACGCATTGTTAAATAACCATAAACAATGACACCTACAAATCCACCAACGAGTAGAGTGATTAATGCACCAAGTTTCGTCGTTGGATCGATGAATAACGATACGATGAAGTAACTTAATTCAACGAATAATAACATAATGATCGTATAGAGTGTAATCTTCAACGTATGGTAAATCGTAATATCAAATTTAAAGTCTGCATATTTCCAAAGTACAATACAATTTAATACAACAGCAACAAGTAATGCGATTGCTGTACCCATTACTGCACCAATAGTATGGAAAGCAATAATTAATGGTAAGTTTACTACCGCTTTAACGACTAACGCGCCAACAACAATCCAAACTGTTAACGCTTGTTTATCAATACCTTGCAGCATAGAAGCTGTTACTGAAAGTAAAGCGATTAAAATACTAACAGGTGCATACCAGAATAAGATTTCTGTTCCCATTGGACTATAACTATAGAACACGTTATATAGTGGCTGTGCAAGTACCATAATCCCTAATGATGCCGGCACTGTTAAGTAAAGTAATACACCTAGTGCTTTTCTAATCTGTTGGTGCATATCATTGATTCTACCTGAGTTATACGTGTTAGTAATAAATGGTACTAAGCTGACTGCAAATCCTGCTGCCAATGAAGTAGGAATCATTACAATTTTATTTGTAGTCATATTTAACATCGTAAAGTAAATATCATGTAAATCACTATTAACACCAGCAATTGCTAAACCAGTATTATGTGTGAACTGATCAATTAAATTAATGATTGGAAAACATAAACTAACAATTACAAATGGAATACTGTATTTAATAATTTCTTTATAAATTTTTACATATGAAACATCAATATCACTTGTATCTTGTTCCACTTCAGCTTTAATAAGATTTCTTCTTTTAATCCAATAATATAATAACGTTAATAATGCTGTAACAGCACCAATTCCCGCTGCACTTGTCGCAACTTGGTTTGCTGTTAATACTGAACCGCCCATTACGTTTAGAACGATATAACTTCCACCTAAAATAAACGCAATACGAGCGACTTGTTCTGTAACTTCTGATACTGCAGTTGGCCCCATCGAATTAAACCCTTGGAATATACCTCTCCAAGTTGCCAATAATGGAATAAATAACACAACAAAACTAATCGTACGAATAACTGCTGTAATATCTTCTATCTTCCAGCCGCCTTCTAGTCCATCTTTATTTGCCAACGTTAGTTCTGCAATTGTTGGAGACAGGAAGAAAAGTAATAAGAACCCAACAAGCCCTGAAATTGACATTACAAGGAAACTCGATCGATATAACTTCCTACTCACTTTATATGCACCTAAAGCATTATATTTTGAAACATATTTTGCTGCTGCTAGTGGTACACCGGCAGTTGCGATTGTTATCATGATTGTGTATGGTTGATAAGCATATGTAAACGGTGCAAGGTTTTTCTCATCGCCAATAATCGCATAAAATGGTATTAAATAAAGTATACCAATGACTTTTGTAATTAAAATACTAGCCGTAAGAAGAAAGGTCCCTCTTACTAGCGCTTTACTTTCTGACATATTTTCATCCCTATCTAATTTACTTTTAAATTTAATAATAACAGGTTTATTTCTATTCTACTACTTTTTTTAAAACACATTATTCGTTAAAATGACATTACTACTACTTATGGAGGTAACACATGTATCATACTATTATTATCGGTGCAGGACCAAGCGGATTAATGGCCGCATATAGTGCAAGTGTAAACGGCAATCACGTATTATTACTTGAAAAGAAAAAAGGTCTTGGACGTAAACTACGCATTTCTGGCGGTGGCCGATGCAACGTCACAAATCGATTACCATACGAAGAAATCATTCAAAATATTCCAGGAAACGGTAAATTTTTATATAGTCCATTTTCAACTTTTGACAATGAATCGATTATACAATTTTTTGAATCAAGACAAGTTAAGTTAAAAGAAGAAGACCATGGCCGTATGTTTCCTGTGTCAAACCGTGCTCAAGATGTTGTTGAAGCACTCGTTACAGCTGTAAAAGACAACGGTGTTGAGATTCGACAAGAAACTGCTGTTGCATCAATTGAAAGTGAACAAGATCAAATCACAGGTGTTACATTAAATAACGGTACATTTATTCCAGCACGAACGGTCATCATTGCTTCGGGTGGTTGTAGTGTTCCTCATACTGGATCAACCGGTGATGGATATAAATTTGCAGAACATCTTGGTCATACGATTACCGAATTATTCCCTACCGAAGTGCCTATTAAATCTAATGAACCTTTCATTAAAGACAAAACATTACAAGGTTTAAGTTTACAAAATGTAGGCCTATCTGTATTAAAGAAAAATGGTAAACCAAGAATCACACATCAAATGGATATGTTATTTACTCACTTTGGCGTTTCTGGTCCAGCCGCTTTAAGATGTAGTCAATTTATCTTCAAAGAACAAAAATCTCAAAAGAAACAAGAGATTCAAATGGCTATTGATTTATTTCCAGAAACCAAATCTCATGATTTAGAACAACAAATCATTAAGAAATTAAAAGACGAACCAAACAAAGCCATAAAAAATGCTTTAAAAGGACTCGTACAAGAAAGATATTTACATTTTATTTTAAAACAGTCAAGTATTGATATAGATACAACGTATCATCATTTATCACAACAAGTAATAAGAGATTTCGTTCAAAACTTAAAAGCATTTACTTTTACTGTTAATGGTACACTACCAATTGATAAAGCATTCGTCACAGGTGGCGGCGTGAATATTAAAGAAATTGAACCTAATACGATGCAATCTAAAATTTGCAGTGGCCTATTCTTCTCAGGTGAAGTATTAGATATTCACGGTTATACTGGTGGTTATAATATAACAAGTGCATTAGTTACTGGTTATGTAGCTGGACATAACGCTTCGTTAATAGAATAAATAAAAAGAGTTGAGCATCCGCTCAACTCTTTTTATTTATTTCCTTTTTATGTAGAAAGATCACGCCAACGAGATTGTTTTCACTTTCTATCTCGTTAGATTTTCTAACGGGATTGTTTCTCAGAACTATCTCGTTAACGCCTCGTTTTCTCACTTTTTATAGATATTTCATACTTTTGCAGGCTCTATTTACTCGCTAACGAGATTGTTTTCACTTTCTATCTCGTTAGATTTTCTAACGGGATTGTTTCTCAGAACTATCTCGTTAACGCCTCGTTTTCTCACTTTTTATAGATATTTCATACTTTTGCAGGCTCTATTTACTCGCTAACGAGATTGTTTTCACTTTCTATCTCGTTAGATTTTCTAACGGGATTGTTTTCCAGAACTATCTCGTTAGCTGTGCCCAATATTGCTTGTCGACCTCCACTTGCAATGTTCAACATTTTTTGCGCTGACTCCTGCGGGAACTGCATGATTCGAAGACTACAGGCTGAGAACATGCCCGCGGAAAGCATGCGCATAAAAATGTCGACAAAGTTCAATTACTTTGTCGACACTCTATGAGTGAGCATCTGCTCAACTCTTTTTATTTATATTAAATACCTTTAAATTCTAATCCTTCATCGCCCCATGCGTGCATGCCGCCTTCAATATTTACTGCATCAATATCATGATCATTTAAATATTCAACAACATTTGCACTTCGAACGCCTCCAGCACATACAATATAGTATGTCTGTTTCTCATTAAAGTTGCTTAACTCATTCGGAATTTCTCCCATTGGAATATGTTTCGCTCCTGGAATCATACCGAATGCAACTTCATGGTCTTCTCTTACATCAACAATATTGATTGGATCGTTTGAAGTAATCATATTGGCTAATTCAGTTACATTTATTTCTTTCATAACAAGCACACTCCTAAAATATTTAGTTAGCTACGATGTTAACTAATTTTTGAGGTACTGCAATCACTTTGCGTACCGTTTTACCTTCAATTGCTTCTTTAACTTTATCGTTTTCCAAAGCAACTGCTTCCATTTCTTCTTTGCTCAAGTCTTTTGAGATACTGATTTTATCTTTCAATTTACCATTTACTTGAATTACAATTTCAACTTCATTATCTACAAGTAATGATTCATCAAATGTTGGCCACGCTTCATAAGTGACTGTATCATCGTGTCCTAATTTCTCCCATAGTTCTTCAGAAATATGAGGTGCAATTGGTGAAAGTAATTTTACAAATCCTTCAACATAAGATTTATTGATTTGATCTTGTTTGTAACAATCGTTTATAAATACCATCATTTGACTAATCGCAGTGTTAAAGTTCAATGTATTAAAGTCTTCAGTCACTTTCTTCACTGTTTGGTTATATACTTTATCTAATTGAGGTGTTTGATCTGTAGTTACTTTACTTGATAACTCACCTTCTTCAGTTACGAGTAAACGCCAAACTCTGTCTAAGAAACGACGAGATCCATCTAATCCATTTTCACTCCATGCAATTGCAGCATCAAGTGGACCCATAAACATTTCATATAATCTTAAAGTATCTGCACCGTGAGAGCGTACGATATCATCAGGGTTTACAACATTACCTTTAGATTTACTCATTTTTTCATTACCTTCACCAAGAATCATGCCTTGATTATATAATTTTTGGAAAGGTTCTTTAGTTGGAACAACACCGATATCGTAAAGCACTTTATGCCAGAATCTTGCATATAATAGATGAAGCACCGCATGTTCAACCCCACCAATATATAAATCAACCGGCAACCAATGTTTAAGTAATTCAGGATCCGCTAATTGCTTATCATTATGTGGATCAATATATCTTAAATAATACCAACAGCTTCCAGCCCATTGTGGCATCGTATTTGTTTCACGACGACCTTTCATACCATTTTTAGGATCAACTACATTAATGAAAGATTCAATGTTAGCAAGTGGTGATTCACCTGTACCAGATGGTTTTACTTGATCTGTCTCAGGTAATAGTAACGGTAATTCCTCTTCAGGAACTGTTGTCATTGTGCCATCTTCCCAATGTATCACAGGAATTGGTTCACCCCAATAACGTTGTCTACTAAATAACCAGTCTCTTAATTTATAGCTCACTTTTTTCTTACCGATACCTTTTTCTTCTAACATATCAATTGCTTTAGGTACCGCTTCTTCTTGTGTTAAACCATTTAATTGATCAGAATCAATCATTTTACCTTCTTCATTATAAACAGTCATAATGTCTAAGTTGAATTTCTCAGCAAATTCAGCATCTCTTTCATCATGTGCAGGTACTGCCATTACTGCGCCTGTACCGTAACTAATTAAAACGTAATCTGCAATCCAGATAGGCATTTTTTTGCCTGTGAATGGGTTAGTAGTAAACGCACCCGTAAACACGCCACTTTTATCTTTTGCTAAATCTGTTCTTTCTAAATCGGATTTAAGTGATGCAGCACGTTTATATTCAGCAACGGCTTCTTTTTCATCTTCAGTAGTAATTTGATCAACTAATGGATGCTCCGGTGAAAGTACAGCAAAAGTTGCACCGTAAATTGTATCTGGACGAGTTGTAAATACATCAAATGACAATTCAGTATCATCAATGTTAAATGTTAATTCAGCACCTTCAGATCTACCAATCCAGTTTCTTTGCATATCTTTAATAGATTCTGGCCAATCTACATCGTTTAAATCTTCTAATAAACGATCTGCATATTCTGTAATTTTTAATACCCATTGACGCATTGGCTTTCTAATAACAGGGTGTCCACCACGTTCTGATACGCCATCAACAATTTCTTCATTAGAAAGTACTGTTCCTAATGCTGGACACCAGTTAACAGCAACTTCATCTACATATGCTAAACCTTTATTATAAAGTTGGATGAATATCCATTGTGTCCATTTATAATATTCAGGATCTGTCGTATTGATTTCTCTATCCCAATCGTAAGAAAAACCAAGTTCTTTAATTTGTCTTTTAAATGTTTCTATATTTTGAGCTGTAAATGCTTTAGGGTCGTTACCTGTATCAATTGCATATTGTTCTGCAGGTAAACCAAATGCATCCCATCCCATTGGGTGTAATACATTGTATCCTTGCATTCTCTTATATCTAGAAACGATATCAGTTGCCGTATAACCTTCTGGATGCCCTACATGTAATCCTGCTCCAGATGGATAAGGAAACATATCTAATGCATAGAATTTCTTCTGACCAACTTGATCACTTGCTTTAAATGTTTTGTTCTTATCCCAAAAATTTTGCCACTTCTTCTCAATATCCTGATGATTATAATTCATTAAATATGCCTCCTATAAAATAAAAAAAGCCATCCCAACCAGATTAATAGTTGGGACGACTGAAATAATAATGCCGCGGTACCACCCAGAATTCACTCAATAACAGTGCACTTCATTTATATGGTTTAAGATTGCTTTAGAAAATTATAAATAATGGTAAGTTCGCTTAATGGATATCATCAGTTCACAGCCCCACTGACTCTCTTAAGATTCGCATCTTGCTACTACTCCTTATATAACCTAATATTAGGCAATTTCTATTTATTTTGCAAGTTTTATTTAAAATTTTAATTAAATTCAAGGTGACTTACTTTAAAGTTGTTTAAACCTTTTTCTGCAAAATCAGGTTATTATATGTTAAAATGCTTTAGATAAGTTTGTAGAACAGGATGTGAAATAAAATGACAGAACAATTCCGTTTTGCGTTTGATAATAAAAGATATCATACATGGAATTATCATTTAAGAAATAAATTTGGTGAAAAAATATTTAAAATAGCTATAGACGGTGGATTCGATTGTCCTAACCGTGACGGTACAGTTGCACATGGCGGATGTACTTTCTGTTCTGCAGCTGGTAGTGGCGACTTTGCTGGTGACAGAGCTGAACCGATTAAAGTTCAATTTAAAAAAATCAAAGATAAGATGCATGAAAAGTGGTCAGAAGGTAAATATATCGCTTATTTCCAAGCATTTACGAACACACATGCACCTGTAGAAGTGTTACGAGAAAAATATGAAGCAGCATTATCTGAAGAAAATGTAGTCGGCCTTTCAATTGCAACAAGACCTGACTGCTTGCCTGACGATGTCGTAGAATATTTAGCAGAATTAAATGAAAGAACGTATCTATGGGTTGAACTCGGATTACAAACTGTTCATCAAGAAACGTCTGATTTAATCAATCGTGCACACGATATGCAATGTTATTACGAAGGTATCGCTAAATTAAGAAAACATAATATCAATATTTGTACGCATATTATCAACGGGTTACCTGGGGAAGATTATAAAATGATGATGGAAACAGCTAAAGAAGTTGCGCAAATGGATGTACAAGGGATTAAAATCCATTTACTACATTTACTTAAAGGCACGCCAATGGTGAAACAATATGAAAAAGGTATGCTTGAATTTATGACTCAAGATGATTACACAGCTTTAGTGTGTGATCAATTAGAAATACTTCCTGAAGAAATGATTATTCACCGTATTACTGGTGATGGACCAATCGATTTAATGGTAGGACCAATGTGGAGCGTGAATAAATGGGAAGTATTAAATGCGATTGATAATGAACTTAAAAATCGTGGCACAATGCAAGGTTCAAAATTTGTGAAAGAAGTGAGTATTCAATCATGATAGTAGATGGTATCCTCCCTTTTGCTAGAAAATTAATTACATCACATATCAATGATTCAAGTATCGTTGTAGATGCGACATGTGGCAATGGTAATGATACGTACTTTCTTGCAAATCAAGTACCAAATGGTCATGTTTATGCTTTTGATATTCAAAAAGCAGCAATCGAAAGTACAAAGCTAAAGACTGCGTCATTTGACCATATTACCTATCATCAAACCGGTCATGAACATGCAGCAACGATTGTTAAAAATAATCACGATGGTATAGATGCATCTATATTTAATTTAGGTTACTTGCCTAAAGGAGATAAAAATATAACAACGCATGCGCTAACAACGATTGAAGCTATACAATCTTTATTTGAAATAACAAATAAAAATGGCATCATTGTTCTCGTTGTTTATCCTGGTCATCCAGAAGGACAAATTGAATCGAATGAAGTCCGTGAATTTGTGCAATCAATAGATCAGCAAACAGCCCACGTACTTCATTATCAATTTATCAATCAAAAAAATAACCCACCTTACATTATCGCAATTGAGAAGCGATAACTACAAAAGTCTTCGTGCGATGTATAGTCAATCGCACGAAGACTTTCTGTTTTTGCCGAGATATCGTGCGTTTCGGGGTCAATCGCACGATATCTCTATTCCTATATTTACAGGTAAAAAAACATCTCATTTTATACTGAATAAATCAGTAAAATGAGATGTTTTGTATATTGAGTTAAGTTTTAAACCCCAACCTCTTTATTTAAATATCACATGTATCTAATATTGCTTTAAATTGACTTTCGAAATGATCTTTTCTATCTTTGATTTCATCACATACAAAATCAACGATTGCATCTTTTTTATCTGCAAATGATTCATTCACTTCTACGATAACTGTTCGTTCGTCATCTTCTGGTCTTACTTTTTTAATCCAGCCTTTTTTCACTAAATTATTATAAAGTCTCGTTCTTTTATATGGTTTAATATCGATATATTCATCAAGTTCTTTAAGACTCATTGAGCCATTATTCCATAACATAATCAATGTAAGAAATTCATCTTTCTCTAATTCAAATTTCTCTTCAATTTTATAGAATATAACATTGATATTTTTTTGAATATCGTCTAACAGGATTAAATCATTTACTTTATTAACTTTTTCTACCATAATCTCGCCTCCAACGTTCTATATACTAAGATATACCCAGTTTGGAAAGATTTATGCTTTATTTTCATTTTTTTACAAAAGTGGATTAATTTTCTTCTTCAATTAATAGACCTACATAATGAATACGATTGTTCATGAAAGAGATAATATATTTCATTACATTTTCTCTTTCTGGTTCATTATGAACTTCATGATTTAGACCATTCCATGCTTTAAAGTATAATTCATCAGTATTAATCGTCTTACCAATTGTTCTAATAGAATCTGTATCAACAATTTTATCGTCAGTACCTAACATTAATAATGTAGGAATTGGTGAAATGTGATGTATATTTTCCATTGTTGTCTTCATTGTTTCTAAAATTGTTTTATACCAATGATAACTCACTTTATGTATCATTAATGCATCCTTGTTCGTATCTTCAATGACTTCTTTATTACTTGTTAATTTTTCAACAGTAATACCTGTATCAAATTTTGCATCTTTTGCAACTGTTCCGAAACTAGACGCTAAGAAGTTTCTTCTTGTAGAAATGTTTTGTTGAAATGCGACTAATGGAGAAATTAACATGACACCTTCTACCTTTAAGTCCACTTTCTCTAATAAATTAAGTAGAATCAGACCACCGAGACCTACGCCTAACGTAAATACTGGGAGATGGTACTCTTCTGCTATAGATATCCATTCTAATACTTGTTCATGATATTCTTCAAATCGATCAACGTGCCCTCTATGAACACGAGAAGTTTGACCTTGTCCTCTTAAGTCACCCATGATGACATGATATCCTTCTCTACGTAGCTTTGTAATAACATAAGCATATCTTCCTGTATGTTCTAACATATTATGAACAATAACAACAATACCTTTAGCTTCTTTCTCAGTTTCCCATTTCCACATAATATTTTTGCTCCTTTTACCTTTATCGCTACATTTTTGTTAAACTTAGTATAACAAATTTTTTCAAAAGAATGGAGAATCTTGAATGATAAAATCTTTTAACAACAAAAGCCCTCAAATTGACGCAAGTTGTTATGTCGCTGAAAATGCGACTATCATTGGTGATGTCAAGATTGGTGCTGAGAGTTCTGTATGGTTTAATGCCGTTATTAGAGGAGATGTTTCACCAACGATTATTGGTAACGGTGTGAATATTCAAGACTTAAGTTGTTTGCATCAAAGTCCTAATCAACCTCTTATAATAGAAGACTTTGTTACAGTTGGCCATCGTGTCACATTACATTCAAGCATTATTCGTGAACATGCATTGATTGGCATGGACTCAACAATACTCGATGGTGCAGAAATTGGTGAATACGCATTTATCGGTGCAGGATCAATTGTCCCACCTGGCAAAAAAATCCCACCACGAACTTTAGCATTCGGTAGACCTGCAAAAGTGATTCGCGAGCTTACTGATGAAGATTACAATGAACTCAAAAGAATCAACAATAGCTATATTGAAAAGGCTAAAATTTATAAAGAAATTGATTAATTAAAAAAGACAGCTTAATTTGGTTGGTAATTATCCATCAAATTAAGCTGTCTTCATTTTTATGCTATTTTAAATTTATTGTGCATGAACGGTAGTTTCACAACGATAAATGCAATGATGATTTCATAAAACATTGAGAAGAACTTCTCAAAGAAGAATAAAATATTTTGCGAAATAATCGTTCCAAATCCTTGCCCACCAAATTGGTAATTAACAAGTAAGAAATTATCAATTAAGTTTAGTACGACAATTGTGATAAACACTGTCCATGATTTTTTAGTTATCATCGCAATCACAATTGCAATAATCCCGATTACAATTGGTTCAAATATAAATAATTGTACGAAACTGTCTAAAGGTGCCCCGAACATATAAAATGCCATATCCTTAAACATAATTATTGCTCCTTTATAATCAATTCTAATAGCAATATTATATCATGCATAACACCAAATAATTGTTAAGATATGTTAAAGATTATCCCCCTCTCTTAACATTAAATTAATATTTTAGACTATGGATTAGCAGTATTTATATTTCAAAAGATCACTAACCAGATTGTTTTTACTTTCTATCTCGTTAGCGTGGTATTTTCTCACTTTTTAATGTTAATTTAGGCTTTGATACAGTCTATATCACCGCTAACGAGATTGTTTTTACTTTCTATCTCGTTAGATTTTCTAATAGGATTGTTTTTCAGAACTATCTCGTTAGCGCCTAATATACTAACTTTTTTATCATTTTTCACTTGAAAACAGGATTTTTACCCGCTAACGATATTGTTTTTACTTTCTATCTCGTTAGATTTTCTAACGGGATTGTTTCTCAGAACTATCTCGTTAGCCACACCCAATGTTGCTTGTCAGCCCTCACTTGCAATGTTCAATACTTCTTAATATTATCTAATTAATATTTTTACACTGACTTAGCAATCTCTTCATATATGAATGATATATTTAATGTGTCCTCAAATAATGTGTTTAAAGGAGTATGTATACATGATACAATTCTTTAAAAAGTTTTTCATATGCGTTTCCTTATTAACATTTCTTCCGCAAGCAATGAGTATTGCTGCAGAACCTATTTCGCCCACTTATCAAACTTCACAAGAGTAACTACCCTAACTAGGGTTCTTTTTTTACACTAAAATCCCTAAATTGTATATTTTTACACATTATCTACTATGAAAACGCTTACTTTTGTATTAATTCCATGATAGAATATAAGAAATTAATTTATATTTTTAAGGAGGACTTGCTATGCCTGTTGTAAAAGATTTCTTCATCGCATTATCTAACAATAAATTCCTAAATGAATCTGCTAAGAAAATGGGTCCTGCACTAGGTGCAAACAAGGTTGTAGCCGGAGTTGATATTGATTCAACGATCGATACGGTTGAAAAACTTAACAAAAGAGGAATGACCGTTACGTTAGATAATCTAGGCGAATTTGTAACATCACGCCAGGAAGCACTTGAAGCACAACAAAATATTGTCGAAGTGATGCGTCGTGCTTATAATGCCAATATTAAAGCACACGTATCTATAAAATTAACACAACTTGGTGTGAATATCGACAAAGAATTTGCCTATAAGAATACGCGTGAAATTTTATTAAAAGCATCTGAATACGGTAATACATTTGTAAATATCGATGCTGAAAAATATGAAGATCTAGTTGGAATTACAGAAACACTAGATAAATTAAAAGGTGAATTCGATAATGTTGGTACTGTTATTCAAGCTTATTTATATGATGCGATTAATATCATGGATAAATACTCAGATGTTAGATTACGTTTAGTGAAAGGTGCATATAAAGAAGCAGCACATATTGCATACCAATCAAAAGAAGAAATAGATGCGAATTATATCAAACTGATTGAAAGAAGGTTATTAACTTCTCATGCTTTCACTTCAATTGCTACACATGATCACAATGTTATTAATCATGTTAAACAATTTGTTGAAAAGCATAACATCGACAAAGATAAATTCGAATTCCAAATGTTATTTGGTTTCAGAACTGATTATGCATATGAACTTGCTAAAGAAGGTTATCAATTCTGTATGTATGTTCCATTTGGCCAAGATTGGTTCGGATACTTTATGAGAAGACTTGCTGAAAGACCTCAGAACATGAATTTAATGTTATTAGATATTCTTCATCATAAAAACACAAAAAAAGTTGCTATTGGTGCTGGTGTTGTCACTTCCGCTTCGTTAATTGCAGCAAGTAGCATTGCATTATTTAAGAAAAAATAATACATATAAAGGGTGAACACAAACGCGATAATGCGTTCATGTTCACCCTTTATTTTTTACTTATAGTTGACTATCGATATTTTTAATTAAGTTAGCCATTTCAATTGCTGCTAATGCGGCATCTCCGCCTTTATTACCAGCTTTTGTTCCTGCTCTTTCAATTGCTTGTTCAATTGTTTCAGTTGTTACAACACCGAATATAACTGGAACACCAGTTGAGTCATTTACTTTTGATACGCCTTTAGCAACTTCATTACATACATAATCATAATGTGTAGTTGCCCCTCTTATTACACATCCTAAAGTAATTACTGCATCGTATTTTTTTGATTCAGCTAATTTTTTTGCTACTAATGGAATCTCAAATGCGCCTGGTACATATGCAACATGGATTTGATCTTCTTCCACATTGTGACGTACTAATGTATCTTTCGCGCCATCTAATAATCTACCTGTGATAAAGTCATTAAATCTACCTACAACGATTGCTACTTTTAAATCTGATCCATTCATTTTACCTTCAAAGTTCATTTTTAATTTCTCCATTCTGTTTATAGTAAGTGACCCATTTGGTCTTTTTTTGTATTTAAATATGATTGATTCGTTTTATTAGCTGGTATAACAACTGGTACTCTATCTGATATGCGAATACCTAAATCTTGAATTTGTTGAAATTTATCTGGATTATTGCTAATTAATCTAATTTCTTCTATATTAAAGTATTTCAAAATTTGACTTGCCTCAGTATAATCTCTTAAATCAGCCGCAAACCCTAAAGCTTCATTGGCTGTAACTGTATCATAACCTTGCTCTATTAATTCATAAGCTTTTAATTTATTAATCAGTCCAATGCCGCGACCTTCTTGTGGTAGATATAAAATCATTCCACCATGTTCTTGAATATATTTCATAGCATATTCTAACTGTTCTCCACAATCACATCTTGCACTATGGAAAATATCACCTGTTACACATTCAGAATGAATACGCACATTCATACCGTCATGAATTTCACCAGATACGATTGCTAAATACTCTTTATCATCTAGTTCTGAAGTGAAACCATACATATCAAATGTACCAAAGGCAGTTGGCAATTCTATTTTTGATTCAAAATGAACGATTTGATCGTGTATTTTTCTATATTGAACTAAATCATCTATTGTAATCATTTTTAATTGGTGTTTCAGTTTGAATTCGTATAAATCTTCACGATGTGCCATTGTTCCATCATCATTCATAATTTCACATATTGCTCCAGCAGGTTTAGCACCTGACAATCTTGCTAAATCGACGCAAGCTTCTGTATGCCCAACTCTTTCAAGTACTCCATTATCTTTAGCAATCAATGGGAAAATATGACCAGGTCGTACAAATGCATCTGGTGATGTTTCATTTACAAGACCTTTTATTGTATCTGTTCTTTCAAATGCGCTAATGCCAGTTGTTGAAGATATGTGATCGACACTTACTGTAAATGCAGTCTTAAATTTATCATTCGTTTGAGACATTAAATTCAAGTTCAATTGTTCTGCGATTTCATTACTAACCGGTGCACATATTAAACCTCTTGCATAAGTAGCCATAAAATTAATCGTATCAGCAGTTAAATACTCTGACACTGCAATAAGATCACCTTCATTTTCTCTATCTTCATCATCTACAACGATGATTGGTTTGCCTAATTTCAAATCTGCTATTGCTTCTTCGACTTGATCAAACATATTATGCCTCCTAAAATCCTAAATTAACTAAACGTTCTTTAGATATATTTGTATTACTTTGCTGTGTGATCTTTTGTACATATTTAAAAAGTAAATCCGTTTCGATATGAACTTCGTCACCTTGTTTTTTATTGACGAAGATCGTTCTTTCACGTGTTTCAGGAATTAAATGAATTTCAAAGGAATGTTGATTTAATTTGAAAATAGTTAAACTAATGCCATCAACTGTAATGGATCCTTTATCAATCATTTGTTGAATTAAATCGTCATTGATTGATATTTCAATAATCCATTCATCATTTCGTTTTGTAATTCGCTTTATAGTACCTTTACCATCTACATGTCCACTCACAAAATGACCACCAAACCTGCCGTTTGCGAGCATCGCTCTTTCAAGATTTACTTTGTCATTGATTGTTAAACGTTCTAAATATGTGACTGAAATCGTTCCTGTAATCACTTCAACAGTAAATACAGATGCGTTTTGTTCTGTAACAGTAAGACAAACGCCATTAACCGCTACAGAATCACCTAATGATAAGTCGTCTGTAATTTCAGGGGCATAAATTGAAATTGATTTTACACCACTTTTAGTATTTACGTTTTTAATTACACCAACTGTTTCGATAAGTCCAGTGAACATTGTTTCACTTCTTTCCCAAAATTATTTTAAGATCTCCATCAATAATTTCTGTTGATATAATGTTAAATAATTTGCTGTTGGATAAAGGATTTATTTGATCAGTTTTATAATATTGATACTTTCCTTGACCGCCAATCATTTTCGGGGCTTGATAAATAACTAACTGGTCTACTAATGATTGTTCTATAAATTGAGATATCAGGTTTGGACCTGCCTCAACCATCACTTTTGCATAACCATCTTTATATAATTGTTGCAAGACTGTTTTTAATTCAGATAAGTCACAGACCTTAACTTCTATATTTTGATTCGTATTTACTTTAAATTGATCGTGATCCGTTATGACTGTAACTGGATTTGTACTATCTTTGAAGATTTCAAGTTCCTCACTAAATTCAGATTGTCGTGTGAGTATCATTCGCTTTGGTTCCTTTAAATCTGCATTACGTGTTGTCAATAAAGGATTATCTTCTCGTACCGTCATTCCACCAGTTATAATCGCATCATGTTCACTTCTTAATTGTAATACGTCTGTCTTAACTGCTTTATTTGTAATCCATTTACTTTCTTTATCATCTGTGGCCACTTTCCCGTCTAAACTTGTTGAAACCTTTAAAGTAACAAACGGTAATTGAGTTTCCTGCTGATTAAAGAAATCTTTGTAAAGTTCTTCTGCTCTATCCGAAGGTGCGTGCGTCACTTTCACACCTGCATCCTCTAACATTTGATGTCCACTATTAGCTAAAGATTTATCTTTCACTGCATAGACAACATCAACAATGCCATTATCGATAATTGCTTTCGAACAAGGCGGCGTCAATCCGTAATGAGAACAAGGTTCCAATGAAACATAAATCGTTGCATCTACTGCTTCTTCTCCAGCCATTTTCAATGCTTGGATTTCAGCATGCGCCTCACCTTTCTTTAAATGAGCACCAAAACCAATAATTCTATTGTTTTTAACGATTACTGCACCTACAGATGGATTTGTACTCGTTTGACCTTGTAATCGTTCAGCAAGATCAATCGCAAAATCTAAATATTGATTCATTATCGTCCCTCCTATAAATTATAAAAAAAGACACCGAAATAGTTTTCGGTGTCTTGGGAGAGAAATGTATCAAGAAATAAGCCTTTATCATAAATAAAGACATTTACATTAATGTATAACGAAATAAGCGTAAAATTACGCTGTCGTTTATTCTTTCTCCCATCCAGACTATACTGTCGGCTTCAGAATCTAACTGAATCAGCCATAAATAAAATTCATTTATGGGTCGCGGGCTTATATACCGCCGGTTGGGAATTTCACCCTGCCCCGAAAGAATATTATTAAATTTTATATCAGCAATTACTGATGTAGTCATTCTATACCAAATTACTAGAAAATTCAAATGAATGTTCTTAAAAAATTATTTCTTTTTCGATTTATTTTTTTTAGTCTTTTTATTTTTCTTTGATTTTTTATGCTTTTTGTTTTCTTTTTGAACAGTAAAATTTTCATAAAATGCTGTTGAAGCATGAACTGTTTGCTCAACTAATAACGATACACCATTCATATCAAAATGAACGCCACTTGTTAGTTGCCCGATCACTTTAATATTATTTAATGTGCCATATTTAGGACTAATCACTTCATTTGAATACGGTTTAACGAGAATACCACCAAATGGATGTGGTGCAACGATTTGTTTATTTTCAAGATCTTTAATAAAGTGTTCACCGTTTTCTAATTCATTTAACTGTGTTTTAGGACCAGAAGCATTAATGACATAATGATAACGGTCTTCAATGTCCTCGTTTTCAAATTTCAACCTGAATTTACCGTAATATTTCCTCACATTTTCTAGACCTTCTTTAACAATCAAATCACCATTCTCAATCCATTCAATGAGTTGTTTTGCTGTAGATTGTGGCATTGGATTGGTATTACGTTTAATGTGATGTCCATACTTAGAAATAAATTGTGATTTATCTTCTAATGTTAAAGCATTCCAAATTGGTACTATTTGATGTTTAAATTCAGTCATAAATGCTTGGAATTGCCCTACCTCATCTTCATGCCTCATATCATATTTCATATTATAAACGTTGTCTCTTTTAAATCGATAAAGCAATTTTTTAAAGTTAATATTTTGGTGTTCACATTCTTTCTCAAATAAATCATCAACATCTTCTAAAGTTAAAAATCCGTCATTTTTCTTTTTTAATACCTCTACTTGTTCAGCATTAATATATTTCATTTCAATATGATGTCTCGTTCCTCTAACTGTTGGGAATTGCGCATTTCTTGAAGTGACCACTATTGGGAATTTTTGATGATTGTCCATGACGTATCTAATAACATCAATCGCACTTAATCCTGTACCAACAATGACAATATCATCTTTTTCATTTACATCACGTAATGATTGGGTTGTTGGATATGGAGATGATATATATCCTTGTAATCCTGACAGTTCAAACGGATCTTTATACGGTAATACGCCTATAGTGATAAAGACATAATCATATTGTTTCTTATGAGCCGATTCGCCTTCTTTATAACAAATTTCAAATGGTTTATTCCCCCATTTATTTTCTTTCTCAATAACATAACAACTTTCAACTTTATGATTATGCATAAAAATATTATCGTTTTTATTTACTAATTCATTCAAGATTGATTTCATGTAATGCCCGAAAACGAATCTCGGTAAATACTTAGATTTCCCATAATCAAAAGTATCATTTTGTTTATACCACTTTTTAAAATCCTTCTCGTCATTTGGATTTAAAGTCATTTGATTAGCTGGTAAATTAATGAGCAATTTCTCACTGTCATTTTGAAAAGGTTTCCCCATTCCCATATCTTCGCGATTATCATATATATCGACAGTTATATTTTTAAATTGTTTATGCTTACTCAATTGGTTAAGCGTACTTACACCAGCGGTTCCCATACCTATAATTGCAACTTTCAAGTTCAACGCCTCCATCAATTTTATTAAAAATGAATAAAATGTATTTATTTGAAGTTATATTCCTTATTTTAAATCAAGGTAAACATGAAGTGTAGCTTTACCGAGCATTTTTATAATTATGCAACAATTATGTTATAATTATGTATGTTAATATTTTGAATTTTAAATAAAGGAGAAGTGTTATGTTATCTATTAATGGTTTAACTAAAGTCTACCGGGGTGGAAAGAAAGCAGTAGACAGTATTGATATGGAAATTGAATCGGGAGAATTTATCGCTTTTATCGGAACAAGTGGTAGCGGTAAAACAACTGCCTTAAGAATGATTAACCGCATGATTGAACCAACAAGTGGCACAATTAATTTAAATGGTAAAAATTTAAGTAAAATGAATGCTGTAAACTTAAGAAGAAATATCGGTTATGTTATTCAACAAATTGGTTTAATGCCACATATGACTATTAGAGATAATATCGTTCTCGTTCCAAAGTTACTTAAATGGACGAAAGAAAAGAAAGAAGAAAAAGCTAAAGAATTAATTAAACTGGTCGATTTACCAGAATCATATTTAGATTTATACCCTTCACAACTATCAGGAGGCCAACAACAACGTATAGGTGTTGTCCGTGCACTTGCTGCGGACCAAGATATTATTTTAATGGATGAACCATTTGGTGCATTAGACCCTATTACGAGAGATACGTTACAAGATCTTGTCAAAACATTACAGAAAAAATTAGGTAAAACGATTATATTTGTAACTCATGACATGGATGAAGCAATTAAATTAGCCGATCGTATTTGTATTATGTCAGAAGGTAAAATCGTTCAATTTGATACACCTAATAATATACTGAAACATCCAGCTAATGACTTTGTGCGCGAATTCATCGGTCAAAACCGCTTAATTCAAGATCGTCCTAACCTTAAAGTCGTGGATGACGCGATGATTTCACCGATTACGATTACTTCTGAAAAAACGATCGACGAAGCCGTAACCGTGATGAGAAATAAACGTGTAGATACGCTTTTCGTTACGAATCAGAAAAACAAATTAATTGGTTATATCGATATTGAAGATTTAAATGAAGGTTACAGAAAAGGCGTCGATATTATAGACATTATGCATCGAGACATCTACACAGTTAAGACAGGAACAATGCTACAGGACTCTGTACGAACAATTTTAAAAAGAAATGTCCGTTTAATCCCTGTTGTCAATGAACAATATTACATCAAAGGTGTTATTACAAGAGCAAGTTTAGTAGACATCGTATATGACTCTATTTGGGGCATGACAGAAGAAGAAGCAGAAAATAGCGAAATTAAATAAGGAGTGAATTTGAGTGATTGAATTTTTACGAGTCAATGGTAATGAACTTTTACAAAAAACAATGGAACACTTTTATATTTCACTGCTAGCTTTACTATTAGCTATTATCGTAGCTATTCCATTAGGCATATTACTCACACGCACGAAAAAAATTGCCAAAATCGTATTGTCTACAGCAAGTGTTTTACAAACAGTGCCATCGTTAGCAGTATTAGCACTTATGATTCCATTCATCGGTGTCGGTAAATTACCTGCTATATTAGCTTTATTCATATATATATTGTTACCAATACTCAACAATACATACATCGGGATTAACAATGTTGATAAAAATGTTAAAGCAGCAGGTTTAAGTATGGGAATGACTAAATTCCAAGAAATGTTTATGGTCGAATTACCACTTGCCATTTCAGTTATCATGAGTGGTGTTCGCCTTTCAAGTGTATACGCAATCAGCTGGGCAACTTTAGCCAGTTTTATCGGTGCAGGTGGATTAGGTGATTTCATATTCAACGGTTTAAATCTCTATCAACCAGATTTAATCATCGGCGGTGCAATTAGTGTTACATTAATCGCGTTGTTGATGGACTTATTCCTATCAAAAGTTGAAAAATGGGTTACACCAAAAGGATTAAAAGTTTCAAGATAAGGAGGATAAAAAACATGAATAGATATTTTAAATTATTATTGCCGATTATGGCATTATCAATCATTTTATCTGGATGTTCCCTACCTTTTCTTGGTGGTTCAGGTAGTAAAGATGCGATAAAAATAGGCATGCAATATACAAGTGAATCACAAATAATGGGTCATATGAATAAATTAATGATTGAACACGAAGCTAAAAAAGAACACATTGATGAAAATAACATTCAACTCATCAATAATTTAGGTTCTTCAACCGTTACATTTAACGCACAGAATAATGGTGATGTGAATATTTCAAGTGCGAGATATACAGGTACAGATTTAACAGGAACATTAAATAAAAAGCCAGTTTCTGACCCTAAGGAAGCTATGCGTATTGTTAAGCAATCATTCGATAAAGACTATCATCAAAAATGGTACGGCTCATACGGATTTGAAAACACTTATGCCATGATGGTCACGAAAGAAACAGTTAAGAAATATCATCTTAAAAAAGTTTCCGACTTAAAGAAAGTCTCAAGTAAATTAGAAGCAGGTGTGGATTCATCTTGGATGAAACGACCTGGCGATGGCTACCCTGCATTTAAAAAGAAATATGGATTCGATTTTAAAACGACACGACCAATGCAAATCGGATTGGTTTATGACGCTTTGAAAAATGGCAAAATGGATGTCGTTCTTGGTTATACTACAGATGGACGAATTGCAAGTTATGATTTAGTGGTCTTAGAAGATGATTTAAACTTCTTCCCACCATACGATGCCAGTCCATTAGTCACTAAATCACTTATAAAAGAAAAACCATATGTCGACAAAGCCATGAAAAAATTAGAAGGCAAAATTTCAACTAAAGAAATGCAAAAGCTAAATTATGAAGCAGACAATAATCTTAAAGAACCTGCCGTAATAGCAGAAGCTTTTCTGAAGAAACATAATTACTTTGATGATGAAAAGGATGGTGAATAACATGACAAACGAAAATTTATGGAATCAAATACTCGATTATTACCAAACAAATAGTGGTTATGTGTTTCAACTATTCCTAAATCATCTACTTATTTCTGTTTACGGAGTTTTATTTGCGGTAATAGTAGGTATTCCAATCGGTGTGTTTATTGCACGCTATGGCAAACTATCAGGATTTGTAATTTCATTTGCTAACATTATTCAAACAGTGCCTGCACTTGCCCTACTCGCAATATTAATGTTAGCAATGGGTCTTGGATCAAATACAGTAGTAATGGCCGTATTTTTATACGCTTTACTACCAATTATCAAAAATACGTACACAGGCATTAATAACGTAGATTCAAGTATTAAAGATGCAGGTAAAGGAATGGGTATGACTTCAAAACAAATCTTAACCATGGTAGAATTACCACTCGCATTGTCAGTAATGATTGGTGGAATTAGAATCGCATTTGTAATCGCAATTGGTGTAACAGCAATCGGTTCATTTATAGGATCGTCTACACTTGGTGATATCATCATAAGAGGTACAAATGCAACTGATGGAACATCATTAATATTAGCAGGCGCAATCCCTACTGCATTATTAGCAGTGCTAAGTGACTTATTCTTAGGTTATATTGAAAAAAGATTAGACCCAACAAAGAGAAAACACAAAGGACCAAAAACACAAACACTTTCGGAGTGATAAATATGAAATTTATTATTAAAGTCATTATCGCAACATTGGTGATATTCTTCATTTCACCAAAGAAGAAAGCAAAATAAAAACAAGGCTGAGACAAATCGTCTCAGCCTTGTTTTTTGTGGCGACTAACTTTTATCACTTCTGCAATTTCATTTGAAATATAAATTGTTTTATTGTTGCAAATATTTGTAAAAATAACTTTTCAAATAACCAAAATGAATTAAAATGTTCACTTATTTTTTGCAAAAAATAAATATAAAATGGTATTATGTTTTGGAAGAGGAGGAAATTAAATATGAAATTAAGAATTTTAGGAAGTATATTCCTTTCATCAACATTACTTTTAGCTGCATGTGGCAATGATGAAAAAAGCTCAAGTGATGTAGTTAAAGATTTACAAAGCGATGCTAAAAAAGTTGAAAGTTATCACACAGATAACCAAGTTGAAATTGCACCAAAAGGTCAAGAGGCCCAAAAAGTTAAAATTGGTATGGATGTTGATAAAAAACAAACAGCTAAATTAGACATGGATCAAGCTGGACAAAAAATGCAAATTTATGTTCAAGGTAAAAAAATGTTAGCACAAACACAAGGTCAATGGATTGATTTATCTTCTGAAGTGAAAAACATGGATATTGATAGTTCATTAGATCAATTAAACTATGAAAAATATGCTAAATCATTAAGTGCTTTCAAAGATGCTGAGTCTAAAAAAGTAGATAATGGTTATCAATTAACTTACAATATTAAAGATAAAAAAGATTTTACTAAATTAGCAAATGCATCAGGTAATAAAAAACAACTTCAACAATTTGAAAAACAAATTGATAAAGTTAGTGGTAAAGCAGTATTGAATGTTAATAAGAAAAATCAAATTTCTTCTTATAAACTCAATGCAAAATTATCAAAAGGTAAACAATCAGCTAACTTGAAATCAAATATTAAATATACTAAATTAAACAAAGTTGATGAAATTAAAATACCAGATGAAGCAAAAAAAGCTAAGAAAATAGAAGATATCCAAAAAGGTGCAAGTAATAAAGCATCATAAGAAGTCCAAACCCACTCGACATGTTGAGTGGGTTTTTTGTTTAAATACGTTAAGGGACGCTTCTCCCAAGTTTTGTCCGTTACATCACGCTAAGGGACGCTTCTCCTTACTTTTGTCCGTTACAATGCGCTAATGGACGCTCCTCCCGAGTTTTGTCCCAACCTCCACCTTCATTCAACCGCTTATCATACCTTTTCACACACAAAAATCCCCCAACCTGTTCTAATCAACAGCATTGGGGGAACCATAAATTATTTATTTCGTTCTTTATCAATTTTAGCGTCTAAAGCTTTTACAGATAATGTTTTATCAGTATCTTTGTATTTGTACACTGTATAATATTTACCTTCTGTTCTTAGTTCTTCATAGAAATCAGCGATTATACGTGCATTACTTTGTGCCCACTTAATATCAGTAGCGTATTGATGTACACCTGCTTTTTCAGGATTCCATCTCATACTGTACAATGTGTTTTGTTCAGGGTTTGATAAATAATGATCGTGTATAAATTTAGCTCCACCTGAAATGGCTTTTTGTGGTGTATCCCAACCGCGCTTCTTAGCATATTTAGCACCTGTACCGATTGGATCTTCGTCTAACGCGCCAACACCATAGAAGTTGTAATATTTCTTGCCATCTGATTCTTTTTTCGTTTTAGCAACTTTATCTTTATCTGTCAGCATCACACCGTTAGCGAGCTCACTTTTACTGTTACCAGTCTCAAGTATCGCATGTGAGATTAAATACACTTCATTTACTTGCTCTTTCTTTGCTGCTTTTAAAAATTCTGATGTATGTTTCTCTAACACTTTTTGTTTACGTAGCATTTGATGAATTCTCTTTTCATCAATGCCTTGATACTCTGATAAATTTAAAAATTGATAAACTTGTTTTTTGTCGTTCAATATCTGTTCTACGTTCATGACGTCATTTATTTCACTTCTTGATGCATTTTTCCAATTTCCTGACTCTGTTGCTACTTGCATCTTTGTATCATTTTTATATTGTTTACTAACTGCTTGATCTAGTGTTAATGGGACTTCCACAGTTTCTTCTTGCTTTTTAACATCATAAAACTTTAAATGATCAGAAATTAAATAATAGAACAGGCCACCTATAATTGATAAGACTAATAATAATACAACTAAGTTTTTAATTGTTTGTAGCCTTGCACTTTTCATTGTTTCACCTCTAAAATTTGTAAACCTATCTTCAAGCATAATCGATTTCCTATTTTTTACATTCACAAAACCGTACTTCCTATATTCTATAGGATTACATGGCAATATTCAAAAATAAGAACATTAAGATTTAATTACTATTTCATTTCAAAATGTAAAAAGACTGAGACAATATCGTCCCAGTCTTTTAGCTTTTAAAACAACAATTCACACGTTTTATTTGTATGGCTTGTAATCCATATATACAAACGACATTGCTGCCGATCTATTCTTATAGTTGTAATGGTTTAGATTAATTGTCCCCTCTTCTTTACCATTTCTATAACTCATAAATCTTTTTACATTATTAATCATTACAAAATCCGCGTTATCTCTTATGTTATTCAATTCATCATTTCTTGCAAAAAAATGTTCTAAATTAAGATGTTCATAATCCATATGATGAGCCTCCTAGTCTTTGCCCCAATAAAACATATGTCCATATACAATCAAATATACACGTTTATATTCAAATTGTAAATCATAAAAACATCGGTGTTTAATCATTTAAATTTTTAATTTATTAAATGATTAAATACAGCTTTTTTATTAATTTGTAGGTATTTTCTTATATATTCTCAATTTAACATCTTTTGTTCAGTTAAAACCCATTTAAATTATTTTTTCCTTTTAAATATAATCATTGTATCCGGAAATACATGTGAGCATGCCACTTAAAGGAACTATATGGATACTTCAATTTTCAATATGCACTATAAAAAATACAACAAAATGATTCATTATTTATTACATCATTTCAAAGTCTATTATCAGTATGAAGATTACTATCAGTTGTTGCTAATAAAAATGTGGGAGCTGATTCAAAATTATGACGCTTCAAAAACTGAACACTTAGATCATTACATGTATACTAAATTAAAATTCCATCTCATTGACTGCATTAGAAAACAATCTAAAGACATGAACCGCTTCGTTCCCACTTCAGAAACACACTTGTTAGATCGAAGCTTTCACGAATTTTATCAATATGAATGGTTGAGTTTGCTTGATATATTATCAGAAGAAGAACTGACGTGGTTAAACCTGACATTACAAGGATTTTCTACACAGGAGATTGGTTTATATATGAACAAAAGTGTTTCAACTATTAAATATTATAGAAAAAATGCCAGAAAGAAATTGAAGACGCATTTTTTAATTTAAATACAATATAAGCTTACAAATTTACAATATTTATCTTAGATCCTCTTTTATTCTAAAATAAAGAGGTGAAAAACATGACGCATTTAATCAATCCAAATATGCTACTCCTTAAACAATCTCAACATCCAAGTTATAAATATCAAATTGAATATTTAAATGCACCGATTCAACATACAAATCAAACTGTTCAATCTCTCATCAATGATGCTTTGAGAATCGAAGGTGCAAGTTTTAAAACGAGAGAACAATATGGCAAATATATTCTAAATATTTATAAACTTACCCCATTATTAATTTACGCCACACAAGACTTTGTACTTTTCCCTACTTCAGCAAAATATCAATCGAATTATATGCTTATTAACTGCAAACAAATTTTAAATATCAAGCAGCATCAAGCACAAACGAAACTGCAATTTAAAAATGGTACTTCAACATTAATCGCGCTTGATTATCATTTAGTAAGTAAGAAAATGGGCGAGTCTTTACGTTTAGTTCATCATCAAAAAAATCATATAATGCGTACTTAATAATAAAAACGAGGTTCGGACATCAATTGTCCAAACCTCGTTTTTTTAATGATTAAGTTTACTGCTCACGCCAGAAAGTAATGCTTGGTATGCACTATTAAAGAATGTAAGTAATACTTCATCTCTTCTAATGATACTTTGCAAATCTTCTTCATATATTAAGAAACTACCATCTTTACCATTATATTCAGCATAAGATGGTTCAACTTGTTTTAAGTTTATTTTATCTTGCTTAAACGGATTTATCTTAATAATATAATAAGGAGACTCTCTATATTTATCACCAAAATAATAACAAAGTGAAACGGTATTTTCTTGATTACCTTCTATGTAAAATATCGAAGTGACATCAAACTTATCCCAGAACAAACCAGTCTTTACATCTTTAATATTTCTAGAATGTAAAAATTGATAATGATCATATTGTGCTTGTTGCATCAATTTCAATGCATGATAAGCTGTTTTAGGATTGAATATTCGTTCTTGATCATCTTCGTCCAATGTTTTTTCATATGGAATATGATACGGCTTTGTATTGATTTCAATATGAACGCCATGTTCAGCTAAAGTATCAAATACGAAATGATAATATTCTTTTATCGTTTGTCCAGTTTGTACAATTTTAGTTGTTTCAGTGCCGTCTACTTTTACAATAAGGATTTGGTCTAATATATCAAAATCAATTTCAAATTTATGATTATCCTTCTCCAATTCACCAGTAGAAAGCCCAACTTGATTAATAGATAGCATGACGTGTTTGTATAAGGATTCAGGTGTCTTTACTGTTAAACAACATTTCCCCATTATTTGTGCGATATATCTTATTGTTGCACGTGTATCTCGCCATTCATCGAAATATAATAAACTCACTATCGACACCCCCCTTTTTGATATCTATGAAATATCTTTAAATCTTCTCGTTATCAATAACCTTCTTGTAAAGAAAGCATTGACCCATTTCATTCCTATATAACCGACGATAAACATTACAATACCAATCGCTAAGTAGAGAATTTGTAAGGTAATCGCTTCAGAAATAGGTTTTGTGAAATATAGAGTAAATGTTCCAAATATTAATAATACTGCTGTAATTAAAATACCCAACATAACTACATTTCCAAACAATAACCCGCCTAATGTAAGTAGTTTGTATAAACTACTTGGTGGTAAAGATTTGTCTATGATTTCTTCATCTATAAAGCGCTGTGCAAAATGGTTTGGTTTCCCAAATTTCTCAATGAATAGTTCTTCATCATCATCAGCTAACCATTCATTCGCTTTACTTTTTTCTTTTCTATTTATAAACCACAATTTTTTTAAAACAATTGCTTTATATTGCTTATTATTCATGTAACACCTCTAAAAAGTCATTAATATATCAATTATAACATTAATTAAATATTGTCGTTGTTATTTTTTTTACAGAATTTAATATGGAGGTCTGCATATGTTTATGTTTAAAATTACCAAACAACTAAATGGTTCATTTTGTTTAAATAATCAAGATTATTTAACAATGATATATGTTCACGATGGAGAAATCGACGTTTTTCATCATCATTTGCATAAAGTGACTAAAGTTCCTTCGGGATACTATACAATCATTCCATTTAATGAATTGAGTTATGTTAGTACGAATACTAGTCAATGCACAATGGTTACGATTAACGCAATGATTGTTAGTACACTGGCACGTGATGTCATTCAACAATGGTTGTCCCATGACTATTCACTGCTATCCTACCATCACCATAAACAAATGATCCAAAATCATATTAACCAATTAATAGATTACACATCCCTTACCGACTTACATTTAAACACAGAAGTTACATTTAGGATTTCTTATTTATTAATGGTTTTAATAAATGACCTAAATACACAAACCCCTTTATCTCTCAATATGAATCACCCACTTAAGCAGAAGTACCTACTCAGCAATCAAATGAGAATTTTTGATGCAACGATCGATTTGATTACTAATCCACATAAATCCATAGCTGCGATTGCCACAGATTACGGATTTTACGATCAATCCCATTTCACAAAAGCATTTAAGAAATACCGCCAAATCACGCCTTATGCATTTAGACAATCTTATTTGAAAGATATGTATTATAAATAACGTTCTATAATTTCTTGTGCATCGATATCTTTGTTTAATATTTTAAGTACATCAAAATTTAAATCCTCAGTAATTTCATGTGTGATGACAATAACATCCATTCCAGCATCTATTGCCGCTTTAGCACCATTAGTCGTATCTTCAATCGCTAAACATTTACTTGCTTCGACATTCAAATCTTGTGCAGCTTGTATATATAATTCTGGATCAGGTTTAACTGACGAAACATCTTCTCTTCCTTTAATCACATGAATATGTTCATCTAAAGATAATCTTTGTACGTTAGGCATAATATGCGCCTTGTAGCTACTCGTCGCTATTCCCATTTTTATATTGTTTTCTACACAATAGTCTACTAGCGTTTTAACAACAGGTTTAACTGGTAATTGTTTCGTTCCTTCATAATGGTCACTAAACATTTCTTTTAAAGCTTGTTCAGACCCTAAAGAATGAAGGATTTTATCGTCTAGTTCTTTAGAAACCGAACCTATTGAAGCTTTGTATTCATCTATATGAATCGGTTGTTCATTGCGTTCTTTAATATGTTTATTAATTGTATTAAACAAATGAATTTCTGTATCTATAATCGTGCCATCAAAATCAAATATTATTGCTTCGTACATATAAAACACTCCGTCCTTATGTTAAATTCATTATTTTAGATTACTATCGCAAATAAAGAGGCAGAAACATAATCGTTTCGCCTCTTTATTTGCTTGTATTCATTTATTATAAGCTTTCAGTGTGTAACGTCAATTCTAATCGATCAATAATATTTTCTAATTGAATGACACTTAGTTCTTTTTCTTCAACGATTTGTGTTCTATTCGCTACTAAGTATTGAACGATCAATTGTAATGGAATTACTGCACCCTTTTGAATATTATCTTCTTGAACTATAAATAACCCATCTGACTTACTTAACTTTAATTCATCTTGTAATTCTTCTGGCAAATCATTTTGGAAGTATACTTCACCATGTGGAAAAGCTTGATGTTTTCTTTCTTCTAAACTAATTACCGCATCATGGATGTTTTCATGATTTAAATTACTGTAAAATTGATTAACAATTAATTTACGATTCTTTTTATCGTTATACAATTTGAAATTTGTTAGCATTGTCATTCACCTCACTCTGTTACCTTAATTTTAACATTTTATACAAAATTTTAAGAGTATTTTAATATTACATTTTCGCGTCATTTATTACATCGATTTTTCTCACTTCACCAAAAGTTCATATTTATAATATTTTCCACCTTGTATTTCTTACATATTAATTATACTTTATAAAGTGATATAAATAAAATTTGAAATTGAGGTAACATAAATGAAGAATTATCAACCACTACGAAGACTGCATTTTTATGCTGCATTTTTCATTTCTCCATTATTGCTTACACTATCTTTAACGGGAATAGGATATTTATTCTATACAAACGTGGAAAACCACATTTACGAGCATGAATTTTTCGCGAATAGTGATACGAAAGGACATCAATCCTTAGATGAAGCTGTACAAGAAATTAGAGATGTGTACAAAGGTTATGAAATTCAAAAGATCAGTATTATGGATGAACCATACAATAATCGCGTTACAATTGGTAACGAAGATGGGGATTCACGTTATGTTTTCTTAGATGAACACAATCAAAGAGTTGCCAATCAGAATGCAAAATTTACTTTTGCAAATGTTTTAAGAGATACGCATAGTTCATTAATGATAGGCGGTAGTTTCGTAAACTACTTGGTTGAACTTGCAGCATGTTGGGCAATCTTTATGATTTTATCAGGTGTTTATTTAACATTTAAATCTAAAGCTTTTAAAAAACCGAAACAAAAAACTTCATTTTTGGCGGATAGACGTATACATGCCATCATTGGTTTAATCATTGCTATACCAATATTTATTATTATTTTAACGGGATTACCTTGGTCAGCATTTATGGGTAAACAAATTAATCAGTTTGCTGAAGAACATCCCAAGTTCGGTTATTCAGCAATGGTTGCTAATCCCCCACAATCAGAAGATAACGAACTACCGTGGGCTACAAGAAATAAAGAACAACCTAAATCAAAGAAAGATCCACATGCGCAACATCATGGTGGTTCTCAAATTGCAATTGGAACAGATGGACAACAAAGTTTAGAAAGTATCATCTCTAAAAGCGAGAAACAACATATAACAAAACCATTCTCAATTGTTTATCCTGCTGATGACAAAGGCGTATTTACGGTTTCGAAAAGTAGTAATACAGGTGTCACAGGGTTAGACGTTGCACCAAAAGAAGAAACAACAGCTTATTTCGATCAATATTCAGGTAAATTATTAGGAAAAGTCAATTACGATGACTATGGACTCATTGGTAAATGGTTTAGCTTTGGCATACCTTTACATGAAGGACACCTATTTGGTCCATTAAATAAAATTATAAATTTACTCGTCTGTATTACGTTTATAAGTGGCATTGTATTTGGATTCACCACTTGGATTAAACGTAAAAGTGCGATATCACACAGTTCAGTACCACAAGTTAATGGGCGCTTACCAATAGGATTGATTATCTTTTTAGTAATATTAGGTGTTTTAATGCCATTGTTTGGCGCTTCATTAATAGTAGTAGCAATAGTTGAATTTATTATATGGAAACGAAAATCAAAATCATAAAAACAAGGCAGAGATACGATTGTATCTCTGCCTTTTACTATTTAAATAAAATATGAACATGTGATATCGTGCGTTTCATACCTAATAGCACGATATCTCGGCTCTTACCCTAAAGTCTTCATGCGTTTCATACCTAATCGCACGATATCTCGGCTCTTACCCCAAAGTCTTCGTGCGTTTCATACCTAATCGCACGATATCTCGGCTCTTACCCTAAAGTCTTCGTGCGTTTCATACCTAATCGCACGATATCTCAGAATGCTTAATATAAAAAGAGACTAAGTATACCCTAGTCTCTTCATCAAACAATACTATTTAACTGTTACTTTGGTCATAATCATTGCATACGGCTTCTAATAAATGTCTCAAGTCATTATCGTCCATTTCATCTGGAACGCGTACTTTTATTAAATGATTTTCATCAGTAATCACATGGAAATAATGGTAATTATTTTCAAATCCTTTGCCTAGTATTTGCACGAATAACATCCCCTTTAGTTATTTTCCAAACACTCACATAATAATTTTATCACATTTAATTACAAATATTAAATAATTCAATTATTATAACTTTGGCTCAGGATGAACATATGCTGAATAAACGCCCGCTTCATCTAATCGTTTTTCAACGAGATCACATATATCATGTGCTTCGTCTAACGTTAAATGTTTATCTACAACTATCGTCACATCTAAGAATACACTATTGCCATGGTACCTCCCTTTTATTGATGGCACTTCTAAAACGCCAGGTACAACATCTATTTCTTCTATATAATAATTTAAGTCATGTTCATGAAAACCATCACTTAACGTAAATACGGATTCTTTAAAAATCGTAAATCCGGTATAAACTATTATCAAACCTAATAATATAGCTAATATAATATCTACAATTGGAAAACCAAATTGCGTAAATACTAATCCGACACCTGTTCCAATACTCACTAATGCATCGGAAAGATTATCTTTTGCAGCTGATTTTAAGGATGTGCTTTTTGTTCGTTTTGCTAATCGTTGATTGTATAAATAAACGAATAACATGATTATCCCACTGATTATACTTACCCAAATAGTTAATGTGTTTGGTTCACTGAGTTCTTCTTTGAATAATTTAGGAATATTACTTGAAATAACTTCAATACCTACAAAAATTATAATAAATGAAACGATCAGAGTTGTAATATTCTCAGTTTTCATATGTCCATAAGGATGATTTTTATCTGCAGGTTTAACAGAGATTTTCAATCCAACAAGTACTGCGATGGATACGAATATATCTGTTAAGTTATTTAAACTGTCTGCTTTTAATGCAGATGAGTTATAACTTGCCCCTACGAAAAATTTTACTGTAGATAGGATAATGTATGTTATAAGGCTCACATATGCGCCTCTTTGTGCAATTCTTAAGTTATTAGCCATATTTTCATCGCTCCAATTTTTTCACTGAATTTTGATTATATAACAAATAACAAGACAAGTTAACCTATTAGCTATAGTAAAATAATATAAATTAATTACCTTATTTTAAATTTAGGTGCACCTATTTTAAAGTACATAAAAAACACAAGAATCTGGGACAAAATGTAATGACTCAGATTCTTGTGTTTAATTTTAAATTATAAAATGCTTAATCCACTTGCTTGAATATCTTTTGCGAAACCTTGAACTGTATCGACAGATAATTCATTAATGTCTCTACCTATATTAGGTACTTTAGCAACGACATCTTTTGGACATGTAATAATATCTACGCCAATTTCATCTGCTTGTACGACATTAAATAATTCTCTACAACTTGCCCATAACAATTTTACGCCTGGTTTGCTGTGACAAATTTCTTCAGATTCTTTCATTAATGGTAATGGATCTACACCCGTATCTGCAATTCTACCAGCAAATACTGAAACATATGTTTCAACACCAGGTTTAATTACATCTACGATCGCTTTCACTTGTTCAATTGTATAAACTGCAGTAACGTTCACTTTTACATCGTTCGCTGACAGTTGTTTAATTAAAGGTAACATTGATTCACCTTTAGTATTAACGACTGGAATTTTAACGAATACATTTTCACCATATTGTTTTAAAATTTCTGCTTCTTTCGCCATTGTTTCAATATCATCAGCAAATACTTCAAAAGATATAGAAGCATCTGGAATGGCTTTTACGACTTCATCAGCAAATGTCTTATAATCTGATACACCTGCTTTTTTCATTAAACTCGGATTTGTTGTAAACCCGTCAACTTCTTTATTTTGATAGGCTTGTTTCATTTCTTCGATGTCTGCCCCATCTGCAAAAACTTGTACTTTAAGATTACTCACATTATTCATTCCTTTCACGTTATGTATTTTTATACTATCATAATTTGCAATCGCTTACTAAATCATTTGATTTATATAGCATATTTGAAGTTACTTTAAATGTATTTTCAATTATTTTGTGTCATAATAAACATGAATATTAAATTAATAACAATTGTAATACATACAATCTGATGATGTAGGCGGTGATCGATGGTGACTGATAATAAAGAAACTATAAAACGTTTTAAACTATATACAACAGGTTCATTTTTAGGTGACGAAGCAGTCATCAATAATAGTAAAAAAAGTATTGTCGAAAGATATTATATTTTTTCCTATTATTTAGAAATCAATGATTTTAAAATTTTAATCAATACAGGCTTTTCTGAACATGTTAAACCTAGTACAGACTTAAAAACTTTAAAACTTTTTCAACGTCAAGATTACAAAGTGTATGAATCATTACCCAGCCAACTGATGAAAAACCATGTCCACCCTGACGAAATTGATTACTGCATTATAACTAATTTTGCTAGTCATCATATCGGGTATTTAAATGCTTTTAAAAATGCCACAATCATAACATCTAGCGAAGCATACCACGATTTCATCACACAGCAAGTAACGAATAATAATTTACAATTGAGCTTCCATGTCATGCCAGATGACTTTAAAGAAAGAATAGAATTTGTTGATGATTTTGTGAAAGCAGACCACCCTATATTAGGTACAGGTAATAAAGTATTTAATCAAGATGTTATCATTAGTTATCAACTACCTGGCGCAATGCCTGGACAAATTGGCCTTATGTTAAAATTCCCAGAGCTTAATATCTTTATGTGTAGTGATGCTGCATGGTGTCGTTCAAATATTGAAAAAGACGTACTACCAACGAAAAGATTACTTAAACAGGCCTATAACGGTGAGTTATTTATTGATACACATGCTAAATTAATAGATTTAAAATCACATAATGAAGACCCTCTTTTCATTATTCCTAGTCACTGCAAGAAAATGGATGATTTTGAAGAGGTTATGCAGTTACTAGATGCAATAAATTAAAGTTTGTGATAGTATAAACGATTATATGGAATTTTTGGAGGGCATCATGGATAAAGCGAAGCGCTATTTTTATATATCAGTTCTACTTATAATCGTAAGTTTATTTTTAACTGCACAAAATCCTCTTCTTGAAACGCTGTTTGGTTCAGTTGTATCACTCGTTTTAATAAGTAGTATTTTTAATGGTATTATACTATTTATTGCAGTTATTGCGACAGATAAATCAATAAAACATCAATCTAAGAAACATAAACTTATTTCTAAATTAAACAAATTTCTACCTATTATATTACTAGTTGTGATTGTTTATCACATTATCGTAATCGTTAAATTTTTCGGTATTATTTAACTTAATAAATGATAAAATGGTGCCTAAGTTCTAATTATGCTAACGATAGCTATTAGAAATTTAGACACCATTTTTATATGGAGGATTTTCTATGGTTTATATTGCTATATTTATTGGCGGTTGTTTAGGTGGCAGTTTGCGCTACATTTGCGCGTTGCTCATTCAACAGTCCTATTTCCCGTTTGCTACACTCACAGTTAATGTTTTAGGTGCTTTATTAATGGGTGTTTTTTCAACTTATCTCATTTCTTATTTCAAATCACACCCGAATTTCAAAAAATTAATTACGACTGGATTTCTAGGTGCTTTTACTACATACTCATCACTTAGTCTAGAAACTGTTCAATTATTAATGAATGGCAAATTCTTATTAGCTTTTATATACGTATTGAGTAGTATGTTGCTTGGATTTGTGTTTATAGCTATAGGATATAAGAAAGGAGCCGTTCGCTTATGACATTGTTCTTAATTATGATCAGTTCAGGTTTCGGTGCTGTTTGCAGACAGTTTGTAAACAATTTATGTACTAAGTATTGCGCAACTTCATTCCCAATAGCTACATTATTAGTCAATATAATTGGAAGCTTCATCATTGGTATTGTTGCGCACCATTTCGAGTCGGATGACGCAATGTATGCATTATTAGCTATCGGATTCTGTGGTGGATTCACAACGTTCTCTACTCACCTACTCGAAGTGTATGAACGCTTTTTATTAAAATCTTATAAACAAATGGTTATTTATATCCTCTTAACGATCGTGCTTTCAATTAGTGCTTGTTACTTAGGTTATATTTTTTAACCCATAATAAAAAGCATATCACGTAGCTACGTGATATGCTTTTTCAATTTTATTGACCAGAAAATTCTGCTGGGTCTGGACCAATTCTTTCATCTTTATTTAAATCATTTAATCTTGCTAATTGATTTTCAGATAGTTCAAAATCAAATACGTTTAAGTTTTCTTCAATTCTTGATGGTGTAACTGATTTAGGTATTACAACAATTTCTTCATCAACATTCCATCTGATGATTACTTGTGCTGGTGTTTTACCTAATTCATTTGCTATTTCTTTAACAACTTCATCTTCAAGAATTTGTCCATTCATTAATGGAGACCATGATTGAGCGACAATATTTTGTGCTTTCAAGTAAGATCTTAATTCTGTTTGAGTCATGTATGGATGACATTCAATTTGGTTGATGACTGGTTTAATTGAAGTAGCTTTCAATAAATCTTCTAAGTGATTTACATTGAAATTACTTACACCAATATTTTTTACTTTTCCTTCATTATATAAAGCTTCCATTGCTTTCCAAGTTTCAACAATTAATGCTGAATCTATACCTGGCCAATGAATTAAATATAAATCAACATAATCAAGACCTAGTCTTTGTAATGACGCTTCATATGCTGCTTGCACGCTTTCACGACCGTAATCAGACATCCAAAGCTTAGTTGTTATGAATAAATCTTCACGATTTAAACCAGCTTCAGCTAAACCTTCTTTAATGCCTTGTCCAACCATTTCTTCATTTTCGTACACTTTCGCTGTATCTATATGGCGATAACCACTTATGATCGCATGTTTAACTGCTTCTTTACATTCGTCGCTATTATCAACTCTGAATGTACCTAATCCAAGGGCTGGAATTGTATTACCGTTGTAAAATTCTATTGTCTTCTGAGTCATTCTTAGACCTCCTATAAATTATTCATTCAATATTAAATGAACATTGTTTGGTAAGTATAACTTGTAGAATTAAATAGTTCATGTTTTTTGCTTACGGATTAAATTTTTCGATTTCTTCCATAATTCTTTCTAAATCTTCCACGCTATATTGGAATCTACCATGGAATACGAATTTATTAAAGAAGTGTTGTAATTGCTTTTCACCAACAAGTACTTTTATATTTGGATCTTGTGAATAGTTGCTGATTGTTGCTTCAGAAACTTCATTAGGATGGAAATATAAGATTGGTGTAGGCGTATAGTTCAATTCAAGTTGTCTTTGCAATTCTTCTGTCGTTGCTTCTACATGCTTAACATTATCCGTATAAGAATGGAACGCAGCTGTCTTCTTGTCCGCTTCTCTTTCAAGTAATAACGTTTGCTCTTTGTTCTTGTTCAAATCTAATGTTTCGAACACTTGACCTAATACTGGGAAATCACCAAACTGTTGTTCAGTAATACCATGGTAAATATGACCGCTAACTAAGTTTGAGTCAATTACATAAATACCTGTTCTCGTTAATACTAAATGATCAACTTGACGAATCTTGCCTAGTGGATCTTTTGGTAAAAAGATATTCGCCATAATATGCATATCTTCCGGTCTAATTCGGCGTTCATTTACTAATTGATCTCTCAATTCTAATAAATGTCTATCTGTAATATACTCGCCTTCATTTTTAGAGAATAACTTTAATGAATCAATTTCTCTTTCTTTTTGTGAAATTTCTTGTTGATGATTTTCTTTTTCTTTAGTTAATACTTTTTTATTTTCTACTCTTTCGTGATCAAGCTTTTCCTGATGTTCTGATTTCAATGACTCGTTCTGTTGTTTGTGTGTTTCTTGAATTTTATTCAGAGATTTTTTCTTTTGTTTCAATGCAACGAAAAATAATATAATAAATATAATCGCAATAATAACAGCTGCGATTAATCCATAATGAATCGGCTCTAATTGGCTCATAATTGCATATCGCTCCCTTTCAAATGTAATAACTCTATTATAGTAAAAATCCTAAAGAAATTCAGTATATAACCTTAAATATATACGATATATGCCGTTATTTTTTAAACTTCGTACAATTCAATAGTTAATCAACACTAAAATTGTAAATAACTTGGTAAATCAGGTGATTTTGATTGCATTTTTAACTCAAAATGCTAATAACGACACTCTTATTTGCACGTTCGCCCATTCTTGTAAACAACGACACTCTTATTTGCACGTTCGTCCTATCTTGCGAACAACACTCCCTCTAAATCAAAAAAACCCAAACTACGAATGCAGTTTGGGGTTTATAACTTCTTATTTAAGTAATGTCTTCAAATCATCAACTTTATCTAGTTCTTCCCATGGCAATTGAACATCTGTTCTTCCGAAATGTCCATATGCTGCTGTTTGTTTATAGATAGGTTGTCTTAAGTTCAACATTTTAATGATTCCTGCTGGTCTTAAGTCGAATAATTCTCTTACTTTTTCAACTAATGATGTTTCGTCTACTTTACCTGTACCGAAAGTTTCGATAGAAATCGATACTGGTTGTGCCACACCAATCGCATAAGCTAATTGGACTTCACATTTATCAGCTAAGCCGCTTGCTACGATATTTTTTGCTACGTATCTTGCAGCGTAAGCACCTGATCTATCTACTTTTGTTGGGTCTTTACCACTGAAACAACCGCCACCATGTCTTGCATAGCCACCGTATGTATCAACGATAATTTTTCTACCAGTTAAACCAGCATCACCTTGAGGTCCACCAATTACGAATCTACCTGTTGGATTTATAAAGAATTTAGTATTCTCATCTAATAAATCTTTAGGCACGATTGGATAAATAACATGGTCTTTAATATCTTGTTGAATTTTTTCTAGTTCAATTTTTTCATGATGTTGTGATGAAATGACAACTGTGTCTACTCTTACTGGTTTATCATTTTCATCGTATTCAACTGTTACTTGCGTCTTACCATCTGGACGTAAATAATCTAACGTACCTTCTTTACGTACATCTGTTAATTTTTTCGCTAATTGATGCGCAAGGTAACCAGGTAAAGGCATATAAGTTTCTGTTTCGTTAGTAGCAAAACCGAACATTAAACCTTGGTCTCCTGCGCCAATTGATTCTATTTCATTATCAGTTAAATCGTCTCTATCTTCTAATGCACAATCAACACCTTGAGCTATATCAGCTGATTGTTCATCTATTGCAGTTAAAATGGCCATTGTTTGGAAATCGTAACCGTACTTCGCTCTTGTGTACCCTATATCTTTAACCGTTTGTCTAACTACTTTTGGAATGTCGACATAAGTTGAAGTTGATATTTCACCAGCAATAAGTGCCATACCAGTTGTTACTGTTGTTTCACATGCGACTCTCGCTTTAGGATCTCCCTTTAATAATTCGTCTAAAATCGCATCAGAAATTTGGTCCGCGATTTTATCTGGGTGTCCTTCAGTTACCGATTCAGATGTGAAGAGTCTTCTATTTTTTGACATAAAAAATCTCCTTTAAATATAGTTGTACGGTCTCTACCTCAGCGCAAATAAAAAGTGCCCACTCTCAATAAAATAAAGAGAGAAGGCACACTCGTCCATTCGCTCTTATCGTTCAGACAATATTGGTCTGCAAACGGTTTGGCACCTTTCTTTCGCATTCGAAAGAGGTTGCTGGGTTTCATTGGGTCCATGTCCCTCCACCACTCAGGATAAGAGAATCCGTCAAAAATGATAATACTAGAGATTTTCATTAATGTCAATGTACCTCAAGTTCTCGTATTATAAAATTTTTATAATAAATTCCCCAATTAGTATAGACTATAAAATTCAATGTGTTATACTAATTCCATGAAAATGCTTACAACTATAAAATTAACATATGGAGGTCGTCATTTATGGCAATACAGACTATTACGGAAACAATCGAATTAACTAACCTGCTCAAAAAGGAATCTACTCACAACCAACTGTCTAGAACAGAATTGTACCGTCACATTTTAGAATCTGGTGAAGGTATATTAACTGAATCTGGTGCAATTAGAATGGAAACAGGTAAATACACAGGTCGATCACCAAAAGATAAATTTATAGTTAAAGAACAAGATACAGAACAAGACATCGACTGGGGTACAATTAACCAACCGATCTCAGAAGAATACTTCCTCAATCTATATGACAAAGTTATAGACTACTTAAACCAAAAATCAGATATATACGTATTCAATGGCTATGCTGGAGCTGATGAATCTTCAAGATTAGACTTACGAGTAATCAACGAACTTCCTTGGCATAACCTTTTCGCACAAAATATGTTTATCCGCCCAGAAACGAAAGAAGAAGCATTAAACATTACACCTAACTTCACTGTAATTAGTGCACCAGGATTTAAAGCAGATCCTGAAGTAGATGGCACTAATTCTGAAACATTCATCATTACATCATTCAAACATCGTGTTATTTTGATCGGTGGTACTGAATATGCAGGTGAAATGAAGAAAGGTATCTTCTCTGTAATGAACTACCTTTTACCTAAAAAAGGCATTATGAGTATGCATTGTTCAGCTAACGTTGGCTACAATAAAGATGTTGCTTTATTCTTCGGTTTATCAGGTACAGGTAAAACAACATTATCAGCAGATCCAAACAGAAAACTAATCGGTGACGATGAACATGGTTGGAATGAAAATGGTGTATTCAATATTGAAGGTGGTTGCTACGCGAAGACAGTTAGTCTAAGTCGTGAAAAAGAACCTCAAATTTATGATGCGATTCGTTACGGAACAGTATTAGAAAATGTTGGCGTGCAAGAATCAGGTGAAGTTGATTATGAGGATACATCATTAACTGAAAACACACGTGCTGCATACCCTATTGATTTTATCGATAACATTATTACTCCATCAATTGCGGGACATCCAAATACAATTATTTTCTTAACAGCAGATGCATTTGGCGTATTACCTCCAATTTCTAAATTAGATAAATCACAAGCAATGTATCATTTCTTAAGTGGATTTACTTCTAAATTAGCAGGTACTGAAAGAGGCGTTACTAGCCCACAACCAGTATTCTCAACATGTTTCGGTTCACCATTCTTACCATTACATGCAACTGAATATGCAGAACTATTAGGTAAACTTATAGATGAGCATGATGTTGATGTATATCTTGTAAACACAGGATGGACTGGCGGAGAATATGGTGTTGGTTCTAGAATGGATCTTAAACATACACGTTCAATGATTCGCAGAGCAATCAGTGGAGAAATTAAAAATGCTGAATTCGTACAAGATGATATCTTCGGACTAAATATTCCGAAATACGTATCAGGCGTACCAGAAGAAATTTTATATCCACGTAACACTTGGGTTTCTTCAGATGCTTATGATGAAAAAGCAAAACAACTAGCTAAAAACTTTAAAGAAAACTTTGCTAAATTCGGTGAGTCATCAGAACATATTCAAAATGATGGTGGATTTACATTTAATAAAAATAATTAAATTTATGATTTATAAAAAGCTGAGGCAACTTGTACAAGTTGCCTCAGCTTTTATTATTGATATACATGTGAATGTGATGGCTAACGAGATTGTTTTCTAGAACTATCACGTTAGAGCACTATTTCTTTGGATTTCACCTCTATTTCTCACTTCTGAACACCATTTTTTCCCGCTAACGAGATTGTTTCCATTTTCTATCTCGTTAGAATTTCTAAGAAGATTGTTTTCTGAAACTATCTCGTTAGAGCACTATTTCTTTGGATTTCACCTCTATTTCTCACTTCTGAACACCATTTTTTCCCGCTAACGAGATTGTTTTCACTTTCTATCTCGTTAGAATTTCTAAGAGGATTGTTTTCTAGAACTATCTCGTTAGAGCAGTATTTTTTTGGATTTCACCTCTATTTCTCACTTCTGAACACCATTTTTTCCCGCTAACGAGATTGTTTCCACTTTCTATCTCGTTAGAATTTCTAAGAAGATTGTTTTTGTTTTCTATCTCGTTAGAATTTCTAAGGGGATTGTTTTCCAGAACTATCACGTTAGAGCACTATTTCTTTGGATTTCACCTCTATTTCTCACTTCTGAACACCATTTTTTCCCGCTAACGGGATTGTTTTCACTTTCTATCTCGTTAGATTTTCTAAGAGGATTGTTTTCCAGAACTATCTCGTTAGCCACAAAACTCAAGCATTTTTAGCGCTGACTCCTGCGGGAACAACATGATTCGAAGACTACAGGCTGAGAACATACCCGCGGAAAGCATGCACGTAAAAAATGCCGACAAAGTCTATACTTTTGCCGGCTCTCTATGTTGCCTCAGCTTTTATTTTTCTCACATTGATCCATCCACTTCTGAATCTTGTGAACGGTATCTTTTTCAATATTTGGTCGAAAGACGTGTCCTTCGCCTTCTTTATATATCGTTTGATATTCAACATTTTCTTTAATTAAATGTTGTTCTAAATGTTTAGCCATATTGATATTAACTTGCTTATCTTCCGTACCGTGAACGATTAATATTGGTGGACTATCTTGATGTATATCCTTCAATGCATTTCTTGTCTCATATGCACTACGGTCTTTCTTCGGATGACCAATCATTCTTTTCAACATATTTCTAAGCTCAATGCGTTCTTCGTACATCATTAATATATCTGAAACGCCACCCCATATGATATAACTTGTAACACCAATTTGCTGATATGTTAATAATCCTTGTATACCACCTCTTGAAAAGCCTACGATATGTATCGGTACATTTGGATATTGTTGTTTCAATATATCTACTCCAACGGTAACGTCATTTAAATCTTTACCACAGAAAGCATCTCGTCCTTCACTGCCATTACTCCCTCTATAATAAGGTGCAAATACAAGTGTATGTTGATTACTAAATTGTGCCAAGCGACCTGGTCTGACTTTACCAATTTGTCCTTTGCCACCTCTTAAATACACAACAATTCTATTAACAGAATCTTGAGGTGTCATCAACATGCCTTTAACTTTTAATTGATCTACTTCATAAGTCACTTCTTCGGTTATATGACTATCGAAAAATACAGGTAGTTTTTTACTTTTTAAAAAGTCCAAGTTCCTCCACCCTTTCAACACACTTTAATATTGCATCATCTTTAAGCAAGAAACTTTTTTTCTCATCTTCCACTTCTTCAATATGATCCACGATGATTGGGCCATACGTTTCATGATAATCTGATTTTTCTTCAATACGTTCAACATCAATAAAATATACATCTTTATCAAATGGAATTTGATCATACACGATATATGAAGCGATAAATCTAACGCGTTTAGCGATTGCGCCCGTCTCTTCATATAACTCACGCGAAACTGCTTCATGATTCTGCTCATGTGCCTCAACTTTTCCACCTGGGAATTCAATACCTCTAACTTTATGGTGTGTCAAAATGAATTGATTATTATAAACGGGTATGCCAAGAACGTGTTTCGCATGCTGATTATCTTCATTCTCTTTAAATTCTAATTCTACAACTAAATCATTTGGATCTATAAAGCGCATGACACACGACCTCTTTCTAGTATTATGATAAACTATATCTATATTTAATTAGGAAGGCTGAAAATATTGAAAAAATTAATTTTATCGACCTTAGTTATAACCATTACTTTCATTCTAGCAAGTTGTGCCCCACAAGGTCAAAGTAATTTCAAAAACGGCAACAAAGCGATTGAATCTTTTCAAAAAAATATTAAAGATGTAGATTCACATTCAATTAAATCTCAAAATAAAACGACCATTGATTTTCAAGATCATAAAACAACATTTAATCAAACGTCACATGGCCGTTCAAATCATCATGATAAACTCGCATTTAATATAGAACAAAAGAGTTCAAACAAGCGATTTAATACACAAAATAAAAGTATCTTTATTCAAGCGAATGAATTAAAATCATCTCCACGTGTTCATTACTTAA